>DLTS01000032.1:0-15555 GCA_002501485.1 Acidimicrobiaceae bacterium UBA7830
CCTACTCAGCATCACTTACATGCGGTACTCGATGCCGGCCGAATTCTCATCTATGAATGAGGGTTTGGCCGGCATCAGTCGTTGTGCACCTGGGTCCTCAGACTGCACCCATCACACCGCTCAATGACGACGTAGCCTGAACCCTGTGAGTTCGACGATGCAGTCCCCCATCATCGCCTCCGACCTCGTGCGCACCTTTGGAAGTGGCGAAGACGAAGTTCGTGCCGTCGATGGTGTCAACCTTGAAGTCACAGCTGGTGAAGTGTTCGGTTTCCTTGGCCCGAACGGCGCCGGCAAAAGCACCACCGTGCGCATCCTCACCACTTTGCTCAAGCCAAGCGCAGGCTCGGCTTCGGTTGCGGGCTATAACATCGAGGCCGAAGCTGATGCAGTTCGCCGAAGCATAGGCGTTGCCCTGCAGGATGCTGCCATCGACCCGTTGATGACAGGCACCGAACTTCTTCGCCTTCAGGCAGTGCTCTATGGCATTCCGCGAAACGCACAGCACGAGCGTGCCAGCGAACTCCTCGAACGCGTCGGGTTATCAGCTGCTGGTGACCGTCGCGTGGGGACGTATTCAGGTGGTATGCGACGCCGCCTCGATCTTGCGCTCGCACTCATTCATGAACCCAGCGTCCTGTTCCTCGACGAACCGACAACCGGCCTTGACCCGATGAGCCGACTGTCCCTGTGGGAAGAAATCCGCCGCCTTAACAACGACGGCACCACTGTGCTGCTCACGACGCAATATTTAGAAGAAGCTGACCAACTCGCTGATCGCGTCGCCATTATAGATAACGGAAAGATTGTCCGGGAAGGTCGACCTGAGGCTCTCAAGACCGATGTTGGTGCACCGACTTTGCTCATCTCGGTAGCCGATGACCATGTTGAATCTGCACGAGAAGCACTTGCGCAATTCGGCGAAGCACGACCAACCGCAGAAGGCACGCTCGGTGTTGGCCTCGCCCAAGGCGCAGGCGATGTCTCCAATGTTGTGAGAGCGCTCGATGCCCAAGGCATCGTCGTCGAGCACCTCGAACTTCGTGCGCCAAGCCTCGACGACGTGTTCGCGGAGGCAACCGGCCATCGCCTCGAAGGCGCGTCATGAGCACCATGGCGCTACGCCGCCGCGACCAAATTGGAGCACTCTCGTCCCGCTCAGTGCTGTCACTCGTTCGCCAACCCAGCCTTGTCGTGCCCTCGCTCGTCTTTCCACTGTTCTTTGTGGCCCTTGGAACTGCGTCATTCGCCCGAGCGATCAACATTCCTGGTTTCCCAAAGGTGGACTCGTTTCTCGACTTTGCACTCGCCGGATCGGTCGTGCAGGGCGTGCTATTTGGTTCGGTGACTAGTGCAACCGCCCTTGCCACCGACATCGAAACTGGCTTCTTTGATCGATTGCTCGTTGCGCCGAGCAGCCGGACATCCATTCTGATCGGCCGCCTTGCAGGGGCAATGGTCTACGGCCTTGCGCAAACGTTGTTCTTCACCATCGTGCTCTTTCCGTTTGGTCTCAGCATCCAGTCAGGGCTTCTCGGGCTCATCGCGATGATGATCGGTGGGCTCCTCACCGCTCTTGCCGTTGGGGCATTGATGTCTGCGATGGCAATCAAAACCGGCTCTAGCGAAGCTGTTCAAGGCTCGTTTCCGCTGATCTTCATTTTGCTGTTCTTCTCTTCAGCCTTTTTCCCACGGCAAACAATGGAGGGCGTCTACCGACGCATCGCCGATCTCAATCCTCTGTCGTACCTCGTCGAGGGTTTTCGCTCTCTTACCATCAACCAACTGACGCTGACCGCTGTTCTTCAAACAATTCTCATTCCTGCGGCGATCTCGTTGCTCGGTATCGGTATCTCTCTTCGGACGCTTCACAACCGTTTGGCCGCATCATGAGTGCATCGCTCGGTATTGCAACACGAAGCCTCCAAAATGTTCGACGACTCCCGTCGGCATTCGTTCCGGCTCTTCTGATGCCCATTTTCCAGGTCGTCGCATTCTCGGGCACCTACGCGGGCGTCACTCAGATACCTGGTTTCCCAACCGATCGGTCGGTGAACTGGTACCTTCCGATGGCCGTCACAATGGGTGCTTCGTTCGCTGGGCTCGGCACGGGTTTCTCCATGATTCGTGACCTGCAGACCGGTTTCTACGATCGTCTTCGCATGGCGCCCACGAGTAGGCGACAGTTGCTGCTCGGGCCGTACATCGCTGCCTGGGTGCGAGCCTGTATCGCGGTCGTGCTCGTCAGTATTTTTGGTTTCGCTCTCGGCGCGCGACCAGTTGGCAACGGTCTCGGGACCTTCAGCCTGTTCATTGCCGGTATCGGAATGGCAACGATCGGCACCGGGTGGGGGCTCGGTCTTGCCTACCGCTTCCGCGATATGCGCGCCGCCGCAATCATGCAGCTCACACTTTTTCTCGGCCTCTTCCTTACCGATGCACAAACCCCGATCCCTCTCATGGACGGATGGCTTAGTTATGTGGCTCGATGGAATCCACTTACACACGTGCTCGATGTTGCCCGCATTGGATTTATCGACGGCATCAGTGGTCGAGATTTTCTCATCGGAATGCTCATCATGGTCGCGATCAGTGCCGGAGCGTGGCTGTTCGCTCTCACCGGTCTCGTGCGTCTTGACGACTAGATGATGCTGTGAGCTCGGGTGCTCGCAGATACCTTAATACCGTGTCATCGGCTATGAAGCGGCTCCGCATTGCCCTCGGGCTTGTTGGCTCAGTCGCCGTCGCCGGTGTCATCGGTTACCGGATCACGGGGCTGAGCTGGATGGAAGCCATCTATATGACGGTAATCACCGTGACGACCGTTGGCTATCGGGAAGTTGGCGGACAGCCATCGTATGGTGAACAGATTTTCACCATCGTCATTATCACCACCGGAGTCTCAACCGTGCTGTATACGTTCACATTGGGCGTCCAAACAGTGGTCGAGGGCCAGTTGCGCGAGTTTGTGGGAAGGCGAAGAATGAACAAAGTGATTGAGGGATTTAGAGACCACACGATCGTCTGCGGGCTTGGCCGAGTCGGCCAGTCCGTCATCGATGACTTGGTCTCGCACGGAGAGACCGTTGTCATAATCGACGAAAACCCAGAGCAGGTGAGAGACGTCTCCCACCCGGTGGTCGTCGGTGATGCGACTCTTGATTCAACATTGCGCTCTGCGGGAGTTGAGCACGCACGAGCCCTTATCGCTGCTCTGGAAGGCGATGCTGAGAATCTTTTCGTCACGCTCTCCGCACGCACGATCAACCCCGAGTTATTCATTGTGGCCCGTGCTCGCGCCGGCGAAAGTGTTGCGAAACTCTCTCGCGCGGGCGCCGACCGAGTGGTCAACCCTCAAGATCTCGGTGCGAGCCGCATGGCATCGTTCGTCGTGCAGCCACATGTTGCGGAATTCGTTGATGTGGTAATGCACGAGCGCTCTCACGAGTTTCAAATCCGTGAATACCAGTTAACTCCAAACTCCTGGCTCGTCGGTCAAGAGGTTTGTGACGCCCGATTACGTGACCGCATAGAGGCTCTCGTTTTGGCTGTGCGCACCATCGAAGGAACATTCATTACCAATCTTGAACCCGGCGTCACGCTCGCCGCTGGCGATGTGCTGATTGTTGTCGGCACCGAAGAAGGCCTTGCCGGTCTAAATGAGGCGCTTACATGAGAAGCGAACGAACCCATGTGCTTCTCGACCTTGACGGCACTCTGAGTGACTCTGAGCCTGGCATTCTTCGTTCGCTGCAATGGGCATTTGAGAAAGAGGGCTTCCCTATCCCCACCGAAGAACAAGTTCGGTCGGTGATTGGGCCCCCATTTGAAATCGGTCTTCCGCAGATCGGCATCCCTTACAATGACCTCGATCGCATCATTGATCGCTACCGAGAGCGTTACGCAACGATCGGCGCATTCGAAAACACCCTGTACCCAGGAATTGTCGAGATGCTCGACGCGCTCAGCAGCGATGGTCTGAGCCTCTCCGTCGCAACGGCAAAGCCCGAGGTCACCGCTCATCCGATACTCGATTACTTCAACATTTCGCATCGGTTCGCAGTGAGAGCGGGGGCAACCCTCACCCCAGACCGGCGTGCGAAAGCGGAGGTCATCGAGTTTGCGCTCGGCGAACTCGGTCTCTCAGGTAACCCTGATCTCGGTAACCACGTCATCATGGTCGGAGACCGAGACCACGACGTGCTCGGCGCAAAACACCATGGCATTCCTTGTATCGGAGTGACATGGGGGTATGGCGACCCTCCTGAACTCCTTGGTAGCGGAGCTGTTGCTCTCGCAGATTCTCCTGCTGAGGTTGTTGACCTCGTCCACGAGTCGTACCGTCTCAATAAATGGTGATGGACTCGATACAGACGCCCCGCACTGCCTCGGATGCAGACTCACGAAGCGCAGCAGATACCGTGATGCGCCGAATCTTGCGCCTTGACCACGATACCCCTCGCGCAACGCCTGATGAGGCACGAAAATCCTTTCAGACATCAATTCTCATAGCCACTTTTCGCTGTCTATTGATGTACATCGTATTCCCGTTCGTGCTACCCGCACTTGGTATCGCCACAGGGGTGGGCCCAGCGATCGGGCTGACCATCGGCATTGCTGCGATTGCTGCCATCATCATGAGCGTTCGTCGCTTCTGGCGTGCCGATCATTCGAAACGGTGGCACTACACCATCCTCGGCGCATTCGTTGTCGCGTTTCTCCTCGTGCTCGTCGTCATCGACATTATCGATCTCGTCAGCTAGAAGAGCACCCAGTTGGTCGCTGTCGACACAACCAGCCCCGATGCGGCATGATGTAGGGAGTCATATCGACGTCCATCGATCGCAAGTTCATCACCAGAGGGGGATCCGTGGAGATCAGCATCACAATCAACGGTCAAGTCGTCAGCGCCGACGTTGAACCACGCACATTGCTCGTTCAGTTCATTCGTGACGATGCCGGCCTCACGGGCACCAACATTGGATGCGATACCTCATCATGCGGTGCATGCTCGATTCACCTCGACGGTGAAGCAGCGAAGAGTTGCACCGTTCTTGCCGTTCAAGCAGATGGCGGCTCGGTCACAACCATCGAAGGAATGGCATCGGCCGATGGAACCCTGCACCCGATGCAGCAGGCGTTTATGGATAACCATGGCCTGCAGTGTGGCTACTGCACACCTGGAATGGTCATGGCAGCCACCAGCCTGCTCGAAGAAAATCCATCTGCAACAGAAGAGGAAATCCGTATCGGGCTCGAAGGCAACCTGTGCCGCTGCACCGGCTACCACAACATTGTGCAGGCCGTGCTGTCATGCACGAAGTCGTGACCCGCCTCAATCAACGTTCACACTTGTCCACTTAACAAATGCCCTCAACCCCAACGATCGCAGTTTCGTTAGCCCAAGGAGATTTCCAGTGATTCCAGCAGCATTTGAATACGTCCGAGCAGGATCAGCAGAAGAGGCGATCAATCTCATCGCTGAACACGGCGATGAAGCAAAGTTCTTGGCGGGTGGCCACAGTCTTGTTCCTCTGATGAAGCTTCGTCTTGCGCAGCCGAGCGTGCTCATCGACGTCGGCCGAATACCTGACCTTTCCTACGTGAAAGATGCGGGCGATCACATCGCCGTCGGGGCACTCACCCGGCACTGCGATGTCGAGAACTCACCAATCGTCATGGAGCATGCCCCGCTTCTTGCGCATGCCACCTCGCATGTCGGTGACCCTCAAGTTCGCCATCGTGGAACCATCGGCGGATCGTTGGCACACGCCGACCCCGCCTCAGATCTTCCTGCAACCACCCTTGCCCTCGACGCCACATACGTCGTGCAAGGCCCGAACGGAACTCGTGAGATCCCTGCCGGCGCGTTCTACGAGGGCTACCTCACATCGGTGCTCGCTGATGATGAAATGCTCACCGAAATTCGGGTCCCCAAGATGAACGGTGCGGGCTGGAGCTTCCAGAAATTTAACCGCCGTGCCCAAGACTGGGCAATCGTTGGCGTTGCAGCTTGGCGCAACGGCTCTGACGCAGGTGTTGCCCTTGTCAATATGGCATCAGTTCCGGTGCTCGCAACCAGCGTGGGTTCAGCAATCGCCTCTGGTGCCTCGATCGAAGATGCCGCCGAGCAGGCTGCGATCGAAGCTGATCCGCAAGCCGACCTCAACGCATCGGTCGAATATCGTCAGCATCTCGCTCGCGTCCTCACCCGTCGTGCCCTTGAAGAGGCCTCTGCATAGCCGACCAACCTGTCGTACACTCTCAGTCGGAGAGTGACTAATGTCGATCGACGACAACACAATTGACCAGCGGCATCTTGATGCAATTGCGAATGCTGATCATGTTCCATATTGGCTCGACGGCGCTCACACCCCTGACACGAACGCCACCCTCGTTCGTACCGAAAGTTGTGACCTTTGTGTCATCGGTGGCGGTTACACCGGTCTGTGGACAGCGATCATTGCAAAAGAACGCGACGCATCTCGCGACATCGTTCTTATCGATTCTGGGCCGGTAGGCGGCGCGGCCTCCGGCCGTAACGGCGGCTTCATGGACGCCAGCCTCACACATGGAATTTCAAACGGGTTCCGACATTTTCCTGATGACATCGAAGTTCTTGAAGAACTTGGAATGAAAAATCTTGACGACATCGAACTTGCACTCCAGCGATACGGAATTGAATGCGACTACCACCGCAATGGCGTGATCGAGGTTGTTGCCCAGCATCATCCCTCGTCATATGAGACCGATCTCCATGAGGAGTTCGACCTGTTGCAGCGCCTCGGGCACGAGGTCGACTGGCTAGATCAAGAACAGATGCGCGCAGCGGTGAACTCACCAACCTTTACGGGCGGCCTCTGGGATAAGAACGGCTCCGCGCTTGTTGACCCTGCACGACTCGTATGGGGTCTCAAATCGGTCGCAGAGCGCCTCGGTGTGCGCATCTACGAAGACACCAAAGCAACCAACCTTGAACGCGACGGTGTAGGCGTGCTCGTCACCACCCAACTCGGCCAAATCCGTGCGGGTCGAGTGGCCCTCGCAACAAATGCATTCAAGCCACTGCTGCGGCGCATCTCAAATTACATCGCTCCGGTCTATGACTACTGCATGACCACCGAGCCCCTCACCGATAATCAACTGGCAAGCATCGGCTGGTCGGGCCGCCAAGGTCTATCCGACAACGCAAACCAGTTTCACTACTACCGACTCACCTCTGACAACCGAATCTTGTGGGGCGGTTACGACGCAATCTACTACTGGCGTGGACGGGTGTCATCAGAACTTGAAAGTCGCCCGGAGTCGTGGGCGAAGCTCAGCACCCACTTCTTCGAAACATTCCCCCAACTCGAGGACGTTCAGTTCAGCCACATGTGGGGCGGGGCCATCGACACCTCAAGTCGTTTCACCGTCTTTTGGGGTCGTGCGATGGGCGGGCGTGTTGGCTACGCACTTGGCTATACCGGTCTCGGCGTCGCAGCAGCACGGTTCGGAGCCGCCACCATGCTTGATTTGCTGTATGGCCGTCGCTCACTTGCAGCACAAACATCCTTAGCAAAAGAAAAGCCGTGGCCGTTCCCGCCTGAGCCATTTAGATTCATGGGTATTCAGGCAACTCGTTGGTCGCTAGAACGAGAAGATAAAACCGGTCGGCGCAACCTGTGGCTGAAGGCACTCGACAAGGTTGGCCTCGGATTCGACTCATGACCCCACAAGATGCTGTTGGGCAATCACTCAACTAGCCTAGCAATGTGTCTGCTGACGACGTTCGAAACGCACTCTCCTCGGTCGGTTACCTCGTCGATGATGGACTATCAACGGCTGTATTTCTCTCGATGGAACTCCATCGACCGCTCATGCTTGAAGGTGATGCCGGAGTCGGTAAGACCGAATTAGCGAAAGCTCTTGCCACATGGACGGGTGGTGAACTCATTCGCTTGCAGTGTTACGAAGGCATCGATGCTGCTCAGGCGGTGTACGACTGGGATTACGCTCGTCAATTGCTGCACCTGCGAGCCGCTGAGGCGACTGGGGAATCGTCACGCCAAACATCCGAAGCGTTAGAAGCCGAACTTTACGATGAGCGATTCCTAATACGGCGGCCACTACTCCAAGCGATCGCCACCACCAGCGGGGTGCCTCCCGTCCTCTTGATCGATGAGATCGACCGAGCAGATGATGAATTTGAGGCTTACCTCCTCGAAATACTTTCTGACTATCAGATCACTGTTCCTGAAATTGGAACATTCCAAGCAGAGCAACCTCCGCTTGTAATTCTCACATCCAACCGCACCCGAGACGTACACGATGCCCTGAAGCGTCGTTGCCTCTATCACTGGGTTGAGCATCCAGAAGTCGACCGTGAGGTTGAGATTGTGCGGCTACGAGTACCAGACATTGCCCCAAGCCTCGCCACAGAAGTGGCGCAAGCGGTGGAGTTCATTCGAAGCCTCGACCTCTACAAGCCTCCTGGCATCGCGGAGACCATCGACTGGGCAACCGCCCTCCAGCGGTTAGGGGCCATCAATCTCACCACCGAATCAATCTCGTCAACACTCGGCACTGTCGTGAAATATCGTGAGGATGCTGAGCGCATCAATTCGACGGGCCTTGATCAGGTTGTCGAACATGCAAGCCGCACGTAAATGACAACAACCCAACCAGTACGCCTTTCCGCAGGGCTCGCAGTTGCATTTGTCGATGCGTTGAGAGCAGAGGGGATTGTGATTCCGACGAGTAGCACCATCGGATACGTCGACGCCCTCACCGCTGTCAGTATTGAGAGTGAATCTGGTGTCTACTGGAGTGGCCGGGCATGTCTCATCACTCGCCCTGAAGACATCGACACCTACGACGCTGTCTTCGAACGGTTCTGGTTTGCCACCGGAGCGGGCGAATTCACTTCGTCTCTAACCCAAGAATTCACCCTCGCAATGGATTCAGATGATGCTGACAACGGCGGAGACGGCGATCGCAACAACACCCAGCTTGATGCCCCACCACCGATTGAACTTCGATTCTCCTCTGCGGAAATTCTTCGACAAAAAGACTTTGCCGAGTGGACTGACGCCGAGCTCGCAGAATCACAGCGACTGATGCGCCAGTTACGTTTTGTCGGCTCTCCACGACGATCACTTCGTCTCACTCCAGCGCCTCGCTCCGGCTCCCGGTTCGACCTGCGCCGCACCGTCCGATCAGCTCTTGCAGCCGATGGAGAACCAATCCGTCAACATTTTCGCCGCAGGTCGTCACGACCTCGCCGACTCGTCTTACTGCTCGATGTGAGCGGGTCGATGGAGCCGTACGCGAGAGCACTGATCAGGTTTGCTCATGCTGCGGTTGCGGGTCGACAACGCGTCGAAGTGTTCGCTGTCGGTACTCGGTTGACACGAATCACTCGGGAGCTTGCCCGCAAAGACATCGATGAGGCCATCGATCGTGCAGCAGATGCGGTCACCGACTGGAGCGGTGGCACGCGGCTCGGCGAAGGGTTAAGACGTTTCAACCGAGACTGGGGACAACGCGGAATGGCGCGTGGAGCGATCGTTGTCATTCTTTCTGATGGCTGGGATCGCGGTGACCCCCAAGCGCTCGGTGAGCAAATGCATCGACTGCAGCGGCTCACCCACCGGTTGGTGTGGGTAAACCCGCTCAAGGTGACACCTGGCTATGCCCCGCTCGCACGGGGTATGGCAGCTGCTCTACCGTTCGTCGACGAGTTCGTTGAAGGTCACAGCTTGAACGCCCTCGAAGAGCTCGCAAGCATCATCGGTGATGCACAAGATCGAAGAATCGGTAACACTGTGCTGTCACAACGCCGTCAAAAGGAAAGGACGCCATGAAAGAGTTGCTTAACGATCTTGACCGCTGGCGCACAGCCGGCACCCGTGTCGCCCTTGCCCGCGTCGTCGATGTGGAGGGCTCTGGGCCACGTGGCCCGGGAGCGGCAATGGCGGTGAGCCTCGAAGGCGAAGTCGTGGGCAGCGTGAGTGGTGGCTGCGTTGAAGGTGCAGTTGTGACCGAAGCGCTTTCACTACTTCATGGCGAACGAGAGCCCGGCATCGTTGCGTTTGGCTACAGCGATGATGAAGCGTTTGCTGTTGGCCTAACATGCGGCGGCACGATTCGATTGTTCATTGAGGAGTTCAACTGGTGACGCTCTCTGACCGCCTCGCAGAACGCGTGCGATCTGGTGATCCGGTCGCTCTGGCTACGGTGATTGAAGGCGAAGGCGTAGGCAACCACCTCCTCATCATTCCTGGCGAAGACTCCAACGGTTCCCTTGGTCATTCTGACCTTGACCGAGTGGTGCATCGAGATGGCCTTGCTGAACTCGAGGCAGGCCGATCTGGTATCCGCACCTACGGTCCGGAGGGGCAAACCACCCCTGAAGATCTTGAGGGAACCCCCACCGTCAGGGTGTTCGTCGAGAGCTGGGCGCCACCACCCCAAATGTGGATTTTTGGGGCTGTCGATTTCACCGCCGCTCTTGCTCGGGTTGCAAAGATTCTCGGCTACCGAGTTCTTGTCTGTGATGCTCGGGAGATATTTGCGACTGGTCGTCGCTTTCCAATGGCTGACGAGGTTCGAGTGACCTGGCCAAGTCCGGTGTTTGAAGAGCGTGGCGAGACCCTCGGGCCGCGAGATGCGGTCTGCATTCTTACCCACGATCCAAAATTTGATATCCCGGCGGTGCAGGGTGCGCTCGCTACCCGTGTTGGTTATATCGGTGTCATGGGCAGTCGCACCACTCATGAACGTCGGCTTGAGCGACTTGATGAGGCCGGGATCACATCGAATGACGACCTTGCGCGACTGATGTCCCCAATTGGTCTTGATCTAGGAGCCCGAACGCCAGAAGAGACCGCTATTTCGATTTGTGCGGAAATTATTGCGAATCGCACCGGCCGAACTGCTTCTCGCCTGCGCAGCGGCTCGGGTCCGATACACCCCTGAGGTTTCTCTGTTGCGAGTGGGTCGGCGAAGCGCACCCTCTCTGCACGATCTTCAGACAGCGTGCCGTACTTGACGGTTGACCCTCACAGAGGCCGAATGCCACTGCATCGTGACGAAAGATGTCAGGGCAGCCATCGAAATACGAATGGCGATTTGTGCTCGGGGGAATTTCATCACGATGTCTGCGAAAAGACGATTCTGGTTGATGTCGTTTTGACATGCCGCCCTCATCTTTTCGTAATATTTCCTTGCAGACTT
This sequence comes from Acidimicrobiaceae bacterium UBA7830, assembly GCA_002501485.1. Lineage (GTDB taxonomy): Bacteria > Actinomycetota > Acidimicrobiia > Acidimicrobiales > Ilumatobacteraceae > Casp-actino5. The sequence continues at coordinate 11,218 of DLTS01000032.1, forward strand.
GCCTCCCGGCGACAAACAATCTCAAAACCCGCAAGAATGGGTGCGTGACGTTCGAAGGAGCGACCGTTGGCATCCTGCTTGCTGCAGGAGCGGGCACACGATTCACCGCCGATGAACACAAGCTCCACGCCTCGATCGGAGGAACAGCGGTCTGGAAACACTCCCTGCAACAGTTGCTTGCCGCTCAGATCGGGCCCACCATCGTCGTTACGGGAGCGACCTCACTCGGGCTACGCCCCTACGGGGTCCACGAAGTGCATAATCCCGACTGGGCTCAGGGGCAAGCCACCTCACTGCTGGCAGGAATCACCTTCGCGAAGCACCATCGAGCTGCTGCCGCCGTCATCGGGCTTGCTGATCAGCCCGGAATTTCCCCTGAAGCATGGCAACGAGTAGCAACTACAGACGCAATCATCGCCACCGCCTCATACGATGGTGAGCCAGGTCACCCCGTGAGAGTTGATGCGTCACTATGGCCACAATTGCCTCAAACTGGAGATTTTGGAGCAAGAGCCTTGCTCCGTAAGTACGAGTATCTCGTTGAGCGGATACCCTGCCCAGGGTCTCCCTTCGACATCGACACAACCAAGGACTTAGACGAATGGCTGAAACAATCACCAACGAGTTCACCGTAAATCGCCCCATAGAAGAGGCGTGGGCAGTGCTCTGCGACGTCGAGCGAATTGCCCCATGCCTGCCAGGCGCTCAACTCCAAGAAATCGAAGACGAAACGTTCCGTGGGGTCGTGAAAATCAAACTCGGCGCAGTGAACGCGAACTTCAAGGGTGAAGCGAAGTTCGTCGAGCGTGACGACGCCAACTACAAAGCAGTTCTTGCGGCATCAGGCCGCGACACCGGCGGACGAGGAAATGCGAGCGCAGACGTCACCGCTGAAGCCACGGCTCTCTCCCCCACCAGTACCCAGTGCACCGTTACTGCTGAACTCCACATCAGTGGCAAAGTTGCCCAGTTTGGGCGCGGCATCATGGGCGATGTCTCGAAGAAATTGATGGATCAATTCTCCGCGAACCTCAACACGATGCTTGACGAGCAACCGGCGGCAGATACTGACTCACCGGCAGCGTCTGAGTCAACCGATACCGAAGAAGCAGTAGCCAAACCAGCAACCAAACCTGACAGCGATAACACCGGTGAAGCGGACCGCCCTCGAGTTCGCAAAATCGAAGGCCCTGCGGCTGAACCAATTGACGTCGCTGGTCTCGCCGGTCCCGCAGTGCTCAAACGTTTCGTTCCAGTTGCCGTCGGCATCATCATCGTCATCTTGCTCATTCGCGCCCGGCGGTGACCTACTCGCACCCAAATGATCGTGAGCGCGTTACCGAGCTCCTCGGCCGCCCACCAATGGGACCGTTCTCGGTCGTGCATCGGAACCGTCAGGGTGACCCCGTCGTCATCGAAAATGCACCCTTTCTCGATGACGGAACCCCAATGCCGACGCGTTACTGGCTCGTCGGTAGTGGCGAGACCTATGCAGTGGCTGTGCTGGAAGCAAATGGTGGCGTGCGCCAGGCCGAACGTGAAGTCGATCAAGATCTCATCACCGCCGCCCATTCTCGACACCAGGTCTCTCGGGAGGCGCGTATTCCCGAGGACCACGAAGGTCCACTGCCATCTGGAGGCATTGGGGGCACACGACGAGGAGTCAAATGTCTGCACGCCCACTACGCCTGTTTTCTGGCAGGTGAAGATGACCCGGTCGGCAAGTGGGTGCATCATCAACTTGGATTTGGGGTGTGCAGGCTTGAACTGAACGATCCCGAAACCACCGTTGTGATTGAGGGAACGACATTCACCATTCCTACCCAAATGAGCGCCATCAATGAGCGGCTTACACATGGCTCATATGCCGACCCCGCTGAACTCACCAATATCATTGGGGAGATCACCGACGCATTCGATGACGCTCTACGAATTCATGATGTTGGCCGCCCACACGACATCGACCTTGCCATCACCGGGCCACACGGACAGGGACTGGCACGTTTGGAAAGTGGATCTGAAACCTGCGTGCACGCGTCAATCGACCGAGATACCGCGGAAGAACTGTTCCGCCTGCTCGCAACCGACAACGCCAACGACCGCACTGACCATCCCGGACTTCTCGAAACCGATGGCGATCTTCTTGGAGCGGTGTGCATCATGGTCGCCCTCGGGCGCCTCGTTAACCCGGCACAGATCGTTCTCGGTTCGGCACCCTCGTCATGATGCGATCCCGACATCATCGCTGGAATCCTCCCACCCTGTCGGGAAACCGCCTTCAACTGCGGCCACTAAACGATGACGACTTCTCCTCCTGGAGCGAAGTTCGTCTGCGTAATGCCGACTGGCTTTTGCGCTGGGAACCGCTTCGCCCCGAGTACGCACCTGATCCGGCCGTCGAACGGTCTGCCTTCGTCAATCGATGTCGAGCTCGCGAACGTGAAACGGCAGCCGACCAGGCGTACCCGTTTGGCGTCTTTGTCAGCGGACAACTCGTCGGGGAGATCAACCTCAACAATGTTGTGCGCGGAGCACTCCAATCGGGGACGCTCGGATACTGGATCGACCAAGCACACGCAGGTAACTCGTACATGTCAGAGGCAGTCGTGGTCATGCTGAGCTTCGCATTCGATCGACTCGACCTCCATCGAGTCGAAGTCTGCATCGTTCCTCGCAATTCGAATAGCAAGCGAGTTGTTGAGAAGATCGGGCTCCGCTTCGAAGGAACAGCCGAACGGTACCTACAGATCGCTGGCGTCTGGGAAGACCACCTACGGTATGCCATCACATCTGAAGAATGGAAAGAACGCGCGAACGACCTGCTCAATGAGTGGGCTCGCAACTCGCCAAATGACGTTGCACCACCTACCTGAGCGCAGATAACTCGCTACCCGAGTCGTTCGATTGCAGCGATGCGCCTCTGGCGTAAGACGGTGCGACGCTTCCACATCTTCGTCTTCCAGTGACGTCGGTTTCGCTTCGCCTTTGCGAGCTTCGTCTTCGCTCGCTCGGCATCTCGATGCCTCATCGGCTTCCAAGCCTCACCAGGTTCGTGAACATCAATGGGGTCAGTCCCCGAACTCAACTTATGGGCGAGTTGATCGAGTTGCACATGGACCCGGTGGCGCTCACCGTGGGCGTGCGCACGCAACTCCTGCTTCGGCGGCAATTGGAATTCTGAATTCCTGTGACGCTGACTCATCGGATACCTCCTTTTTAAGTGGTGGTAATCCTCCCCCTGCGCGCGACTGTACATCATTCCGTGAGGACGAAATTCACGTTTTCGGCTGCCGGAAACTACGTCAGGATCTCGACGAAATTTTTGCCTTCAACGCAGCAATGCGCTCCTCAAACCACGGCTGTTTCGCCGTCCAGACCTGGGGGTCAAGTTCGCGGGCGACAGCATCGGGATGGGCTTCAATATCTGCCATATCGCGAATGGTCTGTTTGGTGATCATCACCAACTCGCGGGGTGCAGACGCTGCACCAGCAGCAAGCGCACGAGCGGCACCCATCAACTCGTCATCTTCCACACATCGATACACGAGACCTATGCGCTCCGCCTCGGTCCCATCAACCACCTCAGAAAAAATCACCGTTGCGAACGCTGCTTGAGCGCCAACGATTTGCCTCTGCATCCACGTGTGACCACCCCCCGGGTGCAACCCGATCTGCAAAAACCGTGTATCAAATTTTGCTCGACGGGCAGCGATTCGAAGATCACATCCAAGAGCAAGATTCATGCCTGCACCTACTGCTGCGCCATTCACAGCCGCGATCGTTGGCAACGTCGACCGAGCAATTCGCAAAAAGCCCTCATAAATCGTTCCAAGACTTTCCGCTGTTGCAGTCTGAAGATTTCCAAGATCTGCGCCCGCGCAAAACGCCGAGCCAGCACCGGTCACAATCACCGCGGAGCACCCCTCATCTGCTTCGAACGCGTCCATTGCGGCGCAGATTTCTTCCACCATTGGCATCGTCATCGTGTTGCGAGCCTCAGGGGCATTTAAGGTCAGCGTGCCGATTCCATCTGAGATATCTGTCAAAAGATTGGACATTACGAAAGTCTCGCATGATTGTCATCCACTTCAGCAATGGAAGATCCTAGAAAACGAGTAATGTCAGAGTGTTCACGTGAACAAGCCCTAACGAAGTTCTTCTCTTCGATGGGACATCAACCAACTACATCCCGACACAAGGGGGAGAAATGATCAAGTCAAAGCGCATTGCGATTACTGCAATGGCTGCGGTGCTTGCTCTCGCCGGTGCTGCGTGCGGAAGCGACGATCCAGTCGCTGACGAGCCAGCCGCCGAAGAAGAAGCAACCGAAGAGCCAGC
>DLTS01000032.1:15893-17585 GCA_002501485.1 Acidimicrobiaceae bacterium UBA7830
GAAGAAGAAGTAGCCGAAGAGCCAGCCGAAGAGGCCGGTCCATTCCTCGGTATCGCGTTCGACACCGGTGGCCGTGGTGACGGCACGTTCAACGACATGGCAGGTCAAGGAGCAGACAATGCTGAGGCGAACCTCAACATTGCTGTTCAAGAACTCGAAGCAACCAGCGACCAAGACCGCCAACCAAACCTCGAGGCTCTTGTGGGAGCGGGCAACAAGCTCGTCGTTGCAGTCAGCTTCTCATTTGGTGACGCTCTCGGCCCGATCGCTGAGGCCAACCCAGATGTGTGGTTTGGATGGATCGACGGATACTACGATGGTCCGAACATCATCACGACCCAATTTGTTGAGCAAGAGGGTTCATTCCTAGTCGGTGCAGCCGCTGCTTTAAAGAGTCAATCAGGCAAGATCGGCTTCATTGGCGGTCAGGAAATCGACCTCATTAAAAGGTTCGAGGCTGGTTACATCGCAGGTGCGAAGGCCGTGAACCCAGACATCGTTGTTGAGTCGGCTTACCTTGGAGCTGCCGGCGATAACGCTGCATGGGGCTCACCGGACAAGGCGAAGGAAATCGCTGGCGCATGGTATGCGGACGGCGCCGATGTTGTCTACACCGCTGCTGGCGGCTCAGGACGCGGAATGATCGAAGCTGCTGTTGAAGCCGGTGATGGAAAGTGGGCGATCGGCGTAGATAACGATGAATGCAGCTTCGATACCGATGAGCAGAAGGAACACCGCTTGACCTCAATGCTGAAGCGAGTCGATACGGCCGTTGAACAAATGGCGAAGAACGTCCAAGATGGGACCGCTGAGGGCGGCTTCTACACCTTCAACCTGGCTAATGATGGTGTCGGCTACGCAACAACATGTGGCAACGTCGACGACATTGTCGACCAGCTCGAAGAGTTCAAGGCCCAGATCATCGCAGGAGATATTGAGGTTCCAACCTCACCTGAAGGTCTCTGACCATAGGTGATTCCCGCTTTCTGGCGGGATAGTAAAGAACAATGAGTGGAGAGCCCGGGTGAGATACCCGGGCTCTCTTCTTTGTCTTCCCAAACGCACTACTCTTTTACCAGTGCTATCACACTTTGCAGGGTTGCAGACCTGGACCGACAACTCAATGAGGGAGGGGCGATGAGCGGCACGCCTGCTGTTGAACTTCGCGGAATCGGAAAGCGATTCCCCGGAGTAATTGCGAATTACGACGTTGACCTCAACGTTCGAGCCGGAACTATTCACGCCGTCGTAGGTGAGAATGGCGCTGGAAAATCGACCCTGATGAAGACACTTTATGGGATGCAAGAGCCAGACTCGGGAACGATTTCCGTCGAAGGCGCAATGCGCCGTTTTAAGTCACCGAGCGATGCGATCGATGCTGGCATCGGCATGGTGCACCAGCACTTTATGCTCGCCGACAACCTCACCGTTCTTGAGAACATCATTCTCGGGAGTGAACCAGGCCGCCGCGGCATTATCGATATCAAACGAGCCCGCTCGCGGGTCGAAGAGATCATGTCGGCGATCGGTACCGATCTTGACGCCGATATGCCGGTCAGTGAACTTGGGGTCGGCGAGCGCCAACGCGTTGAAATTATCAAAGTGCTCTTCCGAGGTGCCCGGATTCTTATTCTTGATGAGCCCACCGCAGTTCTGGTTCCTGAAGAAGTCGACGAGTTGTTCGTTACTCTG
>DLTS01000032.1:17887-51261 GCA_002501485.1 Acidimicrobiaceae bacterium UBA7830
TCGACGAGTTGTTCGTTACTCTCAACAGTCTCGTCAACGATGGCGCAACCGTGATCTTTATTTCCCACAAACTCGATGAGGTCCTTCAGGTCTCGAATGACATCACCGTTATGCGCCAAGGCACGACCGTTGCCGAAACCTCACCTGGAAATATCGACCGATCGGGTTTGGCAGAACTAATGGTCGGGTCAGAACTCCCCTCACCCGCAGGAAGAACCTCTGTCATCAAAGACGCTGTGCGCCTCAATGTAGAAAACCTAACCGTCATTGGGGTCGAAGGGCGCCCAGCAGTTGATGACGCATCCCTGGCTATTCGTTCAGGCGAAATTGTTGGCATTGCTGGAGTCGAAGGAAACGGACAATACGAACTGTGTGCTGCGCTCCTCGGTCTCATGCCGTCGACGGGCACCGTCTCGGTCGACGGCGCTGACCTTACCAAAGCAACCACTCGGCAGCGTCATGATGCGGGCCTCGCCTACATCCCATTCGACCGTCACCGGGAGGGGCTCATGCTGAACGCTCCGCTCTGGGAAAACACATTGCTTGGGCGAGAAGACGAGGAGCAGTTCGGAAAAGGGCCCCTTGTCGATGCTGCGTCAATCAGGGCGTATACCGTCGACATCATTAAGCGCTTTGGAGTGCTCACTCCAAACGAGACAACACCAGCATTTGCGCTCTCGGGCGGCAACCAGCAAAAACTCATTGTCGGCCGCACACTGACCACGGACCCTAGGGTTCTCGTCGCCGCTCACCCGACTCGCGGCATCGACGTTGGTGCGCAAGCTGCGGTGTGGGACGAAATTCGGCGAGCTCGCGATAATGGAATGGCGGTTCTACTGGTCTCCGCAGATCTTGAGGAGCTTTTGGGGCTTTCGGACTCGATTGCTGTGATGTTTGACGGACGAATCACCGCAACACTGAACCCGGATGACATCACCGCAAGTGAGTTGGGAAACTATATGACAGGCGTGCATGAAGAGGTCGCATCATGAGTGAGACAGCGACAGCTCCGCCAGGCCCGTTGGCCAAGATCCTGACTCCCTCTCGGGCATCGGGGTTACGCACCTCTGGCACGACGCTCGCAAGTTCACTTATTGCCGTCATCATCGCTCTTGGGATTTCGGCGGTCATGCTATTCATTACGGGCAAAGACCCAGTCACTGCGTTTACGATCCTCACCGACACCGCCCAGAACACCGACAAGTTGTTAGAAATGATGCGACGGGCCACACCGCTGATCTTCTCTGCAACTGCTGTGGCCATCGGCTTCAAAATGAACCTTTTCAACATTGGTGTCGAAGGTCAGTACCTATTTGCTGCACTGATGGCTGCTGAGGCGGGAAGCCATATCAGTCTTCCAGGGCCACTTCACGTCGCCGCAATCCTTGCCGTTGCCCTGATGTCCGGTGCTGCGTGGGCAGGCATCTCTGCATACCTCAAAGTCCGCAAGAACATCCATGAGGTCATTTCAACAATCATGTTGAACTACATCGCCCTTTCATTTATCCAGTGGATATTCAACAGTTTCTTCCGCGATGACTCTGTGGAAGGACTCAACATCAAGACAACGATCATTGATGAATCTGGACGGCTACCCGACCTCGTTGAGGGACGGCTCAATTCAATGTTCGTCATCGCCCTCGCCGTCGTGGCCATTTTCTGGGTGGTGGTGTATCGGAGCACATTTGGCTTCAAACTTCGTGCCTCGGGTTACAACGCAACGGCTGCCTCAACTGCAGGAATCAGCGCACCGAAAATGACCGTCATTGCATTGCTGCTCTCAGGCGCAGTGGCCGGCCTTGTTGCGATGCAAAGCGTTCTCGGTGAAACCCACGCGTACGGCCCGAGTGCGACCCCAATCCAGCTCGGGTTCGCAGGCATTACCGTTGCACTTCTCGGCAGAAATCACCCGGTTGGCATCGTCATCGCTGCTCTGCTCTTCGGCTTTCTCGATTCCACATCTGCCCAACTTCAGCTTGCGGATGTGCCGAACTCGATCGTCAAGGTGATGCAGGCCATCATCGTGCTGACCGTGGTCATCGTCAATGAAGCCGCAGTCCGAAGAACGAACATCAAAACTGCTGAACGAGCGCGAGCCGAACTCGCAGCAGGGAGTGGAGCATGAGCATCACATCAATCTCCGCCTCACCGACCAACGTCACTCTCTCACCACGAATGCGTATGCTCTCCATCGGGTTGTCTCTCGTTGCGATCATGTCGGTGACTCGGCTGTGGACAGGCTTCGACAACCTCACGTCATCAGGGACGATCGGTGCTGCGCTGCGTCTCACCGTGCCGATCATGCTCGCTGGACTCGCAGGACTCTGGGCTGAGCGTGTTGGCATTCTTAATATTGGTATCGAAGGAATGATGATCCTCGGTACGTGGTTTGGTGCGTTTGGTGCCTGGAAATATGGACCATGGATCGGCTTTCTTTTTGCGATCTTTGGCGGTGCACTCGGCGGTCTAATTCACGCTGTCGCCACAATTCGATTCAACATCGACCAAGTGATCTCAGGCGTCGTCATGAACTTGCTCGCCTTCTTCGGTGTTCGATACCTGAGTGAATTGGTCTTTGTTGGGCAGCCTCAAGGTGGCATCAGCCAGTCTCCGCCTCAATCTTCAGCGATACCGAAAGTTGATGTCCCATTCCTCGCAGGAGGACCTGTTGGTTCATCGTCAACACCTGATGCTCTTGGATGGCTCGAAGAACGAGGATGGTTTCTCATCGCTGACCTTTCGGGCATGACGCGCGGCCTCATGTCGGGATTGTCACTCGCCTCGTTCATTGCACTGCTACTCGTCCCTCTTTCTGCGTGGGTCTTGTGGCGCACCAGCTTCGGTTTACGTTTGCGATCATCTGGAGAGGCACCCGAAGCCGCAGAGTCACTCGGAGTGAATGTCATTCGGGTTCGCTACATCGCACTCCTCATCAGCGGTGGATTTGCCGGGCTTGGTGGAGGCTTCCTCTCGATCATCTCATCGTCGTATTACCGGCAAGGCCAGACCGCAGGCCGGGGCTTTATCGGTCTTGCAACAATGATCTTCGGTAACTGGCGACCCAGCGGGATTCTCGGTGGAGCAGCCGTATTTGGCTATTCGGAGGGCATCAAGCTTGTCGCTGGCGGATCAATTACCGGGCTGTTCCTCTTCATTTTCTTTGTGAGTGCAATCGTCGGTCTCATCTCGCTGTTACGACGGCAAATGCGGCGAGGAACAACAGGAATTGGAGTGTCGGTGATTTCGCTTATCGCGTATCTGACCGTCGACGAAGTTCCTGAGTCGCTAACTCAATCTTTGCCCTACTTGATCACGCTCATCGTGCTTGCCACCGCCAGCCAACGGTTGCGGCCACCGGCGAAAGCGGGTGTGCCCTATCGACCTGGCGGGGCGCACTAATGGCAGTTGACGTCACGTCAGACACCATCGTCTCTGCGCCGAAAGCACTGCTCCACGACCATCTCGATGGCGGCTTGCGGATCGGAACCATCCTCGAATTGTCCGAGGCTATTGGTTGGACACCTCGACTACCGACAACCGACCCCGCTGACCTTCAAGCGTGGTTCACCGCAGGGGCCGCCGCAAAAGACCTCCTGAAGTATCTCGCAACGTTTGAACACACGTTGGCGGTTATGCAAGACCCTGCGCATATCGAACGAGTGGCGTTTGAAGCTGTCGAAGATCTCGCCAACAATGGAGTCGTCTACGCTGAAATTCGTTTTGCGCCGGAGTTGCACAAAATGCCGTTCGAAGCTTCGACCGAGGCGATCTGTGCAGGGTTTCGACGAGCAGAAACCTCAGCTCACGAGAAGGGTCTGTCGATCTCGGCAAGCCTCATCGTGTGTGCGATGCGCACCGAACGTCGCTCCGTCGAGGTGGTCAAATTTGTTGACCATTACCGCTCTAAAGAGAGCAAGGTTGTGGCCTTCGACCTCGCTGGTGCCGAAACCGGTTGGCCTCCATCGCTGCATGCTGACGCGCTTGCTATCGCCCGCCAGCGTCATGTCAACGTCACGATTCATGCAAGTGAGCCACCTGACCTCGAGTTGATTTCTGACGCGCTCGCCCATGGGGCTCACCGCATTGGGCATGGAGTTCGACTCGACAGAGACACCAAACTCGACGACGGCGAACTCGTCTTGGGCCCACTCGCATCATTTATCCGTGACCGACAGATACACCTTGAAATGGCGCCAACATGCAACACCCAAATAGGTGCCGTGAACTCTGTTGCTGAACATCCGGTCATTCCATTCATGCGCGCGGGCTTTAACGTTGGCGTGAACACCGATAACCGCTTGATGAGCGATGTGAGCCCGTCAAGTGAACTCGAAGCATTACATGATGCCCACCAACTGTCTTGGGCTGACATTGAGCGACTCGTGACCAACGCAATTTCGTCCGGTTTTGCCCCTCTCACCGAGCGTCAACGCATCATTGACAACATCGTTGCTCCTGCATATTTGTCACTCGCCAACGGCTGATCTCGTCAAGCCTTAGTGATCGGCGTACGCTCAAGGTATGTCCGCTTTGCTCACTGACAAACAGATTGCATCGTTCGAGCGCGATGGTTTCGTTGCTGTGCCCGATTTCATGGGCTCGGAGACCCGAGCGTCGATTCGTGAGCGGGCAATTGACCTCGTCGACAACTGGGAGCCATCTGGCGAGAACACAGTGTTCAGTAGCGAAGAACAAGAGCGTGTCTCCAACCATGAGTTCTTGTCGTCAGGTGGTCGTATTTGGTGTTTTTTCGAAGAAGAAGCATTTGATGAACGCGGTGAGCTGCGGCAGGCGAAAGAACTCAGCATCAACAAAATCGGTCACGCACAACACGATCTCGATGACGTGTTTGAGCGGGCAACCTATACCCCAGACCTTTCCCAGGTGGCGGCCGATATCGGAATGACTGACGCGCTTGCATTACAGAGCATGTACATCTTCAAGCAGCCCGGAATTGGCGGCGAAGTGGGTTGCCACCAAGACAGCACCTTCCTCTACACCGACCCGCTCACGGTCACCGGATTCTGGTTCGCAGTTGAAGATGCAACCATCGAAAACGGCTGTCTTTGGGCCGCCCCCGGCGGCCACAATCTACCGCTGCGGAAAGTCTTCCGCCGGTTGGGGTCTGACGATGAAGGCACCGTCTTTGAGGATCTCGATGGGACACCGCTTCCAGACCCGGCAAAAGACCTTGTACCGCTGGAGGTCCCCGCGGGAACCATGGTGATTCTCAATGGGAAACTTCCCCATTGGAGTGACGTCAACCGGTCACCGGTGAGCCGTCATGCGTACACCCTGCATTGCATTTCTGCCTCAGCGAGGTATCCGGATTGGAACTGGTTGCAACGGCCGGCAGATATGCCATTGCGCCGGCTCGATCGCAGTGACCGTCAATGAGCTCTCTTTCGCCTGACATTGCGGTTCGCGCTCCGAAGGTGCTTCTCCATGACCACCTCGACGGTGGGCTCCGCACCGAGACGGTCATTGAGCTTGCTGAGGAGTTTGGCTACGAGGGACTACCAACCCATGACCCCTCTGATCTCGCGACGTGGTTCAACCGTGGTGCCAAGCGGAACGACCTGGTGCTGTATCTGGAGACCTTTGCGCACACCGTTGGGGTTATGCAACACCGTGATGCTCTCGAACGCGTTGCGTACGAGTGCGGTATGGACCTCGCCGACGACGGAGTTGTCTATGCCGAGGTTCGCTACGCCCCCGAGTTGAACGTAGAGGCTGGGCTTTCACTTGATCAAGTCGTTGCTGCGACGATCGATGGTTTCCAACGAGCAGAACAAGAGACCGGCATCGTCATTAAAGTCATCCTTTGCGCAATGAGAACCGCGGCTCACAGCCTTGATATTGCCCACCTCGCAGTGAAATGGCGTGACGCTGGGATCGTCGGCTTCGATATTGCCGGCGCCGAGGCTGGCCACCCGCCATCGCGACATCTTGACGCCTTCCAGTATGTGATGCGCGAGAACTTTCATTCGACAATTCATGCCGGCGAGGCGTTTGGGCTGCCAAGCATTTGGGAAGCACTCCAGTACTGCGGTGCTGCCCGCCTTGGCCATGGCGTTCGCATCGTCGATGACATTACAAAAACTGCTGACGGCTGGGAACTGGGCCGCCTTGCCGAGTTTGTTCGTGACCGACGAATTCCCCTTGAACTTTGTCCCACGTCAAACGTCAACACAGGTGTCTGCGCAGACATCTCCTCGCACCCGATAGGGCTCTTACGGGACCTGCAATTCAGAGTGACGGTGAACACCGACAATCGTCTCATGTCGAATACGTCGATGAGTCACGAATTTGTTCAACTTTCAGAGGCCTTCGAAACCGATCTTGCCGATATGCAGTGGCTCACGATTAACGCAATGAAAAGCGCCTTCACCGACTTCCCTGAGCGATTGCACATCATCAACGACATCATCAAGCCGGGCTATGCGAATCTCATCGCCGAGCAGTCTGGAGTATCGATATGAGCGTCACCGTCACGGAGGTTGACCACCCGATCGTCAATGATGCACTTGCTCGTTTGCGTGCGGTTGAAACGTCAAACGCAAACTTCAGGACTCACCTCGATCGACTTGGCATCATCTTGCTTGCAGAGGCCACGAAGGACCTGCCGACACGTTCGCAGAAGATCACTACCCCACTCACCGAAACCCACCAGCGGGTCCTATCTGAGGTGCCCCTTGTCGTTCCGATTCTTCGCGCTGGCCTCGGATTTGTGACGTCGGTTCATCACGTACTCGATGATGCAGACCTCGGATTTGTTGGAGTGACGAGAAACGAAACAACATTTGAGCCAGAGCTCTACACCGACAAACTGCCCGCTGAGATTGGCGATCGACCAGTGATCATCGTCGACCCGATGCTTGCGACTGGTGGCTCACTGAATCATGTCATTAGTCTCATCGCAAATCGCCAGGTGACCGGCACGATTACCGTCGTTTGCGCAATCGCCGCCCCGGAAGGCATTGAGGCGGTGCGAGCCCACGTCAACGACCGCTGGAATGTTCGCATCGTGACGGGCGCTATCGATTCGCACCTCAACGAGCAGGCGTACATCGTTCCTGGGCTTGGTGATGCAGGCGATCGCTTGTTTGGCGAACCTCACAACTAGCTACGCAACGCACGATGCTGCGATCCCAGCGAGCATCTCCGCAAGCCGGTCGAGACTTTCGGCCGGATCACCATCGACCTTCTCGCCGTAAAGCTTAATCTTCGGCTCGGTCCCGCTAGGACGAACTTGAAGACGAGTGCCATCAACAAGTTCGAGGCGAAGCAGCCCAGCCTCTGAAAATTCGGTCACCGTTTGCACGGCGACTCCACCGATGTCGTTCGGTGGTTCAGCCTGCAGGCGTTGCACCACCTTGTTGCTCAGCGCAGAATCCATCTTGATTGAACGCTCACCAATGACGTATCGCCCGTACCGCTCTGCGAGAGCTTCGAGGCGTCCTTCGACCGACGTTCCATCTGCTGCTGCGCATGCAGCTACCTCGGCCACCACGACCGCAGCGGTTATTCCATCTTTATCGAGCGGACGTTGCGCAACGAGGTAGCCAAGAGCCTGCTCATAGCCGAACACAAATCGTCGATCAGGGTGTTCAACAACGGTACGGCCAATCCATTTAAAACCGGTGAAGGTCTCCTCGGCGTGCACACCGTAATCGTCGGCCATAACCGATAACAGCGATGACGACACGAGGGTGGTGACGACCATCCGGTCATCGCCTTCAGTGTTCGACAGGATGTGGTCAGCGAGCAACCAGCCGATTTCGTCGCCACTCAGCCGGCGCCAACCCGAGGCGGTCGGAATTGCGACCCCTAAACGGTCAGCGTCCGGGTCGTGAGCAAGAGCGAGATCACAGTGCGCTCGCTGCGCAAGCGCAATTACTGCGTCCATTGCTCCTACTTCTTCTGGGTTTGGAAACGGCACGGTCGGGAACGAGCCGTCAGGTTCGAACTGTTCTTCAACAATCTCTGGATTACCAAGCCCACAGAGTGCGAAGGCTTCGACCAGCGTGGCACCACCGACCCCATGTAACGGCGTGTATGCAACTCGTATCGGCTGCGTATTTGCTCCATGAAGAACGTGTCCGACTGCGCTTAGGTAGCGCTGCCTAAGTTGATCATCAAGCATCGTGACCAACGCTGTATCAGGTTCCGCAAGTTCAACCGACAACGGGTCGATATCTGCGATGTAAGTCGCAATTTCTTCGTCAAGCGGGTTCACGATCTGCGTACCTGACTCGAGGTACACCTTGTACCCATTGTCGGCTGGAGGGTTATGGGACGCAGTCACCATCACTCCGGATGCTGCACCAAGCTCGGTAATCGACCACGCAAGTACTGGAGTCGGCACGAGCGAACTAAAGATCATTGAGCGTATTCCGCGAGCAGCAAGAACCAGTGCAGTGTCGAGAGCGAACAACTCTGATTTACGCCTTGCGTCGTAGCCAATTACGACCCCTCGCTGTGACGCGTCATCAACGTGGGCAAGAAGCCAATCAGCGAACCCTGCCGCCGCTTGACGGATCACCAGTCGATTCATGCGGAGTGGCCCTGCCCCAACTTCGGCCCGAAGACCTGCAGTGCCGAACATCAGACGACCAGAAAATCGAGTTGCAAGAACATCTTGATCACCGTCGATGAGGGCCTGCAATTCGACACGAATGTCGTCGTCTGGCTCGGCAGCGAGCCAGGCTGCGGCGAACTTTGCGATGGAGGTCACGTGAGTAACGAACGCAACTCGACCAGCGGACGCGGACCGATATGGGCGATGACTTCAGCGGCTGCGATACCACCGATTCGGGCGCATTCTGTAAGTTCGTCCCCGCGGGTGTACGCAAATAGGAAACCGGCTGCAAAAAGGTCGCCAGCGCCGGTGGTATCGACGACATGAGAAACCGGATGCGCAGATGATTCGATCACCTCCGATGGGGTGATGACCAGCGATCCGCGCTCACCCATCGTCACCACTGCGATCGGGCAATCGGCTCGAACCGCCGTTACCGCCTCAGCAAATGTGTCGGTTTCGTAGAGCGACACGAGTTCCTCAGCATTTCCAAACAAGATGTCGACCTCATCGGTGACGAGTCGCCGGAAGTCGTCTCGATGTCGTTCGACACAGAACGAGTCTGACAGGGTGAGCGACACAATGCGCCCATGACGGTGAGCGTGAACGCCGGCAGCCCGGAATGCAGCTTTTGCGTCATCTCGATCGAAGAGGTAGCCCTCCATGTACAGCACCTCGGCATCGGCAATGAGGTCAAAATCAACGTCGTCGGGGGTGAGCAGACTCGATGCTCCGAGAAACGTATTCATTGTTCGCTCGGCATCGGGGGTCACAACGATCACGCAACGACCGGTTGGCGCCTCGTTATCTCGTTCGCCGGGAGCGAATCGAACTCCCACTGCCCGAAGGTCGTGGCCAAAGGTGGTGCCAAGGTCATCATCTGAGACTTTCCCTACATATGCAGCGGTCCCTCCGAGGCTCGCAACACCACACACGGTGTTCGCAGCAGATCCACCGCTCATTTCAACTTTTGTACCGATCGCTTGATAGAGCTCGAGCGCGCGGTCGGTTTCCACGAGTGTCATCGAACCCTTCACGAGTTTGTACTCGGTTAGAAACTCCTCATCTGCATGAGCGATGACGTCGACGAGCGCATTGCCAATTCCAACGACATGAAAAGTTGCCCCTTCGGAGAACTGTCGCACAGCCACCCGTTCGACGCTAGCGGCTCCGTCGGCCATGACGGAATATCACTCACTACCATCGGCGACGTGACGACCGACTGGACCGACCCACATCGACTGCCCCGCTTTGCTCTTCCACAGCACTATGTCATCAATATCACCCCTGATCTGCCGTCCGCGTCATTCACTGGTGACGTCACGATCGACGTTGATATCGCCGAGCCCGGGCACCGGATGCTCATTCTCAACGCAATCGAGCTCGACATCATCTCTGCAGATATCGATGGTGCACCGGTATCGTTCTCGCTTGATGCCTCAACAGAACGCCTCATGTTGTCGAGTGAGGCCGAACTCGACGTAGGTCAACACCAGGTGGTGGTTTCGTTCACCGGCACGATCAATGACAAGTTGCGAGGTTTCTACCGGTCGTCGTTCACCGATGAAGAGGGAAACGAACAGGTCATCGGCACGACACAGATGCAGTCGACAGATTGTAGACGAGCATTTCCCTGCTGGGATGAGCCCGATTTCAAAGCGACGTTTGGCATCACTCTCGTCGTCCGCGAATGCGACACCGCAGTTTCAAACTCTCCCGAAGTAGAACGTGAACCCCGGGCGGACGGTCTCGTTGCAATCACATTTGCCGACACGATGATCATGAGCACTTATCTCGTCGCCTTCGTTGTTGGACCCCTTGAAGCCACCGAATGGCGTGATGCCGATGGCATCCCGCTTCGGCTCGTGCACATACCAGGTAAAGGACATCTCACTGAGTTCGGACTAGACGTCGCAGAGTTCTGCTTGAAGTGGTTTCAGAACTACTACGGCATTCCGTATCCCGGCGACAAAGTTGAACTGCTCGCACTCCCCGACTTCGCCGCCGGCGCGATGGAGAATCTGGGGTGCATCACGTTCAGAGAAAATCTCCTTCTTGTCGACCCGGTCAATGCAACACAGCCTGAACGGCAACTCGTTGCCGACGTTGTCGCACACGAACTTGCCCACATGTGGTTCGGTGACCTTGTCACCATGCGCTGGTGGAATGGCATCTGGCTCAACGAGGCCTTTGCAACGTTTATGGAGATTGCGGCGTGTGACGCGTTTAAACCTGAATGGGGTCGGTGGCTGACCTTCGGAATAGAAAGGACTGTCGCCTTTGAAACCGACTCACTGGCGTCAACCCGCCCTGTTGAGTTCGAAGTGAATTCCCCCACCGACGCTGAAGGAATGTTTGATGTCCTCACTTACCAGAAAGGTGGGGCACTGCTTCGAATGTTGGAACAACACCTCGGCGAGGAGCAATTTCGCGATGGTGTGCGTCACTATCTTCGAGCACACGCCTACGGAAACACCGAAACCTCTGATCTTTGGGACGCGCTTGAGTCGACCTCAGGTCAGCCTGTTCGGGACACGATGGATTCATGGATTTGGCAAGCCGGATACCCAGTGATTTCGGTGACCCTCGATGGAGATGAGCTTGTCGTTCGCCAGCGGAAATTCTCATTTGTCGATAGCTCTGACCACACCACCTGGATGGTTCCTGTGAGCTATCGCACAGCATCGGGTACATCATCGTTGTTGCTAAGCGAAGATGAACAGCGAGTGCAGATAGATACCAACGAGCCGGTCATTGTCAACGCTGGCGGACACGCCTTTGTGAGGGTCGAATACGACCACGAGTTGAGGTCGCGCATCACTCGCAAGGTCTTGCCGACTCTCGATGTGCTCGAGCGCTACACGCTAGTTGATGATGCAATTGCCGCAGTCACGTCGCGTCGCCTCGACGCATCAGATCTACTCGACATGCTCACCGAGTTCCAAGACGAAGATGCCCTTTCGGTATGGCAAAGTGTCACCGCAGGCCTGCGCCTCATCTCTCGCATCATCGGTGAGACGGATGAACGGGGAACGTTCGAAGAAACTGTCCGCGACCTCTGCGAACCAACATTGCGGCGCCTCGGTGCCCCTACAAAAAGTGAAAATGATCTTGTCGGCTCACTTCGAGGTCTCTTAGTGAAGACAGTTGCTCTTCTCGGAAACGACGCCGAGTCGATCGAAATGTGTCGTCAGATCGTGAACGATTCGGCCACCTCAACGGTTGATCCTGAACTTCTCGCTGCTGCAACAACGGTGGTCGCAAGTCACGGCGACAACGTCGACTACCAACGTTTTCTCGATGGTTTCAGAACCTCCCAAACCCCTCAACAGCAACTACGCAATCTCTATGCTCTCGCCGAATTTCGTGACCCTGACCTCATCGCCCACACGTGCGAACTTGCCTTGTCATCTGAGGTCCGAACCCAGAACGCGCCGTTCCTACTTCGTGCTTGCATCGCAAATGAGTCCAACGGTCCGGCGGCATGGCGATTCGTTGCCGATCACTGGCAGGAAGCAAATGAACGATTCCCCACGAACACCATTGTTCGCATGGTCGACTCGGTCAAACTCCTCACCGAGAGTGGCGATGTCGATCATGTGCAGTCATTTTTTGCGGATCATCCGATCCCGCAGGGCGCAGCAACACTTCAGCAAATTCTTGAACGACAACTCGTCAACGCTCAGGCAACCGCGTTTCACCGACCTCTACTTCTCGGAGCCCTTCGAACCTAGCTGCACAAGGCACCTCCAGCCGTTCGACGACCGGTGGCGCAAATGGTTAGTGCCCCCAGGCGGTGACCGCTCCTGATTCGATGAGATTGGCGATGCGATCGTCGTCGTAACCAAGTTCTTTCAGCACTTCGACGGTGTGTTCACCGATATCTGGTGCAACTCGACGAGGCTTCCATGGGGTTCCCCAAAAATCTGCCGGCGTCGCCAACATTTCACGGCTGCTCACACCATCTCGCTCTGGAACATCTACCACTGCCCCAGATGGGCGGAACTGCGGATCTTCCACCACGTCGTCAATGCTGTTCACCGGAGCCCAGAACACATCGGGTTCGTTGGCGAACGCAACCGCACACTGTTCAAGTGTGAGCTTTGCGAATTCCTCATCGAGCAGGCTGACGAGCTCTCCTGCGTTTTTAAATCGAGCCTTCTCGCTGTTAAACCTCTCATCGTCGATAAGGTCGCCAATTCCGAGCGCTCGGGCAAGCGGAGGCCAATGTCGATCAGACGTCACACCCACCAACCACAGATAGCGATCATCCGCAGTGCGATAACTGTTCGCCATCGGGTTGGGACTCATCTCTCGCTTAGCAATCGGTGCCACCCGCCCCCAGTCGAGTTTCAGGTTGAGGTCAAACCCGAGGGTGTATAAACCTTGGCGCATAAGCGAAGTCGTCACAAGTTGGCCTTCCCCCGTGCGTTCACGGTGAACAAGCGCAGCACTTATCGCACCTGCAAGAGCAACACCTGTTGCATGGTCACCCATTCCCCCTCGTTGAATTGGTAAGCCAGCACCAGGGATCGACAACGAATGGGCGATGCCGGTCCGCGCCCAATACGCAGCAAGGTCATACGCAGCTCGTTCGGCATCGGGGCCATGATGCCCGTAGCCAGTGATGTGCCCGTAAACGAGTCGAGGGAACTTCTCCAGCATCCTTTCAGCATCGAGGCCAGCTCGACGGAGGGCTCCTGGCCGAAGGTTACTGATGAAGACATCAGCCTCAGCGAGGAGGTCGAGCACGATCTGCCGGCCGTCGTCAGCAGAAATATCAGTTGAGATTCCGCGCTTGCCACGATTATCAAGTTCAAACACTGGATTAGTTTCAGGGTCACCGCCGAAGATGTACTTGAACGAACGGTTTGGATCACCAGTACTGGGCTCGATCTTGACGACGTCAGCACCCCAGTCACACAGGATCAAGGCAGCTGACGGACCTGCAATCCATACGCCGAGTTCAACAACTTTGATGCCCTTGAGAGGGCCACCGCTATCGACATTCATAGCCGAACCGTAGTGAGAGAGCTCAATACTTCTTGCAGTGGAGCTCCAGTCCCGGCTCTCAATCATTCTGGGCAGATGGCTACGGTGCCGTCATGAACCCGTTACCGCAGAGTTCAACCCGAGGAATTCGCCACCTCGTCGCTTCAGCCGACCAACTCGCTTCTCGTGCCGGAGATACGGTCTTGAGCAAGGGGGGTAACGCAGTTGATGCTGCAATTGCCACAAATGCGGCCATTGCCGTCACCTGTCCGCACCTCTGCGGCCTTGGCGGTGACCTCTTCGCTCTCATTCACGATGGGCACTCAGTCCATGCTCTAAATAGCAGTGGCCGAGCGGGTTCGGGGGCAAATGCAGATCAGCTGCGGGCTGAGGGCCTCACGGCAATGCCGTTTCGACATGACATTCGAGTGGTGACCGTGCCCGGATGTATCGATGGCTGGGTTGCACTCAATGAGCGATTCGGATCAATACCGTTAGCTGACGTCATTAAACCCGCAATCGATCTGGCCGAATACGGATTTCCTGCAAGCCCATTACTCGTTGGTGCGGTCCGCCAACTCGATAGCCGAGGCGCCGAGGCACTGCACGAACTGTCATCGCAAGCGACGAGTGTCGGTGCAGTTGTACGCCGCCGAGGTATTGCCCGGGCGCTTCGTGCGGTGGCATCGGCGGGACGTGATGGTTTCTATCTCGGCGAATTTGGGCAGGGTCTAAAAGAACTTGGGAAAGGACTGTTTCATGACCGTGATCTTGAGCAGTCGTCGGCGGAGTGGGTCATACCGCTCACGAGTTCAGCCTTTGGAGTCGACCTGCACACCATTCCTCCGAACTCTCAGGGCTACCTAACGCTGGGTGCGGCTTCGCTGCTCGACGGCATCGACCTCGGAGAGACCGATGATGATCGTTGGGCTCATCTCACGATCGAGGCATCGAAAGTCGCTGGATTTGATCGCCCTCGAGTCTTAGGCGATCGCGCCGATGGCAATGAACTTCTCGCTGCCATCGCTGCACGGCGAGACCTGCTCAATGTCAATGCGGCAAGCAAGATTGGTATTCGCTCGACGAGTGGAGATACGACATATCTCTGTACCGCAGAGGCTGATGGACATGCGGTCTCCCTCATCCAATCAAATGCCTCCGGGTTTGGATGCTGGATTGCGGAACCACACACTCAGATCAATCTGCATAATCGAGGGCTCGGGTTCTCCCTCGAGCCGGGCCATCCAGCAGTATTCGGGCCGGGTCGTCGCCCTCCGCACACCTTGTCGCCAGCACTTGCAACCCGTGATGGTGGGTTCGTGTCGGTGTTCGGCACGATGGGAGGGGACGCTCAGCCACAAATTCTTCTACAAATTGCGGCCCGCCTATTTCAACATCAACAATCGCCTGCAGAAGCAATTCACGCCGCCCGCTGGGCTCTCGCCGGACCGACCTCCGGGTTCGATACGTGGGACGATATGTCACGGCAACAAGTGCTGCTCGAGGGTCATTCACCATCTAAGTGGCGGGAGCGCCTTACTGCTCGCGGCCACCGCATCCGTCTACAACCGGAGTGGGATTCAACGTTTGGGCATGCGCATGCGATCGTTCGTGATAAGCATGGCCTGACCGGAGCCGCCGATCCGCGAGCTCGGGTCAGCGCGTGCCTGGGACGCTAACTCGTAATCTGATTTACAGGACAAGCACTCGGTGACCTCGTCCGAACGGCTGGTGGAGTCAACTGCTCACAGGGCGGGCAAGCTCTTGCTAACCACTTTTGAGAGTATTACTCTCATTACTTTCACTCCACGAAAACTGAGGTCACCCATGGCTGCAAGCTCAATGGACATAA
This sequence comes from Acidimicrobiaceae bacterium UBA7830, assembly GCA_002501485.1. Classification (GTDB taxonomy): domain Bacteria; phylum Actinomycetota; class Acidimicrobiia; order Acidimicrobiales; family Ilumatobacteraceae; genus Casp-actino5. Next base: position 33,313 of record DLTS01000032.1, read on the forward strand.
CGATCAATGCATCTGCTGAAGGCGTCTGGGCTATCTTGGCCGACTTTTCAGCAATTTCGATGTGGGTGCCAATGATCCAACACTCATGCTCGATCACTCAAGAAACCTCGGGTGTGGGGGCTGCGAGACGTGTACAAATCGCGCAACAAGCACTTGTTGAAACGGTGACGGTATGGGAGCCGCAGCAACGACTTGCGTACACCATCGAAGGAATGCCTCCCATCGTTGGAATCGCAACGACAACCTGGACGCTTCAACCATCGCCTAGAGGGACTCGCGTCACTATTTCGACCGAAATTCCTTCATCTCGCAACCCGGCTAAACGCTTTGCCGCAGCAAAGGCACTTGAGCGCATGTCACTCGCAGCACGATTCATGACAACTGGTCTCCGACAAGAGGCAGCAACCCGAGGCAGGGAGGTCACACAATGACAACGCAACCCGACGTCATCATCATCATGACCGATGAAGAACGAGCAGCTCCCCCGTACGAATCTGCCGAACTCACCGACTGGCGCTCCTCGCTCAAAGGGTCACGGTGGTTCAACGAACATGCGGTGTCGTTCAATCGGCATTACACAGGCTCACTTGCCTGCGTTCCGAGTCGACCGACATTGTTCACCGGCCAGTACCCCGACGTTCATGGCGTCACTCAAACTGATGGTCTCGGCAAGATGGCAGACGATTCACGCATGCGATGGCTACGGAAAGGCGAGGTGCCCACTCTCGGCCATTGGTTCCGGGCAGCCGGCTATGACACCCACTACGACGGGAAATGGCACATCACCCATGCCGATCTGCTTGATGACAACGGAGATCCACTTCCGACGAACACCGCTGAAGGCGAAATACTTCACGACAACGTTGACCGCTACCTCGATGCAAACCCTCTCGATCCGTTTGGCTTTTCTGGCTGGGTTGGGCCTGAGCCGCATGGCGGGCTCTTTGCGAATTGCGGTCTCGCTCGTGACCCGCTGATCGCAGCGCGAGTCGTCCGTTGGCTCAACGACCGGTATGAACGGCGTCGAAGTGGTGACGCTGACGCCCTCAAGCCATTTCTTTTGGTTGCAAGTTTTGTCAATCCGCATGACATCGTGCTGTTCCCGGTGTGGCTTCAGCGCGGAATGCCAAGCGATCTCAACGACATCGAGGTGCCTGACGCACCTATGTCACCGTCAGATTTCGAAGATCTGCGCCACAAACCGGCAGCGCAGATTGCGTATCGCGCCGCCTATCCCTCGTGTTATGGACCGTACAGTCGCGTTGCTCCGGTCTACCAAAAGAACCTTCAGGAATATCGAAACCTGTATTACCAGCTTCACCAGGCGGTCGACCAGCCGGTCGACCTCGTGCGAACTGCAGTCACCGATAACGCAGCCACCGACACCGTGATCGTTCGCACATCTGACCATGGCGAACTTCTTGGCTCGCATGGTGGGCTCCATCAGAAATGGTTCCAACTGTATGACGAGTCAACACGAGTGCCATTTTCGATTGCCCGGATTGGATCGCAGCCGACATCTCAACGATCAGTCTCATCACCCACTTCTCACGTCGACCTCGTTCCAACACTGCTGTCAGCCGCAGGGATCGACGAACAGGCCATTGCTGATGAACTTCGTTCTTCGTTCAGTGAAGTGCACCCGCTCCCCGGCCGCGATCTGATGCCGGTTGTCGACGGCACCGAGGGAGATGAGCACCGATCGGTGTACATCATGACTCGAGACAACATGCCCGAGGGCGACACTGGTGCAAGCGGTGCTGCTCGCGCTGAAAGTAATGGCGGCGAGACCGCCGGGCCTCTGCGCATCAATGTTGCTGCTCATGTTGCGACCAACTTTGAGGGCATCGTCAGCCGAGTTGATGACAGTGATGCACTAGGTGGAGGCGGACACCTTTGGAAGCTCGTGCGCACCTTCGATGATCCTGCGACGTGGACAGAGCCAGATGTCCGACAGTTGGCAAGCGACGGTATCGGCGGACCTCGATATCGAGCGACGGTCTTGTCCGACCAGTGGGAGTTGTACGACCTCGACAGCGACCCCGTCGAAATGGTGAACCGCTGGAACGATGACTCTGCAGCGGTCGTGTTGGCAGTGATGAGGGAACGGCTCGATGTGGAACGTGAACGGTGTTTACCTCCGCGGAACGCTCCGTGGCCATATGTGACGAGCAACATCACGTCGATTGACAAGGTGCCGTTGCTCCCGCCACGATCGATGATCCAGCAGACCGTCAAAACTCGAGTTCCGCAACAGGTCAAGAAGCGAATTGCAGAACGGCGTTCAGGGCCGCGACCTTCAATTCCGCCGCCCGCTCGAATCATGCGGCGCGCCTTGCAACGCGCTGGACTTCATCCGGAGATGTCATCGGAAGTGAATGTCGATCTCACCGGCCGGCGTGCTCTTGTCATCGCCACCAACCATGGCACTCTCGGGGTTGGACGCCCAACAGGTGTATTCGCAAGCGAACTCACGGTTCCGTATTACGGATTTGTGGATGCTGGCATGACCGTCACAGTTGCAAGCCCACTTGGTGGGGAAATTCCCGTCGACCCCCTATCGCTGAAGCCTGCGCTGCGGACTGCCGCTGATGACCGAATGCTCGGCGACCCGACGCTAAAGGCTGCGCTGACTTCATCACGTGCTGTCGGCGATCTCGATATCTCGCAATTTGACCTCATGTACTTTGCTGGCGGCTGGGGAGCGGCATTTGATCTCGGCACCTCGTCTGTTATCGGCGAGCAAGTGACTAAGGCCAATGCCAACGGCGCCGTTCTTGGCGGGGTCTGTCACGGGCCACTCGGATTTCTGCATGCGAAGAATCCTGATGGGTCACCCCTTGTTGCGGGCCGCCGGCTGACCGCAGTTACCAACAAACAGGTGCGCGAGCTCGGGATTACTTCAACACCCCAACATCCCGAACGCGAGTTGCGTGATGCCGGAGCAGTCTTTGAAAGTGCACACCGTCGCCGGGACTTTCTTGCGAATCACTGGGTCGTCGATGGAAATATCATTACTGGTCAGAATCAAAACAGTGCTGAAAAAGTAGCTCACCTCATGCTTGACGCAATCGGATGACGAACTGGAATGAAGTCACGGCCCGTGCCGGTCGAGCTGGGCACAACCTCGTTGCCTGGTTGATGTGGGATCCCGCTGCAATCGCCCGTTTCGAGGAACTTGGGGTCCCAAATGGCTCCGGTTGGCTTATTGCATGGCGGGTGGCTCCCCTTGGTGACTTGAGTTCGGCTGCAGTCGCCTCAATGACCTATTCCATCCACCCCGATGTCATAGAGGTAGTGCTGAACCTTGTGCGTTCAGCAACAAGCCCTGAAGAGACCATGCGGGTACTCGATGAATCAGTTTCTGCTGGGTTGGACGAGGTTGCTCCTGGGCTAGGCAATGACCTTGCGCCACTTTCTTCCGATCTTTGGAGGGGGGTCGATGCAGTCGGTGGCGAGTTCAGACCGCTGTTTGCTGCGCATCGAGCAGAGCCACGACCATCTGATCCCGCGCTCTCTGCGTGGCGGGCGGCGAATTGTTTACGCGAGTTGCGGGGTGATGTGCATTGGGCAGTCTGTGCTGCTCACGATCTGAATGCTGTCGAGGTTGGGCTCCTTCATTCAGCAATGGTCGATCGCGTTGAATATGGCGGTGAGGAATGGATCGCCCGCAGTCGTGGCTGGGATGATGACGCAATCGCCTGCGGCTGGGAACGACTGTCCAGAAAAGGTTGGGCTCTTCAACAAGAGATCACCGATGAGGGGCGGGCGGCCCGCCACGCGATTGAACAACAGACAGATGAACTCACCTCACCTGCATGGAAAGCAGTTGGGGAAGATTCCACGTCTCGCTTCTGCGAGGCGATAGAAGTTCATCAATCAGCGATTCTTCAACGTGTCAATGACACCGCTGGGCAACGTTGGATGCCCGCAATTCGAACCGCTCGAAACAGTTAACAACTCGAAGGACATTTCACCTGTAGTTGACCGCAACCCTGCAAGCAACCAGACTCTGGACATGTCGTCCAACCCGTTCCTTCGCGGAAATATGGCACCAGTTGATCGTGAACTCACCGAGCTTGATCTGAGGGTCTCGGGGCAACTCCCCCCAGAGCTCGATGGTGTCTACGTGCGTAATGGGCCAAACCCAGTTACTACTCCCGATCCTACGAAGTACCACTGGTTCACGGGCACAGGCATGGTGCACGGTCTTCGTCTTGGGGACGGCAAGGCGCAGTGGTACCGCAATCGTTGGGTTCGAAGCTCCGATGTTGCCAAGGCGCTCGGCGAAGACGCTCCTCCCAACCCATGGCCAGATGGCCATATGAGTTTCTCTGCGAATACGAACATTGTTGCGCACGCTGGCCAACTGCTTGCGTGCGTGGAGGCTGGGGCTCCCCCAGTTGAGCTGGATCTCGAGCTGAACACCCTCGCCATCTCAAACCTTTGCGACACACTCCCTTACGCATTCTCAGCTCACCCCAAGCGCGATCCATTGTCGGGAGAGCTCCACGTGATGGCTTACTGGTGGGGCTGGGGCAATCAGGTGCAATATCTTGTCGTCGGCACCGATGGCAAGGTGCGACGTGCTCGAGACATTGAGCTTCCTGGCGGGCCAATGATTCACGACATTGCGATTACCGAGCGGTATGCGCTCTTGTTTGATTTACCGGTGCTCTTCGACCTCGATGCCGCAATAGGGGGTGCGTCACTTCCCTATCGATGGTTCGCTGATTACGACGCTCGTGTAGGCCTCGTAACACGAGACGATGGCCCATGTCTGTCTGACGACATCACATGGTTCTCGATCGATCCTTGCTTCATCTTCCATCCAATGAATGCCTACGACGAGGTCGACGCTCAAGGGAATGTTCGAGTTGTGCTCGACGCTGTTCGACACCCCAAGATGTTTGACCGAGAGCGACGGGGACCAAACGAAGGCGCACCTCGCCTTGACCGCTGGGAATTCGATGTGAGTGCCGGAACCGCGACACAACAAACCCTCGATGACTATCCACAGGAATTCCCAAGGGTTAGAGAAGATCTCGTGGGCCGTCCGTATCGGTTTGGATATTCAGCAGGGCTCGGTTCGGAAATCGCGCAGGACACACTGTGTCGTATCGACATGCACTCAGGCTCAGTCACCCGTCGCACCGATAATGACGAGATGGGATACGGCGAGCCGGTCTTCATCCCGCGTGAGAACTCAACCACTGAAGATGACGGCTACGTGATGGCTCTTCGCCACAACCGATCAACCAACTTGTCTGACCTCTGTGTTTTCGACGCCGCACAGATAGCCAATGACCCTGTCGCCGTGGTGCATCTGCCGGCCCGAGTGCCCAATGGCTTTCACGGCAACTGGGTGTCGAGCCATGAACTGAACTGAAACGCCTATGGGTTAACGCTTGAGAAGTCGTGGCAGACCGATTCGCACTGGCACCCCTGACGAAAAAAGCACGTGTGGCTCATCGTTCGGGTACGGAAGTCCGGCAGCGGCAACGACCCCTGCATCGAGCTCACTCACAGTTGCCGAGTGCAGCTGCCACGCCGGATGATCGACTGGTGCCCATACCGGCCTACCACGAAACGGGTTAGCAACAAGCCCCCAGCGGGCGGTGAGAAATCGCGAGAGGTCGTCGTCTGCGACAGTTTCACCAATTGCCACCGACATTTCTGCTGATCGGTACCGGGTTGACGGCCATTGTCGCTGCACCGACGACATCACTCGATCACCAATTCGCACATGTCGAACATCACCGACGCAATACGGAATGCGATATCCGAGTCGGGCAACGAGAGCAGGAAGCCAACGGTCGATATCGAGCGACATAAACCACACTCCTCGTTTACTCCCAGCTCGAACATAGGTGCGGACGTTAACTTCCGGAAATGAGCCGACATACGGAAGCGGTGCAATTCCAGGAAAACCTAAACCATCCATGTGAAACGGGATCAGGCCAACCCAGGCTGAGCCATCAAACGTGTCAACCTCGACACCATCGGGAAGTAGTTGCTGCACGACGGCAGGGTCATAGCGCCAATGACAAAACACAATGTCCGTCCAGTGCTGCACCATCACGGCCTTCTTCACCGCGCCAACCGGTGGCTCGGAGGTATCAGGCGGGCGGGGCGTCCAAATAGACGGGTCAATATTCATGGTCGTTCTCTAATTGAAAGTATCGAAGGGTCGATGCGTCGCACCACTGGAGCCCGCATCATTCTCCTGTCTCAGTCCCCCACCGCTCTCAACGACCGTTTAGGTTCACTGATATGCAGCAAGTGGTAGGCATCTACAACGCAGACGGCACAATTGGTGGCGAACTCTTTTACGCATTCGCCAAGCTGGCTCGACGAGGTTCATGTGAACTCTGTGATGTCACTCACGGCTGGAACCCTCTTGGGAGACGCTCGTGGAAAGCCGCAGTCGAACAATCTAATCTCAATCTGACTTTTATTCATCGAGATGAGGCGCTTCCAGGGCAGCTCGAGGCAGCGGGTCAGCTTCCGGCTGTCGTGATGTCAAGCGATGACGGATGGCGGGTCATTATGACGAGTTCAGAGTTTGCCGATTTCAAGTCTGACCCCGGTGCACTCATCGCTGAAACCGAGCGCAGGGCGGCCACTCATACGTAAGCCTCGGCGTCATCGATCATCGTCGATTCCACTGGTGGGGTTGTGAAATTATCCATTCGAAGTATGGGGCTCCTCGGTCGAGTCGCTGCGTGACCGACAGCGTTCGATCTTCCATCGAGGCGAAACCCTCCCACAGCGCATTCCAGCCGTCGAATACCGCAGGATCAACCGACGATGGGTTGAACAGCCGCCACGAGTGAAGCCGAACATGTTCTGCTCCACCAATCTGAGCGACCTCACAACGATCTCCATGCCCGGCGAAAAGGTGCCCAAGACGAATACCAAGGCCGCCAGCAACTCCGATCGCATCCATCACAGCGGTGTGAAATTGCATGCCGATTTGACGACCGACCACGGACGCAACCGCTCGAGTGGTTTCCGGGCCCAGTTCCTCGGTCATTGCCGGAAGAATTGTATGGATGTAGTTCATTGCATAGTTGCGCTCAACCTTCGCTAAGCGAACTGGGTCCCACGAGGGAGAGAGCAAATCGGCGGCAGGCCCCGGCGGACGCTCCCCCGGACGAAACCTCACTCGGTCGTCGGGGTCAAGATCATGATCTTCTTCGATGTAATAACCAACGAGGCCTGGTTGGCCATCGGTCGTTTGCGATGTCGCAACGAACCCAAGGCGTGCATTGCCGAGACTGACGCCGTTGTGACCGTGCCATCCGCGAAGCATTGCCCTACTGAGTTCTGTTGGAATTCCGCAGACCGCTGTTCCATCGAAAATCCAGCGCGGTGGCAGGTACCGCACCCATGATTTTGTTTCCGATTCAGGGATCCATTCCACGTGCACTCCACCGAGAGAGTTCGAAAGCACGTGATATTTCGCGCAGGCAACTGCATCCGGCTCATCGGTGAGGCCAAGTTTTTCGAGCCCTGACTTGAAGGCTTCGAGGTGCTGGTTTCTGAAGGTTCGGAAGACGACGCGTTCCGCTGGTTCAACGCCGACTCGGGTCACTATTCCGAGCAACAACCCGGTGAGAAACCGGTGGTAGAGCTCACCTAGCGCCGACCAGGCGGCTGGCGTGTCGTCTACGGCGCTCCACTCAACATCGTTTGTTGATTCCACAGACACATTGTCGCAATCATCCAACGATCGGAAAGAGTTCTTCACTTCATGTCACAAAATGTTCCAAACTGATGACGTGCTTAACGAACATGCAAAGCAGTTAATCGACTCGGCTCCGCTCGTACATATGGTGACGGTTGACCCTGATGGCCGGCCTCAGGTCAGTCTGGTCTGGGTGGGGTTAGACGGCGATGACATCCTTGTCGCCCATCAGGCAGAACGTCGCAAAGTGTTCAACCTTAGACGCGATGACCGCGTCGCTCTTTCGATGCTCGGTGGCGGTACGGACGAACGTGGCCTCGAGACGTACCTCGTTGTTCATGGCCGTGCAACGATTACTCCAGGTGGCGCGCCCGAGCTACTTCGACCGCTTGCCCGTAAGTACATGGGGCCTGATGTGGTGTTCCCACCAGGTGACAACCCTCCGGAGGGGTTCATCACCCGGGTGACAGTAGAGCGGGTCGCCGGAATTGGCCCATGGGGCAACGGTTCCTAGCCAATCGGCCTCGGTTACAGGACCTGGGAACCGTACATTTCGCCGAGTGGATCGCTGATCAATTCAAGACGCTCACCATCTGGACCGACGAAGTACAGAGATGAGCCATCGACATGAGCCACCTCCACACCGACGGCTTCAAGGCGGTCACGGGCAGCATCCCATTCGTTGGGGGTCATCGAAATGGCAAGGTGGTGATGCCCACCAAGCACCTCCTGGTAGCCACCGAGACCGAGTCCAGGCATGTCAAAAAAGGCGAGGCAATTGCTGTTACCGATGTCGAAGAAGAAGTGTGTGCTTCCTGCATAGTCACGGTTCTCGAAGAGTTCGGTGAGCGGAAAGCCAAGCAGCCCTTGGTAAAAGTTGATCGTCTGTTCGACATCTGAACACAACAGCGCTTGGTGATGGACACCACGAGCAGTGCTTTCCGGACGATCAGCCGCGGGGGCAAGGAACCGGTTTCGAAGGTCCTTCCATTCTTCTGTGCGGTCTATCTGCCTGCCGTGCCGGGCTTCCGTGCTCACAGCCACAGTTTGCCAGCCCGCAACGCTGAACAGCCCAACTATGTGCGCGCCCGTACGGTGTTCACGAGGTGGGAGGTACTTGGCGATGAGACCAGCAGAGGCCGGATTTCATGACGCTTGGAGCGTTGCAACCATTGATCTCGCAGGGAGCTTTGCGTTCGTAGCCTCGTTCAAGGCTCGATGGAGAAAAATTCGGGGAGCCGAGAGTTGTCCAGCGCTGCCAACCTTTCCATCGCATGCGGACTTTGTGCTGCCATCTCCACCTCGGCACGTCACCTGATCCGTAACTCGCCCGCGGTGGGCGCAGTCTGCGGCGGCTCTCAGTGCCTGTGTTCATCCGGCGAATCTACCTGCTTGTCTCCCAATGTGTATTGGCAGGAATATGGCTGGCCCTTCACACCTAGCGGCAAACCGGCTGGATAATCCTTGTCAAGTGCGAGCGTGGGTTGGAAATAGTTGTTGATTAGGGACGCGCACTTCGGGCGGACTTGGGAAGAAAGAGCAGAATTAATGCTCCGATTGCAGCTGTCGCTCCTGCAATTAACTGTGCGAATAAATAGCCAGAGGAGTCAATCAAAGCCCCGAGCGCTGGAGGTCCGATTAGGCCGCCTAGGCCATTCGCAGTGTAGAGAGCACCGAGAACACCCCCCATGCCCAAAGTCCCAAACAGGTGAGCGACGACTGCAGGAGAAATTGCAATGATTCCACCGTAGGAAACACCCAACACAATAGAGAACACGATGAGGCCTAAATAGGACGAGCCAACTGTGGCCCAGACCCCGAAGCTTGCAGAGAGGCCCACTGAGGACAGCAAAAGAAGACGCTGCACCGGCATGCGTGCTCCAAGGATTCCTAACAGCAAGCGTCCAACAACTGATGAGATCCCGATTAGTCCCAGCAGCACTGCGGCTGAACCGTCTACTGATTCTGACGAAACAAAATCGGCCAGAAATACAAAGGCCATGAAGAGAGATCCTGACAGCAGGAACGATGAACCATACAGAATCCAGAAATCACTTCGTCCACGAACGGTTTTACCGAGAGGCTCAGGGGCAACCCCTGAAGTCGGTGGGCGATGAGCAAGCACAGCTGAAATCAGAAGCAACGCCGCAGATAACGCAGCGAGTATTTGGTAGGCGGTTCTCCATCCGTATTCGCCAATCAGCCATTCTGAAAATGGGACGACGACAAGGGTTCCGACACCAATACCTGAAACTGCAACACCGAGAGCGAGAGTTCTTTGACGTTCGAACCACCCGCCAACTCCGGCGACCATCGGAACGAAGCAGCACGCAACCCCAAACCCGACTCCCGCCCCATAGGTGAGATAACCCATTTCAAGCGAGGACACTTTTGATGTGAGGAACAGACCCACAACCATCGCTCCGGACCCCATTAGCAACACTTTGCGTTGCCCGACACGGTCAGCGAGACGGCCCGTTGCGAGACCGAGCACGAAGTAAGTGAAGGTCGTAATCGAAAAGAACATTGCTGTTTGCGAACGGTTTGTTCCGAACTCATCTGCCATTGGTCCGAAAAACTCACCGAAGCTGTACACAACTCCAAAAACGGTGAACAATGAGAGAAATGCTCCGGCGGCGACGGCCCATGCGCGCAGGGAGTCGATTGTCGATCCGCCCCTTCCTTGTTCTCCCAGCACGAAAAGAAACTACCCGGTCAGTATTCCCCAGAAATAACCGGGAGTTTCTGCGACCAGCGTGTCAAGCAGATAAACAGCCCAAAGCGGTCGAACTAGGTGGCACAAAGGCCAAGGCTTGCCAAACTCATGTTGGTGAACGCCCCAGCAAAGTCATTTCAGAAAACGTATTTTGGCCAACGGGCGGTATCTGGTGAGTCCTCCACTACTTCTATGGTTGCTCGGCCTTCGGAGTTTTCCTCACCATAAAAAAGCTCTGGGCGAATCGAAAAGGAGAAGTTGACCAAAGTCTCGGCCCAGTATTTCTTCTGGATCTGCGCCCAGCCACTGGCTGATTACTGAGGCATAGACCGACCGAAAGTCAACCTCATGATGAAGGTCGCCTCGAGAATCGAGCCGCCGAAGTGATGGCTGAACTCCATGAAGCCCCCCTCGAACCCTGTCCCCTACCAGCATTACGAGCCCCGAAGTTCCATGATCGGTACCGGATTCATTTTGCGATACTCGGCGGCCAAATTCACTGAAGATGAGAACAGCAGTGTTCTCTCGGACAGATGGAAGGAGGTTGGCAAAGAAATTACCAATAGCGATGTCTAATTCGCTGATAAGAAACTCATGAGTGCCTTTCTGCCGATCGTGTGTGTCAAATCCTGGAAGTCCGGCGTGAACAATCTGCGTTCCAATATTTAGGTTGAGTATGTCTGCAGCTACGAGAAGATCATTTACAAATCCACCTGGCGCGCCAGCCTCTGTCTCATACATTGGAGACACTAGGTCGCCGGTTTCGGAAGTTAAGCGCAGACTCTTGGCGACCTCAGATCGCAATGCACCATTGCCCGCCTGTGCCATTTCGAAAGAGCGAAGAGCGTTCCAAGCAGGCTCCCACCCGTCTTCGCTCCAGGACCTAAAAAGACTCATTTGGCCATACGGCGGCAAGACGATACCGGATGACTTCGGGCCGTAGAGAATTCTCGGGATTCCAGTGCGACCGATGGCGACCGTTCCAAACTGTCCAAGATCTGATCCATCTTTGAATCGGCCGAGCCAACCTGTACCCGTTGCAAGATCCTCAGTGCCAGTCATCCACCGTGCCATTGATGAGAAGTGGCTTCGGTCATCGGCGGCGTGTCCAACTCCGCGGATGAGCGCCAAGTTTCCTGAGTCGTAGAAGGACTTCAGGTTTGAAAGATTTGGGTGGAGGTACAGTCCCTCTCCGACTAGTTGGGCGTCACTTACGGGGACGGTTAAATACGGCCGCTTGTCATGGTAAACACCGTCATCCCAGGGGATAAGAGTATTGAGGTGGTCATTTCCACCATCTAGGGCGATCGTGACGAGAAATTTCTTGTCATCTGCCAGCGGAGAAGCGATTGCACCTAAATGCTTTATGGAACCGGACAGCCCGAAGAGCCCCTCTAGAGCACCGATAGACAACATCCCCTTTAGGAATTGTCGTCGTTCCATACTCATTCGGGTTCTACTGATGGTTTCAGGAATGACGCGTCGTTCGCTCACGGTGCAACTCGGCTCATCAAACTTCGTGTTGGAGAATTTTCATTTTTGAACATCTGCGTCCCTAACGAACTTGAAATTCAGGGACCATTACTCCAAGCGTTCGTGCCTGCGAGGTCGCCCACCAAGGATTGTCGCGAGCTCTTCTAAACCAATCCGATAACACTTGATGCGTTCCACCTGAGACCTCTTGCAATCCATAAAAGTCCAAAATCCGCCCTACCGCCTCGTCGACAGTTAAGTCCATCAGGTTCTCAAGATCCTTCTCCACTGTTTCCCGCCAGTGCAGCTCGTGAGCGATTTTTCCTCGGGCAGCCATGGAAGAGGTTGTAAGCCAATCGGTGCCTGAGCCCCAACCTGCCACACTCGGCGGGTGAAAAGGCACCATGCCCATCGACTCTAGGCGGGTCCAGTCAAGGTCAATTTCATGACTGCTCAAGCCTGTGTGCTTGAGGATTGAGACGACGAAATCGACGGGATCTTTCACCAACGCCCACCTCGATTTAAGCGACCAAAATTCATCGTGGAGCAACACTGCTCGAACCAGAGCGGAGATCTCCATACCGCTGTCTGAGAATGCAAAGGAGACGTCTTCAACGAACCCAGAGGAGGGATCCGGGTTGCAAAAGTACTCGCATATCAAATTTGCAACTCGGAGCGAAGTTGCGTCGCGTTTGGCCCCGAGGACTAACTCCTCGATCGCATCCCTCTCAGAGGGGTTCTGTGCAATTCCGTTCCAATTCGCATTAATACCGAACAAATATTTCCTGCCGTGGTCGTGCGCTTCCGGTTCGTAAATATAAGTCTCCTTCATCTGTGCAAAGTCAGAATAATTTTCTGGATCATCACCATTCGTTACATTCGTTAAATGACCAGTCCACGCACGGGTCATAGCTACCACGTCGCTCTCAGAGAAGTGACCGATCCCGCACGTGTAGAGTTCCATCAATTCTCGGCTGAAATTTTCTTGCGGCTTCTCTACTTTGTTCGAACGGTTATCGAGCATCACGAGCATTGCGGGGTGAACTGCAGTTTCACGAGTGAGTGAGTCGAAGTTAGCCATAGCAAGTCGACGGAACATGCGGATCTGATCCCACATGGCTACTTTGTCGCTCACTTCGACGATGTCGCAGGCGAAGTGACCATGCCAGAAAAATGCGAGGCGTTCATAGATGGGTAAGTGGTCTGCTCTTGTGGGGCAGAAGCTCGGTGCTTTCACCGGATTAGGAAGGGTCGACATCCGGTCAATCCACCAAAGAATCATTTCGTCGGCAACGTTGGTGAATTCGTCAGTATTGAGAACCCATTCCGGCTGTCCAACGTCTGGTCCTTCTGGAACAACGTCGCCTTCTGAGAACCCGAGCACAATGTCGACGCATTCTCGACGGGTCTTTCCGGTAAGTCCACTAATTTCCTGTGCCGAGCCGCCGTAGCCGACCCGACGTAAGAGATGAGCAGCATCGGGAGCTGTTACCTCGGTATCCGATGACATAAAAAGACACTAACCAACCGTCTTCCCGGCGCCGAGATTAATTGAGACGGGCTGAAGGAAGGACTCCCGAGTGAGGCGCTATCGGATTTCAGGAACTGTTGGTCGGTGATCAGACTTGAGGATTGCAATTTCTGTTTCAAGATTTCCGATTGCGTTTTACAAGGACTTTCGTGCAATCAATAAAACCGGGTGAGCAACGATCTGTAAACACGCAATGCGTCAGCTTTTAGAAAGCTTTCTTTACTCCAGCTAAATCACTTTCGAACAATATCAATGAAGCTCTTGACGATTGGTCAGTGAACCACTCAAAGGGGTAGAAACTGACAATGTCCGACCGTATTGAACTAAACAAAATTCAGGCTCTTGGAAGAATAGGCGTTCTTCCTGAGGAGAAGAGTAGAGCGCAACCCTTTGAGGTGGATCTAGCCATTGAGACAGATCTCTCAGTAGCTGGTGCATCTGACGATCTCGGTGACACCATAAATTATGGTGAGGTCACGGAATTGGTTGCAGGCATTATCCGGAACGAATCACACCAGTTACTCGAAAAAGTAGCCACAAGAATCGCTGCAGAGGTGCTCGCAATCCCTGCTGTCACTGGTGTTCAAATTACCGTCAGGAAGATGCGACCACCTCTTCCAGAATTCTTGGGATCCTCAGCAGTGAATATTTACCGCTCGAAATAGTCGTCGCACCGAAATTTCAGGAGGACCCCCGAGTGGAGCTGAGGGGAATCGAACCCCTGACCTCAACAGTGCGATTGTTGCGCTCTACCAACTGAGCTACAGCCCCGGAGGCGGAAAGTGTATCGGCGCGGCAGTTCAGCTGCGCAGCCAATCATCGCCCTGAGCCGCCGGCCCCCAAGTGTTTGGCCGCTGCCGGACTGAGACGAGAAAATACACGTAGCCACAAAGCGACAGAAACGACATTGCAAAGAGATACAACATCGAAATCTCTTTCGTTGTAGCTGCAAGAAACAACAGACAAACAGTCGTTATGACTAAGCCGAGCAACACGTTTGCTCGGCGACGACGCTGCGCCTGTGCCACCGACATTGGTTGTCGGGAAGGCTGCGCGCCCTCAATCGATGGCGAGCCATGAACCTTCGGGCGGCGAGCCACCGCGGCCTCTCGCCGACTCTGCGCTGCAATCTGCGAACCAGCAAGCGGGCGGGCTGCTGAACGCATTGATGTCGAGGCTCGGCTTGGAACCGAGCCTTGCAGGCGAGCAAGTTGGCGGTTGAAGTCAGTCACTGAAGAGTTGGGGCGGTTCTCAAAACGCGACCGTATTAACGGCGGCAGAAGCACGGCAGCCCAAGCCGCAGCGACAATAAGAAGAACTAGTTCACCCATAAATTGAAAGTCTTAGGCCAACACCAAATGACCAAGTATTACAAATATACGACAATTATGACAGAGACAGCAACGCGTGCGTGGGATGATGTGAAAAGCATCACTCGGGCCGGTGAAAGTCTCCTGAACGGCCACCTGACTTCTCAATGAGCATGACATCGCTAATAACCATCGCCCGATCAAGCGCCTTACACATGTCATAAATCGTGAGTGCAGCAGCTGTGCACGCATGGAGCGCCTCCATCTCAACCCCAGTTAGTCCGGTGGTCTCAACGACCGCCTTAACCACCACCGAAGAGTGCTCAACGGTGAGATCAACAGCCACCTTGCTCAATAGTAAAGGGTGGCAGAGCGGAATGATGTCGGCAGTGCGCTTTGCCGCCTGGATACCGGCGATACGAGCAACAGCGAGCACGTCACCTTTCTTCACATCTCCATCAGCGATCGCAGCAGCCGTCGTCGGCTCCATTGCGACCACAGAACGTGCGACCGCTCGACGTCGGGTCACCTCCTTGTCGCCCACGTCAACCATATGGGCAGCACCAGACTCGTCAAGGTGAGTGAACACACCGTCATTCATTTCGCCTCCACATCCAACCGACTCTTAACCGCCGATTTGACTCATCGTTCGCGCCGGCCGAGTAAATGTCACTTGGTTGATCTGGTGACCCGCCCACTTCGTCGCCACCGCAGAAATGATCCTGTCTGCAATCTCGTCATCAGCGGCACCGCCTCGCAACAACGACCGAAGATCGAACTCATCTGTCGCAAACAAACACGTCCTAAGCTGCCCCTCTGCAGTTAAGCGCACGCGATCGCAGTCACCGCAGAACGGTTTCGTCACCGACGGAATAACCCCAACCGTGCCAAACCCATCGACGTAACGCCAGCGGTCAGCGGGAGCCGCTCCGCGAGCCGCAACAGGCACAAGAGGGAACTCAGCATTGATCGCCTCAACAATCTCGTCTTGACCGACAACTTTGTGGTTGCCCCACTCTCCTGATGCGTCAAGTGGCATGAACTCAATAAATCGGACCTCAACGCCACGCTCTCGACCGAAACGAGCAAGGTCGACGATCTCATCATCGTTGACGCCACGCTCGATAACCGCGTTGACCTTCACCGGGTCAAACCCTGCATCACGAGCGGCATCGATGCCGTCGAGCACCCGATCAAGTTCATCTCGCCGTGTCATCTCCGCAAAGCGTGTGCGATCGAGCGTGTCGAGACTGATATTGAGACGCCGCAGCCCCGCTGCCTTGAGGTCTCCTGCAAGAGCGGTCAGTCGCGAAGCGTTCGTCGTCATCGCGAGATCGACGCCAAGGTGTGACAACTTTTCAACGAGCGTGACAATCCGGGCCCGCACAGTCGGCTCTCCCCCCGTGAGACGGATTCCCTCCACCCCAAAACGCTGAACAAACAACGCCGAGATCCGCTCGATTTCTTCGAAACTGAGTACATCGTCTCGATCGAGCCACTTCAAACCTTCTTCGGGCATGCAATACGTGCAGCGGAAGTTGCAACGATCAGTCACCGAGATGCGGAGATCTCGGATCACCCGCCCAAACGGGTCGACAAGATCGCGCTGCACAGCGTTCATCGCTTCAGGATAGAAGAAGAAGCACGGCTACTTCTCCCCCGACGGGGACCCCGTCACCATCGGGAACGACGGCAATCGCCGTCGCCGACGACGTGGCGGCAAGTTGGTGGCTTCCCTGAGCCCGAACAGGCACCACATGACAACGCCCATCGTCCGCAAATTCAGCTTGCACCCGAAGCAAGTGCGTCTTGCCGTCTCGTCTCCGCTCAAGAGCAACATCGGCAATCCCCACAACGCTCGGGCGGGCGAGTCGAGGCGAACCCATCATCTGTTTCAGTGCCGGACGGGTGAACACCTCGAAACTCACAAACGAACTGACCGGGTTACCGGGCAAGCCGAACACCGGCGTGCCGTCGAGCAGCCCGAAGGCAAATGGCTTGGCCGGCTTAATCGCCACCTGCATCCAGCGCATATCAGCGATACGGCCGAGCACCGCCTTAACGACGTCGTAATCACCCATCGAAACACCACCACTCGATACGACAACGTCATAGTCGGCAGCAGCCGACCGCAACACCTCCTCAAGTTCGGCCTCGTCATCACGAACGGTTCCGAGATCGATCACCTCGCACCCCGCATCCTGCAATGCAAGCGAAAGCATCCGACGATTACTTTCACGGATCTCACCCGGCGCAAGAGGACGACCATCATCAACGAGTTCATCGCCGGTCGACAACACAGCGGCTCTCACCTTTGGATACACCGACACGGTGAGCGCATTCACCATCGCCAGCACTCCCAACACCGGAGGAGTGATGAGCGTTCCGGCAGGCAACACGACTTCACCGGGGCGCACATCATCACCCGCAGGACGCACGGCATCTCCGGGCTTAACGCTTGACGACAATCGAACGACATCGTCGCCGACCATTTCAGAGTCTTCCACCATGACAACGGCGTCGGACCCGGCCGGAATGGGTGCCCCCGTCATAATCCTGATCGCCTCACCTCGAGCCAAGACTCGGTCGGTTGCTGCGCCCGCAGCGACTTCAGTAACGACCTTCAGATCAACAGGCTGATGATTTGCGGCCGCAACATCGGCCGCAATGACGGCATACCCATCGACAGCAGTGTTGTCGAATGGCGGCACCAACTCACTCGCAACAACGTCGGCGGCGAGCACCAGCCCTGCGGTTTCTTCAAATGGCATTTCAATTGGTGAGCGCGCCGGACACCGCTCAAGGACGAATGATTGGGCTTCTGGCAACGGAATCACATCTCTGACGGTACCGCGAGTCGGCCGGCCTCACGCAAGGCAGAATGGGTAGGTGAGCGCATTCACCTCGTTTCCTGCCGATGGATTCACAGCTCGATGGGATACGTGGGATGGCGCTCATCATGAAGAACTCACGCTCCGCTGGGAAAACGAAGCGTGGACTGCCTCAGGAATGGTTGGGCGAGAACAGATTCAATATGTCGTTCGCCTCTCACCGATGTGGGAAATCCGACAATTTCTCCTCTTCCGAGATCTTGATGAGCCCGATCTCTGGCTCGGCACCGACGGCCAAGGGCGCTGGGGCGAAATGAACGGAGCGCATCGCCCAGAACTCGACGGATGTACCGATCTCGCACTCGGCTGCACGCCGTTTGATCATCTTGTGCCCGCTC
>DLTS01000068.1 GCA_002501485.1 Acidimicrobiaceae bacterium UBA7830
AGACGTTGGTGAGGCCGCTCGTCTGCACGATGAGGGCCGAAACGTAATCGTTGGAGCACTTGACGATCCGGGCACATATCACAATGCCCGCGTGGAGAACGCCGCTCTAGTCGTCGCAACTCAGAACGACCAGATCAACACCAACATCGCCTTTACTGTTCAAGAGATCGCCCCTGACACCACCATTCTTTCAAGTGCCAACGCCCCTGCATCCGTTGACATCCTTGAAATTGCAGGGGCTGACCATGTTGTACAACTTGGCAATATCCTCGGCTACGCAATGTCGGCAAGGGCACTCGGCCTCGGCGGCAAAAGTCACCAAATTGGAAATTTTGCCGGCCTGCAAATCGCTGAGGCAGGCGTGGTTGGCACCGCTCTATCTGATCGTTCCCTTCAAGAAACTCAACTTCGATCACTGGTTGGCGTAGGAATTATTGGTGTCTGGGATCGTGGCGACTTCTCCGTAGCAACTGGAGAGACAAAATTGTGCGACTCGTCAATTCTGCTCCTCGCCGGCACAGCCAATCAGCTGGCTCGTTTTGACGAAGAGTTCGCTGTGCACTCTCCTACTGATTCGAAAGCAATCATCATTGGCGGTGGTCGTGTTGGGCGGGCTGCAGCTCGCTCATTCATGTCGGAAGGCATCGATGTCACCATCATTGATCGTCTCGCTGAGCGCCGGCGTTCAAAACCGTCTTATGTGATCGGCGATGCTGCTGACCGGTCCGTTCTTGAGGCGGCCGGTATCGAAGATGCGGGAGCGATTCTGATCACTACTCATGACGACAACGTCAACGTTTATCTCACCCGTTATTGCCGGGGTCTGCGTCCCGATGCACGCATCGTCTCACGGTCAAACCTTGGGCGGAACGTGACAACCCTTTACCGAGCTGGTGCAGATGCTGTGCTCTCTTATGCGGGAACAGGCTCTGCAACGATCTGGAATCACTTCCGAGGTGATGAAACCCTCTTAGTCGCTCAAGGGCTCAACATGTTCCGGACTCCAATTCCGCGTGAGCTCATTGGTTCAACTCTTGCTGATTCGCACATTTACCGTCGAACCAACTGCAACGTGGTCGCCATCGAACACGATGGCACGATTCGCGGTAACCCGGATGCTCACGAGCCGTTGCCAGCCACTGGGGAGCTCCTCCTTGTGGGAACTGACACCGCCGAAGAAAAGTTTTCTCAGGTGTTCCCTCACGCGCGCCGCCGCCCACTTCTCACGCGTGGCCGGCGCTAAAAGACGCAGTCTCCCGTTACGGCACCGCTAGCGGATCGCGTAACGATCATCGCGATGCCACGAACTACGGTGTCGATCTATGCGAAAACTCTCACGTTTTGCCTGGTTGGTTATTGCGGTTCAGATCTTCTTCGTCGTAATCATGATCGCCATCTATTCGGGCGGAGATTCTTGCGTCGCTGAAGAAAGCATTGAAGGACTTGTTGCGGAAATGATCTGCGACACAGCAGACGAATTGATTGCCCTTATGCTCTTCATGACCGCCTTGTTTTTTTGGGCGATGTCAAATCTCGTTCTCGGGATCGTCGCAGTCCGTCGCCGGAAAAAGAAAGACAGCTCCTCAGTTAGTTGAGCGTCGGAACGGCTGGCGGCTCCGGTACGTTCCGCAGCGCCAAAGCCACTCGGCGGGGCCAAAACGAAAACGCTGCAACCACCACGGTGACCACCAAAGCTGTAACGCCCAGATCAGCAGTATCCAAACAAAGATCATTGTTCTCGTGAGTTCAACCTCTTGAGCCAGAACAAAGAGCGTCGACAGACCGAGCACCGTCTGAGAGAGATAATTTGTCATTGCCATCCGGCCCGCAGCTTGCAGGCGTTGCTGCAGTTTGCTGACGTCGTTCTTCCAAAGAACAATTAACCCTATGTAACCGAGCGCCATCGGGATCGTGCCGAGTCCGAGAGGAATATGTCCGACCAAGGCCGTCCGCTCAGACCAGCTATCCACGATGTGAATCGCAACGCCGCCGCAAGTGACTAGGAGCCCGACCCCCAAGCCCCAGCAGGCCATCTTCTTGTACATCTCTTGCGATCGTTGGCCCTGCACAATGTGGAGTCGATACAAACTCACTCCGATCAGCATCAACCCGATCGAACGTAAAATCGCATCGGCATAAAACCAGGTTAAAAGCTCGGATTCCAACAACGGAGTTCCTCCGGGAACCCAGTACTCGCCAATTTGATAGCTGCCGTCGTTGACTCCAATCTGCACCAGCCATGCACTGAGAGAACCAATTACTACAAGCCCCACTCCCACTGCCATGAGAACTTTTGGTGATCGCCGGTGAACTGCAAGCACGATGGGCGCAGATATCGCGTACGCAGTTAGTACATCACCAAACCAAAACCACGCATGAATAGTTCCGATAACGAACAGCAGCGTGAATCGCCAGAGGCTTAACCAGTACGGATGCGCTGTTTTCGAGCCGGCACGTTCCCAGAAAATAACGACCCCCACGCCAAAGAGCAGAGAGAACAACGCCATCATTTTTTGCTCAATGAACAATTTTGATGCGATTCCGATGAACCAGTCGAATGGCTGCTCAGTTCCAACAGCGCGAACGTTGCTGTAGCCAGCAAAGTCGCTGAAACCCCACGTAAGAGCGTTCATGGGGAGAATGCCGAGGATTGCGATGCCTCGTATGAGATCTAATGACGTCACCCTTTCCTTTTGGGAAACCGGTGCTGATCGAGAAGTTGTATTCGACATTGTGGTGGCCTTCGGTGATCGAGTCGCTTGGCCTCTGCACCCTACTTCGTGCGATCGAACTCATTGGATGACTCTCCGCAGCATCGACGCAGTGTCGCCAGCGTGGAATTATCGGCGGCGCTTTTTTGCGGAGAACCAGATGTGCGACCCGAATTGATCTTCTTTCACGGGCTCACCCGATGTGACAAACCAGTTGACTCCGGCGGTGACGGATTTCAGGTATTTGCGCATGAGTGGGCCGACAATGATGAAGCCCAGGAATTGGCGAAGTCCGGGTATCGGGCTCACCGGTCGGGGCCAGACTTCGATGGTGAGGCGGGTGTTCTCATCGTCGAGCGGGTCGAGACGCCACGAGACGTGGGAGGTTTCTTCGCCGATGGCGCCGATGTCGAGCTCGTAGCCGGTTCGGTCGGTCCAGTGAGTGAAATGACGGTGGTACACCCAGCCACTCCGGTAATGCACTTCGTCGTGTGCTCCTACGCCTGGCCAGGCTGACACGGGATTGCTGGAGCAGAACGGGTGAACGTTCTCGAGATTTCCAGCAGTTGAGATGACCTCCCAAACACGATCAAGGCTGGCGTTGATGGCTGTGCTTATCCGCACCGGACGTCCGCTCGTCGAAGAGCCTCGGAGGTTCATCTCTCAACTTTGGCTCAAAACTATGTTCGGCCTTGCACGCTACTCATCGAGCGCAGCCCGAAGTTCTGAGGGATTGATACCGACAAGGTAGGCATTCTCGTTGTCGTACGTGCTGAAGGCGGAGATATAGAAGGAGCCGTTCGTAGGAAGTTTTGGCTGGAGGACGCTGTCACATGTTGCGACGATCTGACATTACGTCAGGGCTTGGGTGCGACAAGCGGCCATGGACGTTCGCGCTCCATCCACAGTCCGATGTCGAGGAGTTGTTGTTCGCTGTGATGCCGGCCGATGATCTGCAGCCCGACTGGGCATTCGTCAACGCTTCCTGCTGGTATCGAGATCGCTGGATTTCCTGCGATATTGGCGGGGAACGTGAGGCGACCGTTATTTCGTGCGCCGGCCACGAGCCCACCGAAGGTGTCAGGTAGTGGTCCTTCGGCGTTGAACGCAATGTCGGGGTTTGAGGCTGTGATCACGAAGTCAACGTCATTGAAGATGTCGGCCATCCGCTCAACAACAGCCATGCGGCGTTCCTCAATGCGGGCTCGGCCGTCTTCGTTGTAGAGGCCTTCGGTGTAGCGAAGGCCGGCCCGAATTTCAGGGGTGAGATCACCTTCACATGCTGGCCAGCGATCACCGAGCTCTGCTCGAATAGCGATCACTCCGCTGATCGACCATGCCGCACCCATTGATGGGAGCGTGGAGTCGATCTCTTGTTCGCGCATACCGAATCCATTGATGATTTCGGCGGCGGCGTCGGCGAGTACATCCCACATTGCGGGTGAGACGGTGGCACCGCCCCAGTCGGGGATCACTGCAACGCGGGACCCATGCAAGGTCTCGGAAAGTGTCCCGAGTTGAGTTTCCCAGCCGGTCACTTTCGGCAAGCTCAAGGTGTCTCGCGGATCGAAACCATTCGTCACGTCAAACCAGCGGGCTGTATCTCGTATCGATCGTGTCAAGCTGCCAATGGAGACGGTGAGGTTGCCAACAAGGGTTTTCGGGCTGCGGGGGATGCGGCCAAATGTTCCTTTCAGCCCGACGAGCCCGCAGAAGCCCGCTGGGATGCGAATCGAACCGCCGCCGTCGCCTCCGGTTGCGATTGGCACGAGGCCACCTGCGACTGCGGATGCTGAACCTCCGGATGATCCGCCCGGTGTTCGCGACAGGTCCCAAGGGTTACGGGTTACACCGTTGAGCACCGTACGTGTGAGGTTCACTCCGCCGAATTCGCTTGAGGTGGTCAAACCGACCGGTATCGCTCCAGCGCCGATTGATCGGGACACCATGGTTGATGTGTGCTCGGCTACTCGGTCGGCGAGCACTGCGCTTGCTTCGGTATAAGGCCAACCCTTCACGGCGTCGAGTTCTTTCACGCCAAGAGGAACTCCCCCGAAGGGCGCCTGCACATCAGCATTTGTTGCTGCTGTGAGTGCGCCCTCTTCATCAATGAAACTGAACGCATTGAGAGTGCTTGAGGCGATCTCAGAGAGCGTTTCGCTCATGACCTCTGCAGGGTGAAGTTGACCGCTTCGGAACTGATCGACAAGCCCGCATGCGTCTCCGTCCCATGTCATCGCAACCCTCCTTCACGTGCTGGTGTGTGAGTTCACGGTAGTGAGGTGCATGGTGCTCCCCCGACACGAACCGACCGTTATCCGAGTGAGCATGCTTCCTGCAGATATGTACAAATGCCGTATACCGGTGCCGGCAAGAACTCCGATTGGTGACATCTGTTGTATCGCCCAATGGCTGAATGA
Organism: Acidimicrobiaceae bacterium UBA7830; assembly: GCA_002501485.1. Classification (GTDB taxonomy): domain Bacteria; phylum Actinomycetota; class Acidimicrobiia; order Acidimicrobiales; family Ilumatobacteraceae; genus Casp-actino5. The sequence goes on from DLTS01000068.1 coordinate 5,132, forward strand.
GCCGAATGTTCCTGTCATGGCAGACTGCATGCAGGGCGGAAATGGTTCTCACGCACCACAATCTGCGGCTGCGCTTCGGTCATCGGCTTGGTTGCTCGAGCACATCTCTGCACAAGCTCCACAGTTGTCGCTTGGTGATGAGCGGTCAAAGCAACTCTTTCAGAAACTCGTCGACAATTATCACCGGGCCCGGCAGTTGATCGCCGAGTCGCTAGGAGTTTCCGATGAGCGGGGTTTTGCCGCCCATGTTCCCTTGGCGATTGACCCAACTCCGCAAGGTCTTGCGATGAATGCTCGTCGAGCATCTCGTTGGATCGGTATTGCTCTCTGATCTCACCGCTCTCGGTCGCTCCTCCGGAGCGTCACGTAACGACTGTTGATTCGAGGGCGTTCGACGCAACCTGTCGGATGTCAACTTCGTAGTTGTCGACCATTGCGACGTCGAGTGGGTCTATGCCGTAAATGGCGTTGAGCCAGATCAACGTTCCGACGTCTTTTGCGAGTAGCCCGGCGTGACCCTTTTCGTCAGTGAAGATTGAAGTTGCTCGAGGGCCGATGAGCGACTCAATCTCAGGGAGCTCCCCGAGTTCGAACATTTCTCTGAGTTCGTATATCGCAGCACCGTGGTAGAAGGTGAAAACGTCTGCGCCTCCGAGGTCGGCGCCCAGTTGTTCCCCGAACGCATGGAATGCTAAGAACCCTTCATCTGTTCGTTCTCGGTGCTCCGCAGCGTCATTAAAGTTTCTTGGGAAGTCGACCCATGGCATTGCGAGACCTATTCGCGTATCTGGGTTTTGGGCAAGCGCGTATTCAGCGATTTCCAGTTCAGCCCAACTGTTAGTGACGCCGCTTGCCAATAGGTCCTGCGAACAGCAGATCATGACGAGGATGTCAACGGTGCCTGTATCGAGCGTTTCTTTGATTTTGACTTGGACGTTCGGGTTCTCCCACATCGCTTGTGGTGCTCCTCTTTCCCCGCCGCGAGAAACGATGAGTTGGCTGTGCCCGTCAATGCCGGCAAGTTCGGCGGCATTCTCCATATTTTCGGCGAATGGCCGCCCGAAGCTGTGCCCCATGTAGAGAACTTCGAGACCTACAACTCCTGTTGAAAATTCGTGGTGAGTGTCTTTGACATCGTCTCCTGCCGGAGCCAACTGGGCTTTGACGGAGCTTCCTGTCGACTCAAGTAATTCGACCTCGTTCAATGCTGGTCTTGTTGTCGTTGGAGTTGGATAATGCTCTGACCCCTCTCGATCTGACGGCGGACTACAACTTGAGGTTGCGATCGTTACGAGGGCGATAAGAACGAGTGCTTTACGCGCAGTTACTCTCGACTTTGAATTCGGCATGTTTTGAGACTTCGACCGAAACGTAAGAAAATGTCTTTTAAAGAGAAAGACATCGGTAAGAGGTTTTTAAGGGTCTGTCCACAGCTGAACAATCCAAGTACATTTGCAGATGTGACAGTTGTGAGATCTGAAATGCCATCCGATCAGCGACTTCTTGCGCGTCGCGAGAGAGCTGACCGTGAACGCTCTGAGGTCAGGGCCCGAATTCTTCGATCTGCTCGAAATACTCTTCGCGAAGGATCAATGTTCGATCTCACGATAATGAGCCTTGCTTCTGATGTCGGGGTTAGTCGCCAAACGATCTATCGACATTTCCCCACTGTGCAAGACGTGTTTCGTGCACTTTCTGACGAAGTTATTGCGGATGTTTACTCGAACCTGCCCGATCTCCCATTTAGCGACCCCGGTTACATTACGGCGTTCGTCGATATGGCAGTCAAAACGTTTTGTGCTGATTCACAGGTGGTTCGAGTGCTGGTTTTGACCTCAGCGATTGGTCGCGCAACAGGTGATTGGGTGCAGATCGATCCGGAACAGGTCCTTTGCTCGGCGCTCACAGAGATGCCAGTAGTCCATCGCCCGATCTCTCCTGATCCAAAAGTGGCTGCACGGGTTCTCATCACCTATTTTCGGGGTGCCCTTTACGGGTGGGCTGCGGGATTTCTCACCGATAACGAGTTCGAACAAGAGGTTCGAAAGGCAGGATTACTCGTAATCGCATGACCGCATTTAGTGGTTCTTCCAATGCTGCAAAGGCGCAACTCAACATCGTTTTGCTCATTGGTTTGGTACTTGCTACTGCTCTACTTCTGCCGCTTCGCGGAGTTGAGCCCGTATCTGCAGCATCAGAGGGGGACCTAGATACTTCTTTCGATACCGATGGCTGGAACACCATTTCTGGGAATGATCTTTGGTTCGAGGCGATGTCGGTTGTTGTTCAATCGTCCGGCAAAACGGTGATTGCTGGTGCCCGGATGAATGGCATGCAGTTCGATCCATTACTGGCTCGCTTTAACATTGACGGCAGCCTGGACACTTCTTTCGGGTCTGATGGGACTGGAATAGTCGTAGAGCCATGGCCTAATGGCGAAACCATCATGGAATGGGTGAACCGATCTGGTGCCGCTGTTGACATTGCGCTGCTATCCGACGATCGGATTGTGATGACGAGTTCGCCGTCAGGTAACGACGAGCGACACGGCATCATGCTGTTCAACTCGAACGGCGTTTTAGACACCAGCTTCAGCGGGGACGGTCGACGCAAGATTGCAAGCGGTGGGCCGAATGTCGACGTGTGGACTACTGCGGTAACCGCTACCTCAGACGACAAGATCCTGATTGTCGGAACCAGTCCCGACAGCAGCTGGGACTATCGAATGAAGGTGTACCGATTGAACACCGACGGGTCTCTCGATACGTCGTTCAGCAACGATGGGATGCGAAACATCAATTTCCCTGGCGGAGTAGATCATCTGGCAAACGCAGTCGTGATGGCCGGAGACAAGACCGTTGTCGGAGGTTCCGCAGCAGCATCGTGGCAGCGTCACGATATGGGTATTGCACAGCTGAAAGCGAACGGGCAGAACGATCTTGCTGGGTTTGCTGACGGCGCAGGCAAGCTGTACGTCGATTTCGGCTTCGGTGATTCCGATGTTCGAGAACTGCTCGTTCAAGCTGACGGAAAGATCGTCGCAATCGGCGAGTCGCAGGTCTTCGACAACGACGATTCCGTCGCAGTAGTGCGCCTCAACGCCGACGGATCATTGGACACGTCGTTTTCCGGAGACGGCAAATTCGCGTACGACTTCGGGATAGGTGATTCCTACGGGTGGGCCGGGGCCCTCGATGCGGACGGCCAGATCGTGCTTGCTGGTCAGTACAACAACGGTGCCGATGATAAGCCGTTCGTGATGCGACTCACCCACGACGGTGAGCTCGACACGACCTTCGGAACCGGCGGCATTCGAACATACGATTTCATCGGCAGTAATGCAGAGTCGTTCAATGCCATAGCGGTTTCAGGAAGTGCCATGGTTGTTGCAGGGGGGACGGGCTCATCAGTTCTTGCCGCTCGCCTGTTGGATATGTTCGAAACCGATCCGGTCCTGAATATCACCTATGACAGCCAGAGCGGTTCGGTTGTGTCAGACGGGGACTCGACAACGATGACGGGCGGGTCGATCAATGCCTTGCCTTCAGAACCGACCCGCGCCGGTTATACATTCACTGGCTGGTACACCGCTGCACAGGGCGGGACCAAAATCACCTCCGGAGTAGCCCACAACCAAACCAACGACTTCACCCTTTACGCCCAATGGGAACTGGCGATAGCGCAAGAGTGCAGCAATGGGGACACTCTCGGCATGTACCAGAGCATCACCGTCAACGGGGTCGTCACCTTCAAAGAACTCGACGTCGACCTTGGCGAGTACGTTGATGTCCCAGGAGTAAGCCTTGACCTGCGGCCCTTCGGCCCGTGGAGTGACAGCGTTCAGATCAACGGCGCCGGTGTCGATCCGACATCAGGAAAGCTCTTCGGCGCAATCAACGACCGAACCGGCTTAACATCGCACATCATCCAATTCGATCTGACATCCCCAACACCGTCAGTTGGATTCGTAGGGAACTTCAGTAGCGGAAGCGTATGGGCAGCAGACTTCCTTGCAGATGGCACGTTTGTCTTCCATGACGATGTCGCGTCGGTCAACAAGGTGCGCAGCATCAGCAGCCTCTCTGGCCTGCCGGTGTTTGAGACCAGAACTGAAGCGCCAGTGCTCACACCGCAAACCCATCTCGCAACAGTCTTTGAGAACACCGGCGACATCACAACAGTCCGCCAATCGGACGGCACCGAACTCCTTATCGGTTACGACTATCCGGCGAACAAGGTGGCCGTTGTAGATGCATCAAATCTCGACAGCGGGGCGCTTTACACAACAACGCTTCCAGACGGATTCGACACTTACGGTTACAGCGATGTGGTTGGAGCTGCATGGGTGACAGCGTCTGGTGATGCCTACTTCAGTTTGAATAGCGGGGACGGCATCTACGCTGTCTTCGCCGAAGATCTCGACACCGCCAACCAGACGGCAGTGCTGTCAGCGACCGAAGTGACATCGACACAGCAAACAAATAAGAACGACGGCTTTGGCTGTCCCACTGCAGCAGATGCACCCGAAGAAGCCGGAGCGGCATCACCAGACTTCACCATCACATACGACGCACAAGGCGGTGCTCCCACACCTTCCCCAACTGATTGCCCGAGTGGAACGTTGACAGCCATAACCAATGACACACCAACGCTCGATAACTACCTTTTCGCAAACTGGAACACTGCCGCAGACGGCACCGGCACCACGTTGAACCCCGGTGACTGGGCGGACTGCAACGCCGGGGACCAAACGCTGTACGCCCAATACTCGCCAGAAACAAAAAATGTCGCCTATGACTACAACGGAGCTTCAGCTTTATCCGTGTCATACGTCTGCTTCTATGGCGGCACGTTCGTAGTCGATTCAGACATACCCGACTACCAGGGCTTCAACTTTGTTGGCTGGCAGGACACTGCGACCGACGTCATGTACGACCCGGGCGACGTGGTGTCATGCGACGACTTTTCCTTCCTAGCCATTTGGGAACCCATAACCATCACTTTCGACCCCGCCGGTGGAACACCTGATCCGTTCCCAACTGCTGAATGCCGCGGAGACGGTCTCTTCACCGTCCCCGGACCACCGACTCGGCCGGGCTACGACTTTGTTACCTGGGTTGGCCCAGAAGGACAGACCGCTTCTCAGTACGGCCTACACAGCTGCGATGTTACGAGTTGGACTGCACAGTGGGAAGCGGTCAACCACACCTGGACCTACGACCCCGACAACGGTGACCCCGTAGAGACCTATAGCTGCCCCGACCAAGTAGATACGACTGTTAATGCCGCGCCAACCAAAGAAGGTTTCGATTTCTTGCGTTGGTCCGTCGTCGGTGAGGTCTCCACAGGCAATGCCAATCCAGGGGACGTACTCCCTTGTGTTGAATCAATGACATTCACCGCATGGTGGGCTGCCACGCCAGACCCGGAACCAGACGGGGACCTCGATGGTGACGGTGTCAGCGACGGCGACGAAGAACCAGGCTGCGAATTCGATGTCGACTGCGACCTTGACGGCCTCACCGACGACCTTGACACAGACGACAACGACCCTGACCAAGACGGCGACAGCATCCTCGACGGTGCGGAAAACGCTGGCTGCATTACAGACCCTGATCCGAGTTGCGGCGAAACCATCGAAGAAACCCTCGAAGAGAACATCGACACGACAACCACCGAACCGGAATCCGTTGAACTACCTAACACAGGAACAGACCAGCCGAAATGGCCGATTCTGCTTCTCATCGCCGCTGGCTCATCCTTGTTGTGGATCTCCCGGCGGCCCCGCACAGCACCGGAAATCATAGAACTGCACTAACCGCGCAGGGTAAAGTCAGATGTGACAGATGTTAAATCTGGTATTCGATTAAATCGTGGGAGCGGAACGCTCCATGGGATTGCGGTAGGGGACAAGTGAGAACTGGGACAGTCAAAGCGTTGATGGTGGCTGGAGCAGCTGTCGTGTTGGTATCGGTTGCAGGCCCGGGCATTGTTTCCGCCGAACATGAAGATCCGGATGTGCAGCACGGTCCAGGCCTTAACGAAGGCACTGAACTCAGCGTGTTCAGCATCGACGGCAACTCTCTCCAAGGTGGTCACATAGATGCTTGGGTCAACGAGCACCCTGACGGCGACGAGTACCTCAACATTGGCGGTATCCCTTTGTTCTCAGAGCCCAGCGACGGATGCACCTGGGATGGCGTTGACGAAACAGAACGGTGGGATTGCTACGACCGATATGTCGGGTACTGCTCAGAAGCCGACGTTGATCTGTCCGCTGATCCGATGCCGTTCTCTCAAGTCGAAATGGACGGGCGAATCAAGTACCTGACTTGGAAACACGACTTCGAATTCCACCAAGACAACTACCCGTCCGGACTGTCATGCGTCACATTGGCGGCAACACAAGCTCTGGTGTGGGCATGGGTGTCGGACCCCGATACAGGCTCCACTGTGTTCTCGAGTGTCGCTGGAGGATTTGGTGATCCTTTGAATTGGGATGGTCTGACGCCTTCCGCGCACACCGATGCGTCACCGCGTGTCGGATTCCACTCCGATGTTGACCTTGACTGTGACTACTGGGATGGAACTGACGCTGAGCTACTGCAGGCAGCAACCCAAGCGGTGTATACCCAAGCTGTGGAGGCAACAGAGAGAGCCGGCCCGTGGACCCTTGAACAGAACGCCGATCAGAGCGGCGTCGTGCTCACCGGCGCAAATGGCCCGATCATTAGCGTTGTCATCAACTTTGATGACGGCAGCGACAACGGGATCGACGTCATAACTGATAACAACGGCTTTGCAGCCTGGCCCGCAGGCGCGACAGATGCACGCATCGAAGGGCCCGGTGCGACCTGGAGAACCCCCGGACCTGAAGCCACCGGTGGTCAGGACGTCATCTTCACGATGGGGGAGAACCTAACCGTAAATGTGAATGACCCTGCTCCCACAACCACCACGCCAGATCCCGACCAAGTAGTCGAACTTCCCGCAACAGGCAGCAACAGCCGTCCATGGCTCGCAATCGGCGTGCTCGGCGGAGGGCTCGCTCTTGTTGCGCTCACCCGAAGAAACCGAGAGACCCCGTGAAAAGGTTGACCCTAGGGCTGGCATTCGGCCTTGTTGCTGCGTTCGGCGCATCGAGCAGCGGCACGGTGCATGGCGGCGAAGGAGCAGACCGAATCGACTACTACATCGAACTGAACACCCTGTTCGATTCCGCTACTCAAGGATCCGTATTCGTGAACCCGCTTGGAGGAGGCGAAGGTTTAACGGGAGCGTACATGGTGGCCGGTGTGAACAATCACAACGAGTCGATGCTTGGCGGTATCAACGTGATCGTTGCGCCTGATCCCTGTCCTGCGCCATGCGAAACAATGATCGGAATGGTCGGCTACTGCACAGAAGCAGACGTCGCTGCTTCAAATCTGCAACCGTCGGAGTACGTTGAAATCGCTCTCGATCCGAAGTTGCAGTACCTGTCGTTCAAATACGACTACTACTTTTGGTATAACGCAGCTACCTCCGGTGGTGACGCAATCAGTGAAATGGCCGCAGTTCAGGCTTTGACGTGGGCGTGGCAGTCTGACCCAAACACTGGATCTACGGTCTTTGCCGGCATGTCGGCGCCTTTGAATGACCCGTACAACTGGGACGGTGTGTCACGAAATACCCCAACTGACACTGAGACTCCGACGGACGGTATTGGTTTTTGGTCAACTGACACAGAGACATCCGCCACCGATATGGATGACGCGACTCAAGCAATCTATGACATTGCGGTTGAGGCACAAAACAAGGCGGGCGTGTGGTCGTTTAGCCACAGCAGCGATGCTGAAGGTATCTACCTGTTGAACGAAAATGGATTACCGATCTACGGAGAAACTGTGGTGTTCGACGATCACGGTGCCGAAGCGGTTACCGACAGCACCGGCTATGTGGAGTGGCCTGAGGGTTCGATGTATGCGGTTACGTTGAAGCCAGGTCGTTCGTTTGAAACTCCCGGTGTACCTGATGCTGAAGGGAACACCAGCCAGAACATTGTGGTGACGTTGGGCGAAACAATTTCGATTCTGAACAACCACACGCCAGAAATCACTACAACCACGGTCGCCGAGGAGACAACAACTAGTGAACCGGAGCTCATTGAACTTCCCGCAACTGGAGTTGATGACACCTCAGGGTTCTTCACGTTGACCCTCATAAGCACCCTGCTCGGCGGAGGGCTCGCTATTGCTGCGGTCACCCGAAGAAACCGAGAGGCTTGTTGAAAAGGCTGACCCTCGGGCTGGCATTTGGCCTTGTTACTGCCGGTTGTGCCCTACTCGTTGTCTCCCGACTTCTCCAAAGGAAACCAGCGAAGTGAATAGAGCGAAAAAAATTTGCGGATTAACAGCTGCGTTCGGTGCCGCCGCTGTATGCGTTTCCCTTGGCGCTACTGCCGGTTCTGTCCATGCCGAGAACCACGACGTTCTCACGGACGGCGATGAGCTCCTTGTTTACGTCGACTTATTTTCCGGAAATAGCATCCAGGGCGGTCACCTTGATGCTTGGTTGAACGAGTATCCCGCTAGCGACGACCCGAGCCAAATTGGCGGTATTGGGCTCGTGCGACTTCCAGACGGCTGCAGCGAATTGTCGTGTGCCGAGTGGCATGTTGGATACTGCAGCGAAGCTGACGTGCAGATACATGCTATGGAATACGCGCCGTACTACGAAGTGAATCTTGATCCTCGACTTTCCTTCCTCACTTGGAAATACGGATACGACTTTTACATTGCCAACTATCAGTCAGGGAATGCGATAGTGCCGATGGCCGCTACCCAAGCTTTGATGTGGGCTTGGCACTCAGATCCTCAGACCGGGTCTACTGTGTTCGCTGATGTTGCCGGTGGCCTCGATGATCCATTGAACTGGGATGGCTTAAGCCCCTCTCTGCACACAGATGTTTCGCCTCGGGTCGGGTTCCACGGTGGTGATTTAGACGCAACCCATTGGGCGGGGACAGATGAGGAGCTTCTCGAAGACGTTACTCAAGCGGTTTATGACCTTGCAGTGGAATCAACTGCAAAAGCCGGACCGTGGAGCCTTTCTCAGGGTGTTGGCGCCACAGGCGTTGTACTTACCGGCTCCAACGGCCCGATTGAGGGTGAAGTCATAAATTTCGATGACGAAACAGCTGAAGGGATCAACGTCGTGACCGATGTGAATGGGTACGCCGCATGGCCTGAAGGAGCGACTGAGGCAACCTCACACGGTCCAGGCATCAGCTATGAAACAGAAGGCAACTCGAACGAAGGCGAAGAAGGCCAGAACATCGTTGTGACACTTGGAGAGCTCCTCGCTGTGAGCGTCAATGACCCAGCTCCAACGACCTCTACAACCACTACGGTGCCACCTTTAAGTGAGACCGATGGTCCAACCACAACGACTGCCGAAACGGTTGTCGCTAGCTCAACGATCCCAGATCTCACGGCTTTGCCAGCCACGGGCAGAGGCCTCGATGCCCTTCCTCCTGTCCTGCTGCTCGCAACAGGGTCTATTGGTATCTTCGCTAGTCGGAGAGGACGACTTAGATGAGACGCGGCTTCATTGTCTCCCTTGCTGTTCTACTTGCCGCTCCACCAATTGCCAGTGTGGCGGTGCTCTCGGTAACCGCCCCAGTCGTTCTCGGGCCGGCATTTGTCATGGCGCTGGGAGCATTTGGTTTGTGGCTTGGAATCCGGAAAAGGAACGCCAACCCCCGGAACTCATCTAAGCGAAAAAGAGGAGATTGTTCGGACTAAGGTGCCGTGAATGGACAAACTTCTACATCTAAAGTTCTGGTATTGGATCGGCACAATCGGAACCGCAGTCGCCGGTGGCATCGTGATGGGACTCTTCGCAGAAACCACAGCCGAATCGGCGTGGGGGGAACCGGCACCAGAAATAGCTGTTACGTACGAGCGCCTGAACGGCTTCAAGATTTTGGGAATAGCCGGGATAATGGTCGCAATCGGACTCATCGCTAAAGGGAGAGATTTCGCAAAGCTCGCCGCATCTGTTGGCGGCGTCATGCTGCTCGTATTTGTCGGTCACGCCATATACGGTGATGTACGGGGTTATGTCTCGTCTTGGGCCGAATACCTTCCCCAAATGATTATCTCCGCACTCATCTTGGTCAGCGCCATCCGGGAATTACGGCAGCAACCCTCCGATGAGTGAGGTTCCAACACCTAATTAATTGATTTCAGATCCAACGAAATTCCCGAAAATCTACCTAGGTACTCGAAAGCGTTATTGGTCAGAGGCCTACCGCAAGGATGTCCATGTGGACTCCGGCGTTGCGTTGGTCATGGACTGAGGCAAGCTCTGGGTCGTTCCGCCAGGCCTCGGCGGACTCCTTGTCGGGGAATTCAAGAATGACGACTGCAGCTGGCGCATCTTCGCCGTCAAGTACCGTCGGAGGACTAGGGGGAATCAAAATCGTTCCGCCATGTTTGGCAAGCGCTTCTGCGGCGACTGCCCGATATTCGGAAAATACTGCTTCATCCTTCATTTGACGGATGATTCCAACCGCAATGCAAGCCATCTGATTGTTCTCCACTTTCAACTTGAGGTCACCGAAGGTTATGGCACCGCTTGCCGTTTTACCGAATCAGGAGTTCACTGCGCTCCGATTTAGGTCATACTGAGTAAGTGAAAAGACCTAATGTCCAACGCCTAGCCGTGCCCCTAGCAATATCAGCGCTCATACTTGCTAGCTGCGGAGGCGATGACAGCAGTTCATCCGCTCAGATAGAACAGGTCTCTGCTGCGGCTGAAGAAGCCTCCGACATGCGAGCAACATCGGACGAAACCGCCGAAGAAACATCATCTGGCGACGTGGACGCGAGGTCCATGATGTTGTCGTCTTTCGACTCGAATCCGCTGACCGAAGGTGACATCACCGAAAGCGAAGCAGAGTGCATTATTGACACCATCGCAGCCGAAGAGCCTGAACTTTTCGACGCCATGTTCGCTTCCGAAATGCGTGCTCTCCCCGACCTCGATGCCGAGGATGCGTTGCTGGTCCTCAAAATATCGGCTGACTGCACCCGTGACTCCGTTGTAGCGCTAATGCAAAGCGAGAATCCAGGATTGGACATAAATCAGGCAGAATGTCTTTTCGACGAGGTCTACGGACCTGATTCGGTGACGATGGGCTTCGTCGCTCTAGTCGCAGAAATGGAGCTGCAGGGGGCCTCAGAAGAGGACCCCGAGTTCGTTGAGGCAGCCACGGAAATGATGATGGTGCTGATGGGTGAGCCATCCCGCATCGCTGATATTTGCGGCATAGATGAGGGTGTCGTGAGCACAGTCCTCGAGAACTCAGGTGCGGATGGCGTGGATACTGAAGACGACATGGACAATGTCGACCCCTACCTGGACGATGGCATGGACCTCGGCGAAATCGACACCGATAACTTGGATGCTGATGTTTCTCCTGAGCAGATCATGTGCATGATGGACGAACTCCAAGCGCACCCGGAGCTGCTTGAAACGCTTCTGGCGACTGGAGAAGTCAACACAGATAATCCCGCAGATCTGATGATCCTTCTCGAGGCTGGAATGGCCTGCGGAATCAGCGGTTTCTGACAGACAACCCACTCAGGGATGGTTCGAAACGTATTCCAAAATTCAGAAGCGATGGCAGATAATGAAATCGATCGGCCGGTTACTGATCTCACTTGTTGAATCGTCGGCCGTGGCAGTTGCTGTCACACCAGCAGCACCAACAACCTTGATCATCTCATACTCCTACTTACGTACGTCAAGAAACGCGCAGGTCATTCCCCAGAGAAGGACTGTGGAGACAAAAAGTCCAGGTAGGAGATGCATTTCGGGTATCCAATCGTTGAGGCGTTGCTACTGTTCACGATCGGTTCTCTCTCGAAACGTTCACCTCAACATTTGTCACTTCATCCGATGATCTCAAGGATGTTCATAGGGAACAAAACGAGGTTTTCTGCCGAACCTCTCGATCGTGAGAGATCTGTTACAAGGCGATTCGTCATCTGCTGTGCTGCTCATCGGCGGGGTCACCGTCACCGCTATAGCCATTTTTCGCAAAGCGGTAAAGGCAGCATTAGCCGGACTGCTCGTTGTTGTCGGTGCGTCTGCGTTTGATGACCCCGAGCAAATGAGAACTGACGTTGAACAACACGGCACCGAAATTCTGAACAGTGGCATCGATCAACTGCCACCTGAATCTCAGGAAAATGCTCGTTCTCTGCTCAGTAGCGCCGAAACTGAAGTTCGTTCGTGGTTGAGCGATGAGAACGTCAGTGATCTCTTTGACCGCCTTTCCAATGGCCCAGCACGGCTGTCAGATGCAGTGGAGAATTTCGACAGTGAAAAGGGTGTGCTTCCCACCGAAATTCAACCGATTTTCAACACTGACAGCAATGACTGATCAGACCGAGAGACTTTTAACGCTTCAGGTTGACAATGTCGTTCAGCACCTCGTCCGACGACGTCACAACTCGCGAGTTCGCTTGGAAGCCGCGTTGTGCAGTGATGAGCGTGACAAATTCTTCGGCCAGGTCGACGTTCGACATCTCAAGCGTGCCCGATGCAATAAGTCCACGGCCTCCGTTGCCTGCCACTGAGAGTTGAGGCTCACCTGAGTTAATTGTCGCGGCAAACATCGAACTGCCGGTCTTTTCTAAGCCTTCAGGGTTCGTAAAGTTTGCAATCGCAAGCTGTGCGAGCGGACGGTTTACGCCATTAGAGAACGATCCAACCAGCATTCCCTCCTGAGACATGGAAATCGACTGAAGGATGCCCGCCCCGTAACCGTTCTGGTCTGCGACAGCAAGCGTTGAGAGCTCACCGAACTGGGTAACGTCTCCGATCCCCGAGTTGATGTTGACTGTTATTGCGTCGAATCCTGGGATTGCGCCGGCAGCGAGGTCAATACCGCCGTCAGCGGGGGCGGCGAGCTGGCCATTTGCGTCAAATGTGAGGACGCTGTCGGTGAGCGCAACGGCAGTACCGCTGCCATCGGTTGCGGTGACAGTCCATTCGTTGGCTGCCGTCTTTTCGAAGTTGAGGCCAAGCATTTCGGTGTCGCCAAGCGAGTTGAACACCTGGACCCCAGAAACGAATGAATCACCGATTTGTGCGTCGGCGGGAAGATTGCCCGCAAGATCAATCGTTGAAGTTGCGACAGGCGGCGCGGTCGTACCAATTGGCACGCTGATTTGGCCGATAACGGTGTTGCTGTCAACAACGCCGAATGCGTCAGCAGTCCAACCCTGCACGAAATCTCCGCCAGCGGTGACGAGACGACCTTGGGCATCAAGCGACATTGAGCCTGCCCTCGTATATGAGCGGTCTCCCCCGCCTTCGGCGACGAAAAATCCGTCACCGCGAATTGCGAAGTCAAGTTGACGTCCCGTTGACTGGAGAGCACCTTGAGAGAAGTTGGTTGAGATACGCGAAACGGCAACGCCGAGACCAATCTGTGATGGGTTGGTACCACCAGTGGAGCCGTCTTCGGCACCCGCGCCTACGCTGCGGACCGTTTCAGAAAGGACGTCTTCGAACACGGTGGATGACGATTTGAATCCTGCGGTTGACGAGTTTGCGATGTTGTTCCCGACGACGTCAAGCATCGTGCGGTGAGCTCGCAGACCAGAGACTGCGGAGAACATGGATCGGATCATTGGAATTTCTCCCTTTCAATTGGGGTGCCTTCCGTGGCGAATGTTGTGCCGGGCGATCCGTGCCCTAGCTCTGTTGTAAAGATTCGGCGCATCAGCACTGCAGGTGATGGTTGATTTGTCACTGTGTGACGCGGTGGTTAAACGATCTCGGATTCGCTGGCCGATTCTTCCCAGCCGGCGTAACCCAACACTTTTTCTACATAGGCCTCTGTTTCGGCATACGGCGGAATTCCTTCATATCTGGAGACCGCTCCTGAGCCTGCGTTATATGCAGCGACTGCCATTGCCATGTCGTCAAATTTCTCGAGTTCTGCTCTGATGTAGCGGGCAGCTCCGTCGATCGCTGATGCCGGGTTTGATGGGTCTACGCCCATCCAATTCGCTGTTGTTGGGAGGAACTGCAGCATGCCTTGGGCGTTGTCTGGTGAGACTGCATCAAGGTTGAATTCTGATTCCACTTTCGCCATGCTGGCCAGAATTTGTGGGGGAACTCCCCACCGGTTTCCTGCCGCGACGAACAAATCTCGGAATGGAAGGTCACTGACAAGTTCACCGCTATCGGATAGCACGTTTCTTACAGTGAAGTCGCGCGGCCCGTCGTAGGGCACGTACACCGGATCGGTGCCGGTCAGCATTTCTGAGCGTGACATGCCAGCGACATCGGCGGGAACGTCAGGGATCTTGTTGGTAGCTACTTTTTCACCGGAGTATGAGATCACTCGGTCGATCGACACCTCGGCTCCATCAATGACGAGTAAAGCTCCCCCTTCGGTGATTTTTGCTGAGCTGATCATTCCGGTCATCTGGTTGCCGAGAGCGTCAACGTAGACCGCTTCTTTTCCGACGATGGAGCCGACCGCGGAAAGCTGACCGAACTGCTGTTGGCCGGTGACGGCGTCAGCGATGACGTTGAGTTTGTCAACCATGGTGAACTGGGCGGTCTGCAGGAGGGACTGGGCTGAGTCCATTGGGTTGAGAGGGTCTTGATATTTAAGTTGAGTGACAAGAAGTTGAAGAAAAGTGTCTTGACCTAGCGCGTCCGACGCAGAGCTTGCTGTCGTTGATGTTGATGGGCTCATTGTTTCAATGCTGGAGACTTCCATGTCATACCTCCACGTTGACTCGGCCGACGTGACTGTCAACTGGGTTCACGGTGCGCGTCATGTTGGCTGGTTCGGGTGTTCTGCGATGCCGTTCGGGGTGTTGGTGGTTATCACGCCGGTCACCTTGTTGTTGCATGTCGGCCAGGTTGTCAGATGACAAGTTGGCCCCGACCTGGATTTCACTGATGCGAAAACCTGATTGTTGAGCCATCGCACGAATTTCAGGGAGGACAGATTCGATGGCGGCCCTACCCGATTCGCGAGTGGTTGCAGTGGCGATTTCAAGGCCGTTTGCTCCGGCACGAATTTCAAGTTGAACTGTCCCGAGGTCATCGGGTCGAAGGGTGATCGACAGTCGTGATGGCGTGCCAGTCTGTGATGCTTTTTGTGCGTGCGAGGTGACGAGTTGTGCGAGCCCCTCAACGTCGGTGCTTGCAGAGCTTTGTGCGGCTGCGGGTGTTGTCTGCGATGTTGTCGCTCTTGGGGCTCCGGCATCAAGGTGAATAATTGGCCTGATGTCGTTGGTATCAGCGAGTTCGTGGGTCGCTTGGACCCCGACGTCCTTGAATTGAACTGCATCTGCTGCTGGCGTTGAGACCGGAGCGACGCCGGTCGGCTGCAGGGCCTCTTGCGATGCCGCTATCGCAACGGCTTGCAAACTTGCAGCTGGCACCGCTTGGGCTGTCGCTGTTGTGACGCTTGGCGACATTGGCATGGTCGACTCGGGGTTGGGACCTAAGTCACTCTCCCCGTCGACCATTTCGCCACTGAGATCGAGAGGCATCACTTCAGCAATCACTGAGTCATTCTCGGATTGAGCATTTGTGGTCACTGCGGCGACGCCCCCTTCTGTCGCAGGGGGCGCTGATGCAACAAAACCGGTGTCAGGCACCACCGTCTGGCTACTGGAGATCATTCCGTTGAGTTGTTCGGTGATTGCAAGCAACTCGTCTTCGGCTGCCACACCGGTGTCACCTTCGAGATCGGTCTCGATGTCGGCATCAACCTCGACGCCGTGCTCAGCGATCTGCGCGCCATGCTGTTGCATTGCGTTGTTCAACCACGCCGAGAACGCAGTACAGTCCTGGGGGGTTTCAGCAGGGGCATTGATCACTGCTGCCCCTTCAGTGACTGTCAGGGTCATCATTCTGTTTCCTCTCGTAGTGACCGTTGAAGTGAAAGTTCTTGGATGTCTCGGATCTGTTGGGCGGCACGCTGCTCGGCCTCGATTTTGACGATCCGAAGGTGAGCTTTTTCAAGCGATTTGCGACGCTGGGTGTGTCGTTCTCGCACAGCCCGTGCGATGTCAGCTTCGTTGGCGCATGCAATTTCTGTTGATCGAGCTGCGCTTAATGCGTTCGCCGTTGCAGCGAGAATGGCGTCTTGTTCAAGGAGTTCGCCGATGGTGGCGGAAGAACGGTTACTACTGACCTGCTGACTGGAGGTTTCGTGTCGGCGGCGGTCACGCTTTGCTCGACGCTGCTGCATTGCGCGTTCAGACTCGATTGATGCTGCGCTATCTTCCTCCCGTGCTTTAAGCCGAAGGATTCGGGCGATTCGATCTGATCTGTTACTCATGCTCTGGTTGTCTCCGTGATTGCTGCAAGCTGTGTCCAGGCGTCGTCGGATAGGGTCCACTCGTCACTGGTTTGCCGAAGGAAGTTGTCGAGGTCTGATTTCGTGGCGATGGCAGCGTCTGCGGTCAGGTTTGCGCCCTTCACATACGCGCCGACGTCAATGAGGTCTCTTACTGAGGCGTACTCTGCGAGCAGTTGACGTCCACGACGAGCGATTTCTGCGGTTGTGTCGTTGTAGACAACTCCTGAGAGCCGCGAAACGCTTGCGAGCACATCAATTGCTGGGAAGTGGCCGCTGTTCGCAAGGGTTCGTGATAGCACGATGTGGCCGTCGACTATGCCTCGAACGGCGTCCGCCACGGGTTCGTCCATGTCGTCACCATCAACCAGCACTGTGTAGATCGCTGTGATGGTGCCTTGGTCTGAGGTACCTGCACGCTCAAGGAGCTGCGGGAGTGCTGACATTGTTGACGGTGGGTAACCGCGAGCTGCCGGAAGTTCACCGGCTGCGAGTCCGATTTCGCGGTGCGCCATTGCGAAACGGGTGATTGAATCGACCACAAGTAAGACATCGAGTCCGTCATCGCGAAGGTCTTCAGCAAACGCGGTCGCAGTTTCTGCTGCGGTTCGACGAACGAGAGGTGATTCGTCTCCAGTTGCGACAACAACGATGCTCTTTGCGAGTCCTTCTTCACCGAGTTGATCTTCAATGAATTCTCGGACCTCTCGGCCTCGTTCGCCCACAAGGCCGACAACAATGACATCAGCGTCAGAGCCAGCGACCATCATTGCGAGAAGCGTTGATTTCCCGACACCCGACCCTGCGAACACGCCGATGCGTTGGCCTTTTGCCATCGGAATGAATGTGTCGATCGCACGAATACCTGACGCAAATGGTGTTCTGATGAGTTGCCGGGTGAGGGGATCTGGAGCGTCGTGGTCGCTGCTCATCATTGGGCCTGGTCGAACCGGTTGACGGTCGATGGGGTCACCAAGGGCGTTCACGACCCGGCCGATGAGCCGATCGGCTTTCGGAAGGCCATTTCCTTTTGGTCTGACACGACATGGCATGTCGAGGCGAAGGCCGTCGACAGGGTCATACGAAGAAACGACTGCTTCGCCTGATTTCAGTCCGACGACACGTCCGATGAGGGTGGTTCCATCGGCTTCGACTTCGACAAGGTCGCCAACCGCTGCGGCAAGGCCCACAGCGGTGAATCCAGATGCTGACACCGAGCTCACTCGTCCGACGCGGATGGGTCGGGCTGCGTGCACAGCTTCTGCCCAACGAATGTTGGTGATGTCCTCAAGCAGCATTCGTGGCCTTCTTTGTTGCCCGAGCAGGTTTTTTTGCGGCTGTTGACGCGGTCGTCCGTCTCTTTGCTGCAGTCGATTTTGCGGTTTTTGGCGCGGCTGTTTTGCGATTTTGTAACGTCGAAGTTGTCGATGCACTCTTGGTCTTGCGTCCCGTTGTTTTTGGCGCAACCTTTTCTCCGAGGGTTTCTTTGGGAGTTTTGGTTGGAGCAGCGGCTGGCGCGGGTACTGGTGAGGCCGGGGTTTGTTCGATGTTCAAGACTTCGCGCACCTGGTTGATGAGCGAGTGACGGTCGATTTTGACCAAACTGGTGCCGACAACAGCTTCGGCGAAACCTCGGGACAACATTGGGTTTTCCTTCACTTCGACGTCCGCAATGCCGGGCACATGTGCGGCGTCGTCGGGGTGCATTGTGATAGCAACGGGCTCTGATGGCAGCGCGATGCTGAGGGCTTTACGAATTGCGTACGTTGCGAAATCGGCTGGTTCTTTGAGTTCGCTGTCGAGAATGGTGGTGGCGAGCTCGACTGCGAGTGACGTCGCGAGTTCAGCGAGTTGGTCAGCGAGGTCGGCTTCGTTGGTTCCAAGTTGAATGATGGCGGCTTGAAGTGACGACACTGTTCGGGCAATGTCGGCTTCGGCTGCCTGAACGCCAGCTGCGTAGCCGACGTCGTAGCCTTCTTCGCGTCCGGTGCGGTACGCCTGCACGTGGTCGTGAACTTGGGTGTGTGAGAAATTGCGCCGAGTTGACACGTGAGCAGCACGTTCAGGTGCCAACTCAGCAATTGGGAGAGCGGTCGCGGCCTCACCAGTTAAAACGGCCACAGTAGAGTCACACGACGAGAGCATCGGTCCCCCGGCTGATTGTGATTTCACCTTCGGCGTCGAGCCGGTTCACCACAGCAACAATTTCTGCTTGCGCTACTTGAACGTCGGCGAGGCGGGCCGGGCCGAGCACTTCGATTTCTTCCCGGAGTACTTCTGCGGCGCGTTCTGACATGTTCTCCAAAATGGTGGTGACGGTGTCGTCGCCAACACCTTTCATTGCGAGTGGCATTTTTGACATGTCGACAGATGCAAGGATTTTCTGGATGGCTCGAGAGTCGAGCGATGTGATGTCTTCGAACAAGAAGAGCCGTCGTTTGACCTCTGATGCCATGTGTTCGTCAAGTGAGCCGAGGGCGTCGAGGACGCTTGTTTCGGTTTCACGATCTGAGCGATTAAGCAGGTCGACGAGTGCGTCAACTCCACCGACCCGATATTGCCGTTCGAAGGCGTTCGGGCCGAGTTTTTCTTTGATGCCCATTTCGATTGCTTCGACAAGGTCATGCTCGGGGTCATCAAGGTTGGCGATCGCAACTGCGGTTTCTGTTCGAAGCTCTGACGGGAGTTCCAACATGATGCTTGCGGCTTTGTCCGCGGTGAGAAATGACAGCAGTACTGCGCAGGTGATGGGGAGTTCTCCGGCAAGGGTTCGTACCAGGAGCTGTGTGTCAACTCGGTACACCCATGAGAACGGTGGGTCGATGACTCGCCGGTCGATGCCAGCGACAATGGTGTCAGCTCGTTCTGGTGCAGCGAGTTCAAGGAGGCTTCTTACTCGTCCGAGGCCACCTGATACTGAGCCTGCCCGTTTTGACCATTGTTTGGTGAAGTCGTCAAGCACTACTGAGGTTGCGTCAGAGTTGACGTCACCAAGTGATGCGATTTCGGTGGCGATTTCTGCGACCTGGTCTTCGTCAAGGTGTGCGAGGACTTTGGCTGCAGTTGCTTGTGGCATGGAGAGCAGCAGCAGAGCAGATTTGCGTGCACCTGGGATTTCTTCTTTGCGTCGGCTCATTGGGTCACCGCCGTTCGCTCGGTCATCCATGATCCGATGAGTTCTGCGACGTCGTCTGGATGTTCAGATGATACGAGTGCGAGCTGCTCGCCGGGGTTGAGGGCGGTCATATCAGCGGTCGGTGTTGTTCGCTCGAGTGCCTGGGTTTCACCAGAGAGCAGCGCTTCGAGTTTGTCGGCTGCTCCGTCAGTTGTTGTTGATTTGCGTGCTCGACGGAATGAGAGCAGGGCGAGCAGTCCGGCGATGGCGGCAAACCCGGCGATAATTCCGGTTCGCATGGTTGCTTGCTGCGCGGCAGCTGCGTCGGCGACACCGGCGGCCTCGGTTGCGGCTTCGTTTGCTGCGGTGAGTTGCTGTTCTGCGGTCGTGTCGAATGCGAGAGCGGCGACTGACAGGTTGCCGTTTTCAACAGAGAGTCCAGTGGCTGCTTCAACGAGGGTGGTGAGTGTCGCCATATCGGCGGGGTCAACCGCTGCGGAGTCAACGACAACCGAGGCGGTGAGTGTTTGTACATCTCCCCCGTTGGATTCAACGGTTTTCACCGATCGGTCAACTAAGAAGTCGGCGTCAACGTCGGCTCGTACGGTGCTCGCCACTCCAAGGGTGTCGATGTCGCCGGTTCCGAGGATGCCTTCTGCGGTTGTAGGGTCGTCTGATTCGATAACAGTTGACGCAGCAGAGCGAAGTTGTTCTCCGTTGTCGTCGAGTACGGGTCTGAAGATCTCTGATACTTCAGAGGTTGCTGACCAGTCGACAGTTGCGTTCACCGCGACTCGGGCGTTTCCGGGACCTGCGACCGCTTCGACGATGGCGAGGACGTCACCGGCGATGTTCGCTTCGAGTTCACGGGTGCGTTCGAGGTCGTCGGCTGGTGCTCCGTTGGTTGCACCTGGTGCGGTGAGCACAGTTCCGTTTTGATCGGTGATGGTCACTTGTTCGGTGGTAAGTCCTTCTACTGCTCCGGAGACGAGGGATGCGATTGCGATGACTTGTGAGCTGGTGAGTCGACTGTTGGTGTTCAACATGACTGACGCCGAGGCTTGGATGGTGTCGTTGACGAACAGGTCTTGTTCTGGAATGACAAGGTTCACTCGGGCTTCGTCTACCGATGCCATTTCTTCGAGCGAGTTTTCGATTTCGGTTGCGAGGCCTCGCTGGTAGGCAATGCGCTGCTGGAACTGTGTCGATGTGATTCCGAGACCGTCGAGTGTAGAGAAGCCGTCACTTTGTGAGCTTGGGCTCACACCGGCACGTTCGATCAGCAGGCGGGCTTCGTAGATGTCGTTTTCTGGGACTCGCACGGTGGCACCACGGTCGGTGATGTCGTAGTTGATGCCAGAGTCGCGGAGCTGCTCGGTGATTGACGCAGCATCAGCGGTGGTGAGTTCGGTGTACAGCGGTGCCATTGGGCTTTGGCTGGTCGTGTTTGCGTAGAAGAAGACGCCTGCTGCGATCGCTGCGACCATCGCGACGCTGCCGACTTTTTGAAGAGTTGAGAACCCTTCGGTTGCAGTGTTGAACTTGGACATCAATGTGCCGGCCATCAGATATTCATCCCCATGATCTGGTTGAAGGCGCTAATTGCCTTGTTTCGGACTGAAACGGTGACTTGCGTGGCGAGTTGCGCTTCGGTTGCCGCCACGACGTAGCTCGTCAATGATTCGAGGTCACCGGTTGCTGCTGCTCCTGCAAAGCTGTCGGCGATCTGGTGTGACTCGTCGAGCGATTTGACGGCGTTTGAGATTTTGTCGGTGAAGGATGCGTCGTCTTGGGTTTTCTGGGTCGCAGTGACTGGTGCCGCGCCTACCGACTGGGTGACCGCGGTGACGTTCACTTGCCGATCTCCAGTGCTCG
>DLTS01000066.1:0-15107 GCA_002501485.1 Acidimicrobiaceae bacterium UBA7830
TTGCTGCTGACCCAACGCAGCGTCGACTCTCGTGATCGACATCGTTGACCTCCATCGGCGATGCCTACTGGGTAGCGCTGAAGCACAACTGTGGTCGGAACACTGTGCATCTGATGCGCGTTCGAATGAGCCGGGGCCTGGTCAGCGCTTTGCAATCGTTGCCACACACGCCCTCGACAACGTCACCGCTCTGTGGCAATCGCGGCTTCCGTCTATTCCCCACGACGACAGTGCGTCGGTCGTGCCACGTGACCGAACACACGTTGGTGAGTACCTCAACACGCTTCGCGCCGAAGTCACTGAACTCGAGAACGCCACTGACCCTGATGTTGACCCGTCGACGAAGCGAATGTGCCGACGGATTGCGTGTGAAGTAGATCTTCTTCTCGAAGAAGCCAGCCGACTCAGAGTTGACCTGTGACGATGAGGCGTGTCGAAGTCGCCCCAGGCGTTGAACTCGACGTCAGAGATGAGGGTTCGGGTGAAAAGGGTGTTGCAGTGTTGCTCCACGGATTTCCTGAATCGTCGCATTCATGGCGCCACCAAGTGCAACCACTTGTTGCGGCTGGATGGCGAGTGCTCGTTCCCGATCAGCGGGGGTATGCGAGTTCAAGTGTTCCTTCAGATATTTCTGCCTACCGTGGCGACGTCCTCGTAGACGATGTGATTGCCCTGCTCGACGACATCGATGCCGATGACGCCGTCATCGTCGGTCACGACTGGGGAGCGATCGTCACTTGGCATGTCGGACAGCGTCACCCATCCCGCTGTCGAGCCCTCATCGCTGCAAGTGTCCCTTATACGCCGTGGCCGGTTCACCCAATCGAGAATTTACAGTCGGTGCACGGCGACGAGTTTTTCTACATCCTCTACTTCCAAGCTCCGGGAGTTGCTGATGCAGAGCTAGATGCTGACCCGCAACGCTTTCTGCTGTCGATTGCACATATGGCTTCTGGAGACGGCATGCGATCGCTCGTCGGCGGCCCGCTTCCCGCTGAAGGCACACGACTTACCGACTATTTCGAGCACATGATCGGTGGACGAATTGAGGGCTGCCCATCGTGGATGACGAGCGACGACCTTGCGGTGTACACCGAGCAGTTCACGACAAGTGGATTCACCGGACCGATCAACTGGTATCGCAATCTCGATGCCAACTACGACATTTTTGATCCGATCGGGGCAGCACCGCTCACGATGCCAACCTTTTTTGTTGCCGGTGACCTCGACCCGGTCATTCTTGGTCGACCTGAATATCTCGGTCGCATGTCATCCGAACTTCCGAATCACCGAGCGACAGAGCTCATCGAAGGCATCGGGCATTGGGTGCAGCAGGAAGCTCCTGAGGCGTTCAACCAGATCGTGCTTGGCTGGCTCGACTCGCTCTAAGATACGCCTGCTGCTCAAGCGGGTGTTGCCAGTAGGCGCGGCGGTCAACTGCCGCCCACAAAGACGTTGATCGGTCACCTGCAATTCTTCTGCGAAGCCAACCGACTACTGCAACAGGTGCCATGATCGCCATCCAGCCTAGGTAGACGATGGGAAAGAACGGCCCCATGAGTCGTGATTGCCAGACGTGCACATCTTCGTGGTCGGTGACTAAGCGACGGCGGCCCTCGTCGGACGTATCGCCAGCACCAGACACCACATTTCCAACCGTGACTGCAAAGTTTCGGCGAACGACAAAACCCCGGCTGTACACATGCCGATTCGACCTCTTGCTCAACGACTCGTCGTATTCACCGGGGGTGAGCATCCCGACCAGTTGAGGCACGAGCGACGCTGCAGTCGTTACGAGTGCCCAGGTTGAGTCGAGGACGAACGCCACGCGACCTTTGCGTGATGTCCATTCGTATATCTGCCGGAAGCCCGATATCGCTCCGTTGGAAGCGGCAACAGCAGCGGCGGGCCCAGTCAGGCCTATGATCGTGCCGGCCCCGGCACCGAGTGCCGCACCGACTGCGCCTATGGCAGCAGCTTCAAGAACTCGCTCGTTCACCGATCGCGCATTTTGGCGAGCAACCTCAGAAGTTCGAGATATAGCCATACGAGCGTGACGAGAAGACCGAATGCCGCAAACCACTCAAAGTGCTTTGGCAGCCCCGACTGCGCCCCACGCTCAATGAAATCAAAATCGAGAGCCAGATTCATCGCCGCAAGGCCGACAACAAGCACGCTGAAGCCGATCGACATCAGACTCGGACTTGAAAGAAATGAGACGTTCCCGCCGAAGAGCGAGAAAACCCAAGTGACGAGATAGAACACCATCAATCCAAGGGTGGCTGAAATCACGATTTTGCGGAACCGGTCGGTCACGCGAATAATGCCGGTGAGGTACATCCCCAACATGACGGCTGTGACCGCCATGGTTGCACCTGCCGCCTGTATGACGATGCCGTCGTAGAACTCTTCAAAAGCTCGAGAGACCGAGCCAACAAAGACACCTTGGGCAAGGGCGTAGATCGGAGCAACGAAGCGTGCGAGATGAGGCTTAAACGCCATCAGGAATGCGAGCCCGATGCCAACGAAGACACCCACCATCGCAAGTGAAGGAATGCCATATTGGACGACGCCTTGGCTATCTACCGACGGGGAGCCCGTCTGGTACCAGCCGTATGCGGCAGAGATCATCAACAACACGAGCAGCACCGCTGTAGCGCTCACACTGCCCTTCACCGTCATTGATTCGCCCGGAGCAGGCGGCGGCGACCATTCGGAAACTGGACCGTCGTTTACTCCGGCGCGCTGCGACGCTTCAGGCGCTGCCCACTTTTCAAGGGTTCTTTCATTGAGGACGGGGTTCGACATCATCTACCTCCTAGAGACCTGTTATCGAATTACAAACATGTTACCTCGCGTTTTTCGGTGGGGGTCGGCCTGTGGGTCGGTATCGTGACAGTTGTCTCATCCACCGAATGCCACCGCAAAGGGAGCCGTAATGGCGAAGGAACGAGTTGACAGAGACGACGAGGATCTCGTCCGTCTATATCTCACCGACATCGGTCAATATGTCCTGCTCACGAAGGACGACGAAGTCCGACTTGCAAAGGAAATCGAGGCCGGCAAAGAGGCGCTTGAAGCGCTCGAGACCGGTGGCAAAGACCTCACCACTCACAAGAAGCGTGAATTGCGCCGCACCGCCCGCCGAGGTGAAGAAGCAGAACGCCAATTTGTTCAGTCAAACCTTCGTCTTGTCGTCTCGATCGCAAAGAAGTACCAGGCCTCAGGCTTGCCGCTTCTCGACCTCATCCAAGAGGGGAACCTCGGCCTCATGCACGCCGTCGAAAAGTTCGACTGGCGGAAGGGCTTCAAGTTCTCCACGTATGCAACATGGTGGATCCGCCAGGCCATCACCCGTGGCATCGCAAACACCGGCCGCACCATTCGGCTTCCAGTCCACGCTGGTGACACTCTCGCTCGCCTGCAGAAGGCCCGCACCCGTCTCGAACTGAAGTATGGCCGCCCGGCAACGCTGGCCGAGCTCGCTCAAGAAGTCGAGATGCCAGAAGACAAGGTTACCGAAGCGCTTCGCTTCGCCGCTGAGCCACTTTCGCTGTCTGAGCCGCTGCGTGAAGATGGCGACGCCGAACTCGGTGACGTTGTTGAAGACCGCTCTGCTGAATCGCCTTTCGAGGTTGCGGCAACCGCTCTGCTTCCTGAAGAGATCTCACGTCTGCTCGCACCGCTCGATGAACGCGAGAGCGAGATTTTGAAACTGCGGTTCGGTCTTGATCGTGGCGAACCCCGCACGCTTGAGGAGGTTGGTGAGCATTTCAACCTCACGCGTGAGCGCATTCGCCAGATCGAAGCTCGGGCGATGTCGAAGTTGCGTCACCCCTCCAGCGACACGGGTGCTCGCGACTTGCTTGCGGTCTAACCGTTCACCGCTCCTGCCCGCAGGTTGAGATTTCTGCCCCCACTCTCGGGTGGCATAGTTGCATTCAGCCCATCTGAAGGAACTCGACGAGATTTCCGTCTGGGTCGCGAACGATCGCAATAGTGACCCCTGGACGAAGTTCGACAACCGGCGTCACCACTTTCACGTCAGCTGCTTCGCAGGCGGCGACCACGTCGCGAATGTTCTCCATGTGTATGGTGAAATACCGGTAGCCGGTTCCGCCTTCAATCCCCCCACTCCCGGGTCGAGACTCAGGTGTCGTCTCGAAACACACCAACTTGATGAGCGAATCACCGCAACGCAGACGGTGCATCGTGCCTCCACCGCCAATGGGCATTGGCATATCACCTTCATGGTTCATGCCTAGAAGATCTCGATAGAACGCAAGGGAGATTTCTGAGTCTTGGACGACGATGCCGAGGTCGATTGCTCGTTGCTGATGTTGAATGGCCATGTCTGCAAACTAGGCGACCTGACAGCGCCCCCAGCGAGCCGGGCGCCTAACGTAAGTGCATGAACTTCACAGCTGAACATGATGAGTTTCGTGCCGTTGTTCGATCGTTCGTCGAGCAAGAGGTGAATCCGCGAATTCCTGAATGGGAAGAGGCCGAGATGATGCCGCTCCGTGACATCTTCTCGAAGATGGGTTCGCTCGGGTTTCTCGGACTTGAATATGAACCCGAGTTCGGCGGGCAGGGCGGCGATCATCTGTTCACGGTGATTCTCGCAGAGGAGTTTGGTCGCTGTGACCACGGCTCATTACCGATGGCCCTCGGAGTTCAGGTCGATATGGCCACGCCTTCGCTCGCCGAGTTCGGAACTGCCGAGCAAAAAGAGAGGTACCTCAAGCCTGCCCTGCAGGGAACAAACGTCTGCTCTATCGCAGTGAGCGAACCCGACGCAGGCTCTGATGTTGCTGGCATCAGAACTCGGGCTATTCGTGATGGTGACCAATGGGTGATCAACGGTTCGAAAATGTGGATAACAAATTCTCTGCAGGCCGATTGGTTGTGCCTACTTGCACGAACCTCTGATGACAGTGGCTACAGCGGCATGAGTCAGATCATCGTGCCCACCGACACCGAGGGCTTCTCGGTGTCGAAGAAACTCGACAAGCTCGGCATGCGGGCTTCCGATACAGGTTTGCTGTCATTTGATGATTGTCGGGTTCCGGTGAGCAACACGATTGGCAAAATCGGTCGAGGCTTTCAGCAACAGATGTCGCAGTTCGTTGTCGAGCGTATGTGGGCGGCATATTCGTGCGTTGGTGCGTGCGAGTTGGCCTTGGAACGTACTGCTGAGTATCTGCGTGAGCGCCATGCATTTGGTAAGCCGCTACTTGCCAATCAACACCTTCAGTACACGCTTGCGGAGCTCTCTGCTGAGCTTGATCTGTTGCGCAGTTACAACTATTCGATTGCCGACAAATATCAACGAGGCATCGACACCACCCGGGAGGCGACGATTGCAAAATTGACCGCTGGTCGTCTTGTTCGCAAGGTTGCCGATGCTTGCTTGCAGTATCACGGTGGCATGGGTTACGTCGAGGAGACGTGGACTGCTCGCTTCTTCCGTGACAATCGTCTGTCGTCGATCGGAGGAGGAGCTGACGAGGTGATGTTGCAAGTACTTGCCCGCCTCGACGGATTCACCGCCTAAATCGACCGAGGCCCAAGTCCTCCACGCGTTTCGATGGGGGGTCACCATCTTCTGACCCCTAAATTCAGGTTATGGACGTACGGAGCCTCATGCGCCAAGCTGCGCATCTCAACTCGCATCGAACCGCAATCATCTACACCGATGGCACCACTTCGGAGCACCTCAGTTTCGCTGAAGCGTGGCAGCGTGGTGTCCGGATGGCGAATGCCCTTCTCGACTTAGGTCTGCATCCGGGTGACCGTATTGGTGTGCTCGAAGACAACTCAATCGGTGCACAGGACTTCTTCGCCGGTGCGGCAGCCGGTGGGTTTGTGCGGGTGCCTCTCTATGCCCGAAACAGTGTTGACAGCCACCACCACATGCTTGATCACACCGGCTGTCGGGCGGTTGTCGTTGCCGGCCATTATCTCGATGAAATTGATGCGGTGCGTGACCGGCTACCAAACCTTGAGCACGTGGTCGTGCGTGGTGATGATTACGAGTCATGGCTTGCAGGCTTCTCGGCTGATGACCCGAACGTGGAGATCAGCCCTGACGACTGGTACATCATTCGCCACACCGGTGGAACGACAGGTAAGTCAAAAGGTGTTGCCTATAGCCACCGGTCGTGGCTTGCTGCTGGACGCGACTGGTTCTACAACTTTCCGCCGATGGAGGCTGGCGACAGGTGCTTGCATGTGGGGCCTATTTCTCACGGGTCGGGCTATCTCTACACTCCGACGTGGTTGAGTGGTGGCACCAATGTGATGCTCGACCATTTTGATCCTGCCGAAACCATTGAGATCATGGAGCGAGAGAAGATCTCGTACATGTTTGCGGTGCCGGCAATGTTGAATGCTCTGGCTCGTGAACCGAGTGCTCGTTCTCGCGATTGGTCGTCGCTGCGGGTGGTGCAAATCGGTGGATCTCCGATTGCTGATGAAACCGCTCTCCTTGGTCGCGAAGTCTTCGGCCCAGTGCTGTTTCAGGGATACGGACAGACCGAGGCGGTGCCGGTGTGCATGATGGGGCCAGATGAGTGGTTCTCCGAGGTGCCGGGGTCAAACCCTTTGCGCTCAACCGGACGGGCATTGCCATTTGCGCTTCTTGAAATTCGTGACCCTGAGGATTCTTCGTTGAGTCTGCCGATTGGTGAAGAGGGCGAGATCGCTATTCGTTGCGACGGTCAAATGACTGGTTTCTGGGAGAACCCTGAGGCAACTGCTGAGCGGATAACCGCCGATGGCTTCGTGCTCACCGGTGACATTGGCCGACTCGACGAGAACGGTTATCTCTACGTGCTCGATCGCAAAGACGACATGATTATTTCTGGTGGCTACAACATCTGGCCTGCAGAACTTGAGAACACGATCGCTGAGCATCCGGCTGTTGTTGAGGTAGCGGTGTTCGCAGTTCCTGATGATCGTTGGGGGGAGACCCCTGCGGCGGTGTGTGTGGTTGCGGAAGGTGATGACAATCACGATGCGTATCGAACCGAAATCGTTCAGTTGTGTGTTGACCAATTGGGTTCGTATAAGAAGCCCGGAGTTGTCGAGTTGAGAACCGATCCGCTGCCAAAGAGCCCGGTGGGTAAGGTCCAGCGGCGCACTCTGCGCGAGCCCTATTGGCAAGGGGTTGATCGTCGGGTCGGGGGTGTGTAGTGGGTGACGTCTTGCTGATGACCGACACGGCGGCGGCGAGCCTTCGTGACACGGTCTCTTCATTTGCTCCGCATCTTCAGATTCTCGAGTTGGTCGATGGTGTTGAGTTCTCTGAAGATGAACTTGAGAGCATCACCCATGCATTCTTTTCTGCTGACTGCTGGCCTGACCGGAGCACTTCGTTTCTTAAAACAAGCCTTGCGGCCCCTCGCTTGAGGTGGCTGCAAAGTGCGTCAGCCGGAGGCGACCATCCTGTGTTTGGCCGATTCCAGGATCGTGGGGTGGAGGTGCTGTTTACGCCCGGAGGTTCGGCACCATCGATCGCTCAGACCGTCATGATGATGCTGCTGGCACTGGTTCGTGGTCTTCCCGAACTGCTTGATGCTCAGCAACGCCGCGCCTGGGAAGTGCGGTCAACGGTCGACGTCGGCGATCTGCGCGTTGGCATTATCGGTATGGGATCGATTGGTGCGGAGGTCGCAAAACTGGCGTCGGTCACCGGTGCTGAAGTGATCGGAGTGCGTCGGACTCCGCGTGGTGACGAGCCATGCGAAACCTGGCCCGAATCACGTCGTGATGAGGTGCTGTCGACCTCAGACGTCGTTGTGCTGTGTATGCCGCTTACTGATGAAACCCATCATGCGATTGGCGACCGTGAGTTTGGTCTTATGCGGGAGGGTTCAATCATCATCAATGTGGGTCGAGGTAACTGTGTTGATGAAGAAGCGATGATTGCTCACCTGCAGTCAGGGCATCTGGGTGGAGCGGGTCTCGATGTGTTCGCAGTTGAGCCTCTTCCTGAAGAAAGCCCGTTGTGGTCGATGCCTCGGGTCATCGTGTCTCCGCATTCCTCGGGTACAACCGATCGCTCGATTCGTCGGACGGAAGACGCGTTCATTGAGAACCTTCGCGCTGAGGTTAGGTCTTCCAGTCACTAGCAGAGCCGACGAGAACAACTCACAGAGCACCACTAATGATCTGGCATATCGCGCTCAAGACCGACTGGGTTGATGCTCAGGCCGTGGGCGACTACTGCGTCAGTACTCGCGGAATGACGCTTGATGAGGTCGGGTACATCCACTGTTCAAAGCCTGAGCAGATAGAAGGTGTTGCAGAGCGGTTTTACTCAGACCTTTCAGAGCTGCTCCTGCTCGAAATCGATCCTGACCTTGTCGATGCTGACATCATCGATGAACCGCCCGCTCCGGGAGTCGAGGAACTGTTCGCCCACATATATGGTCCACTGCCAATCGCCGCGGTTCGCAGCGTTCGACAGTGGACCAAATCAGAAACTGGTTGGCAACTTCCGGATCAGGGCCCGGAGAGTGCCGCCGCGCTGTCAGAACCCTTCTCTGCGTAGAAGGTTTCCTTTGGGTTGTAGTCGCGAGCTGCCTCTTCGGTGGAGGCAATTTCTGAGCGACCGACAACAAACCAATGCACCTCGTCCGGGCCGTCAGCAAGACGCAGCGTGCGCTGGCTTGCATACATGCGGGCGAGAGGGGTCCACTGCGAGACACCCGTGCCACCATGGATCTGGATGGCTTCGTCAACAATCTGGCAGGTGCGGATCGGCACCATTGCCTTGACGGCGCTCACCCACACGCGAGCCTCAGCGTTTCCGAGTTCGTCCATTGCTTTGGCGGCTGTGAGCACCATCCGTCGCATTGACTCGATTTCGATGCGAGCCTTAGCAATGACCTCTGGGTTTTTGCCAAGGTTTGCGATGCGCTTGCCGAATGCTTCGCGAGTGATGCCACGCTTCACCATGAGCTCGAGAGCCTTCTCGGCTGCACCGACTGAACGCATGCAGTGGTGAATACGGCCTGGTCCGAGGCGAAGCTGTGAAATTTCGAATCCCTTACCTTCGCCCCACAACATGTTTGACGCAGGAACGCGAACATTGTTAAATCGGATGTGCATGTGACCGTGAGGAGCGTCATCTTCGCCGAACACGTGCATTGCTCCACGAATCTCAACACCTGGGGTGTCTCGAGGAACGAGAATCTGTGACTGACGACGGTGAACTGGGCCGTCGGGGTCGGTTTGCACCATGACGATCATGATCTTGCATCGTGGGTCGCCAGCACCCGATGACCAGTATTTCTCACCGGTGATCACGTACTCGTCACCGTCACGAATTGCACGACAGGCGAGTTGCTTCGCATCTGATGACGGCATGTCGGGCTCGGTCATGATGTATGCCGAACGAATTTCACCATTGAGGAGTGGATTCAACCACTGCTCTTTTTGCTCTGGGGTGCCAACACGCTCGAGCACTTCCATGTTGCCGGTGTCAGGCGCAGAGCAGTTCAAGCATTCAGAAGCGATGGGGTTCTTGCCGAGTTCAACAGCGATGTAGGCGTAATCAAGGTTTGAGAGACCTTCACCGGTCTCTGCATCTGGAAGGAAGAAGTTCCAGAGGCCCACCTCTTTTGCCTTTGCCTTGATCGAGTCGAGAAGCTCGAGCTGGCCTTCGCCGTAGCCCCAGTGGTCTTCACGTCCCTCTCCGAGGCGGAAGAATTCAGCTGTCTTTGGCTCGATTTCTTCTGCGATGAATGTCTTTACTTTCTCGTACAACGGACGGGCTGCTTCCGACATCCGAAGGTCATACATGTCTGGAGTTGATGGTAAAGCGGTCATGTATTCGACAGTAATCGCGTTTCGCCAATTACTCCACATCGGGGTCGTCGTCGAGTGGCTCTCGACCACTTTTTCGCCGATCGGCAATTCGCTCCCGACGCGCCTGTTCCTCTTCGAGGGCAGCTTCTTCGGCGACGAGACGGCGGAGGCTTGCAAACCGCAATGGGTCGAGTTCACCGGCACTAATTGCTGCTCGCACTGCGCAACCGGGCTCTTGATCATGCTTGCAATCCCTAAACCGGCAGTCATCCATGAGATCAAAGACGTCAAGAAATGCTCGCTCAATGCCGCGGCCTGACAACCACAGGCTCACTGCCCTAAACCCGGGGGTATCGATCAACCAGCCACCGTTAGCGAGTGGGAGCAGTTGTGTCGCCACCGTCGTGTGCCGGCCACGCTGATCGTGCTCGCGTACCTCTGAGGTTGCCATCTCTTGGCGTCCAATCAACGAGTTCACAAGCGTCGACTTGCCAACTCCAGAGGCACCGAAGAACGCAAGAGTGCGGCCCCCTTCGGCGGCAGCGCGGATGGGCTCGAGGCCGACACCGGTGATTCCACTTGCGATGTGTGCCGGCACACCAGCTGCAACAGCTTGAAGTTCAGCAACAGTCGCCTCGATGCCGTCGGCAACGTCTGACTTCGTGAGCACGATCTGTGGTTGCGCCCCTGAGTCAAACGCAAGCACGAGCTCTCGCTCGAGTCGTCTCTGATTAGGAGGTGCAGTGAGCGCGTGTACGAGAAAGACCACATCTATGTTTGCTGCCAAAACGTCGGCCTCTGCTCGGTCGCCCTCGTGAGAAGCACGACGGACAAACGCCGACCGGCGACTGATGACATGTGCAACACGTTCGATGGCCTCATCAACAACAACCCAATCTCCGACGGCGACGTCTGCACCAATATTTCTCACCCGCAACGGTTCGACATCGGTGGCGTGTCGCAAGATGGTGCTCCAGCCTCGGTCGATGCGGCTTACCCGACCCGGGGTGCCATGCGCGTCAGGTCCACCTATGTCCTGCCAAGCGGCATCAAGGTGCTCGTCCCAGCCGAGCAACACGTCAGGCATCACCGCGAACGGTATCGCTATTAGATGGTTCCTGCGATCAACCGGCCCCGGACCTCAACTGCTCGTTCACGAACCTCCTCGATATCGGAAAGGCGATCAAGGTTTGCGTAGACGCGAGCCATTCGGTGGTTCGAACGGAGAGCATTACGATTCCGGTCAAGAAAATCCCAGTAAAGCGTGGTGAACGGACACGCCTTGTCACCGGTGCGTGCTTTGCGATCAAAGCTGCAGTCACCGCAGAAATCCGTCATCTTTGAGATGTAGTTGCCGCCTGACACGTAAGGCTTTGTGCTCATCCGGCCACCATCTGCGTACATGCCCATCCCGATCACGTTCGGTGCCATCACCCATTCGGCACCGTCTATAAACGATGCCCACATCCACCGCATCATTTTTGAAGGATCAATTCCCGCAAGCGTTGCAAGGTTGGCGAGCACCATGAGTCGAGGAATGTGATGGGTCCACGCATCTTGCGCAACCCATTTGGCTACGTGCGCAACACAATTCATCTCGGTGTGAGCTCCAGCAAACGACGGGGGCACGGGTGCATCGTCATTGAAGTGATTTTTATTGACGTAGTCGGGCCCAAACCACCAGTAGAGGCCGTGGACATATTCGCGCCAGCCGATGATCTGTCGAATGAATCCCTCAATTGAATTCAGTGCGATGTCGTCACCAAGTTCTTTCGCCGCTGCGATGACTTCTGCGGGGTGCAGCAACCCAATGTTGAGATACGGACTCAGCAATGAGTGGTTGAGGTATGGCTCATCACCCACGATCGCATCTTCATAGGGCCCAAACTCGTCAATCGCGTGACGCAAAAAGTGTTGCAACTGTCGCATTGCTCCTTCGCGATCTGTCGCCCACAGCCCAGTTGGAGGTTCACCTTTCATTACCAACCCATCAACAGAAGCCAAAAAGTCGGTCACCCACGCGTCGACGTCATCGAGTTCTCGCCGAATCACCCTTGGCCATTGGTGTTCACCCTTTGGGGGCGAAAGCCGATTTTCGTCGTCGTAATTCCATCGCCCACCCACGGGCTCACCATCGCGGTCGATGAGAATGTCGAGACGGCGGCGCTGCCACCGGTAAAAGTCCTCCATCAGGAGAGATCCGTCTTTGCGGGTGTTTGCGCTCGCCCATTCGGCAAATTCTTCTCTCGAGCACAAAAACTGATCCGAGGGCGTGACCGTGATCGGCATAGTTGCTGACAGCGAATCGATAAGGCGCTGACCCGCGCGATTCATCGATTGCATGACAGAAATGTCCTCGGGTGAAAATTCTTCGAGGTGGGCGCTCACACCTTGTCGCATTGTTTCTGCGACTCTCCAGTCGACCAAAAACCCCTCATCTGTGAGTTCATTCGCGAGTCGGCGCATCGAGGTCAAGATGAAATGCAGGCGCTGTTGATGCCATGGGGCACTGCGTAATTTGTCGAGCGAAATAACAAAGAGCACCCGAGTTTCAGATGGGCGCGCAGTGCGAAGATGTGCCAAATTCCGGTTCAATTGGTCTCCAAGAACCCAGACAGTCCGCGCTATACGAGACGACATCGCTCCACACTAGGTACCGTTCCGGTTGCCTGCATCGCTGTGTTGAGGCACACTCACCGAACAAATGGCTACGAAACAAACATCCTCCAGCGCCGAAAACGGTCGCCCACTCGTCATAGTCGAGTCGCCTGCAAAGGCGAAGACGATCTCGAAATTTCTGGGCTCCGAGTTCGATGTCCGCGCCTCAGTTGGCCATGTTGCCGACCTTCCCTCGAAAGGTCTCGCAGTTGATGTCGACAACGGTTTCAAGCCGACCTACGAGCTCACCGACCGCGGCCGACAGGTCGTCAAAGAGTTACGAGCCGCCCTCAAAGAGGCATCAGAGCTCTATCTCGCAACCGACGAAGACCGCGAAGGCGAAGCCATCTCATGGCACCTACTTCAACACCTAAAGCCGAAGGTGCCCGTGAAACGAATGGTGTTCCACGAGATCACCCGAGGCGCGATCGATCACGCAGTTGAAAACCCTCGCGAGATCGATGATGGTCTAGTCGATGCCGCCGAAACTCGCCGCATTCTCGATCGGCTCTATGGCTATGAGGTTTCCCCTATCCTCTGGCGAAAAGTCAATAGAGGGCTTTCAGCAGGTCGTGTGCAAAGCCCTTCAATCCGGCTCATTGTCGAACGCGAACGTGAACGCATCGCATTTACCTCCGCCGGCTACTGGTCGATCGATCTCGACGCCGCAACCACTCCTGCGTTCACTGCTCGTCTAGTTGTTGTCGATGGGACGAAAGTTGCCACCGGCAAAGATTTTGACGCTGACGGCAAACCGAGCGACAAAGTCGTTGCTATCGATGAGGATCTTGCCCACTCATTGGCCGAAGGCCTCCGAGACGCAGCCGTGTCGGTGCGCAGTGTCGACACCAAGCCGTATCGGTCGTCTCCGAAGGCACCATTTATGACGTCAACCCTTCAACAAGAGGGCGGACGTCGTCTTCGTTTGTCGTCGTCGCAGGTGATGCGCATCGCCCAGGGGTTGTATGAGCGAGGCTTCATCACCTACATGCGTACCGACAACGTCATTCTCTCTGATGACGCTCTTTCAGAGACTCGCAGCATCATCGGAGCCACATACGGCGATGCCTTCTTGTCTGAGCAACCACGTCGACATACGTCGAAGTCGAAGAACGCTCAAGAGGCGCATGAGGCGATTAGACCAACCACTCCCATGCGGAGCCCTCGGGAGATTGCGAACGAACTTGATCGCCAGGAGCTTGCGCTCTACACCCTGATCTGGCAACGCACGTTGGCCTCGCAGATGGCAGATGCACGTGGAACGACGCTCAGTCTTCGCCTCGGCGCCATTTCCTCGCACGAGAACACCGATTGTGAGTTCACGGCAAGTGGCACGACGATCGAGTTTGAAGGTCACCGAGCAGTGCTCAGCGACGTCGATTCGGAAAACGAGACCGAGAAAGAAGAGCTGTTGCCAGCTCTCGCAGTTGGTGATGTTGTTCCGGTACAGGCCTGCAACCCGGAAGGCCACAACACCACACCTCCTGCCCGTTTCACTGAAGCCAGCCTCGTCAAACGGCTTGAAGAACTCGGCATAGGTCGACCGTCGACGTGGGCCTCAATTATCCAGACGATTCAAGATCGCGGATACGTCTGGAAGAAGGGTCAAGCACTCGTCCCCACATGGACAGCATTCGCTGTTGTCGGTCTTCTTGAAGATCACTTTGATGACCTTGTCGATTACGAACTCACCGCAAAAATTGAAGAAGACCTCGACGACATCGCAGGAGGCCGACGCGAGAAATCAGACTGGCTAACACGCTTTTACTTCGGTGGTGACACGTTGCCTGGTTTGAAACATCTCGTCGAAGAAAACCTTGACCAAATCGACGCCGCGAGTATCAACTCGTTCCCCATCGGGAGTGATCCTGACGGAAACGAAATCATTGCGAAGCCAGGTAAGTACGGCCCTTATATCAAGCGTGGCGACGATACGGCCAGCATCCCTGACGATCTCGCACCAGACGAACTCACTCTGGACGAAGCCCTACGACTGCTCTCCCTTCCAAAGAGTGATGACCCGATTGGCACGCTTGACGACCTGCCGGTCTACGCAAAGAATGGACGTTACGGCCCCTACGTGCAGTGGGGTGACCCTGACAACCTGCCTCCGGGTCTTGCCAAGCCCAAAATGTCAAGCCTGTTCTCGACGATGAGTCTTGAACGCATCACACTGGAGGACGCAAAACAGTTGCTGCGTTTGCCGCGCGAACTTGGCGTCGACCCTGCTGACGGCGAAGTCATCTCCGCAGCAAACGGACGATACGGGCCCTATGTCGTCAAAGGTAAAGACTTCCGGTCAATCGACTCGGAAGAACAGTTATTGACGATCACACTCGACGACGCGATCAAGATCTACGAGCTTCCAAAAGTGTTCCGTCGAGGTGGCGCACGCAACATGGCAGCCGCAGGTCCGCTGCGCGAGTTCGGTGAGGACCCGACGTCAGGTCGCAAAGTGGTCGCTAAAGATGGTCGCTTTGGTGTCTACGTGACCGACGGTGAAACAAATGCGTCGATTGGCAAGGGCGACCGCATCGAAGAGATTAGCCCAGAGCGGGCGTTCGAGTTGCTTGCGATCCGCCGTGAGCAAGGGCCGTCCAAGAAACGCCCTGCGAAGAAATCAACTGCGAAGA
>DLTS01000066.1:15450-47326 GCA_002501485.1 Acidimicrobiaceae bacterium UBA7830
GCGAAGAAATCAACTGCGAAGAAAGCCGCACCAAAAGCCAAATGACCGAGCCGGTGTACATCGCATTCGAAGGGCCGGAAGCCTGCGGGAAAAGCACGCAAGCGCAACGTCTCGCCGAATCGATTGGAGCGGTCCTCACGCGCGAGACCGGTGGCACTAAGATTGGTGCACAACTGCGATCAATCCTTCACAATGTCGACACCGTTGGCCTTGATGACCATGCGGAAACTCTCATTGTTGCCGCTGATCGAGCCCAACATCTCGCTGAAGTCGTTCGACCAGCGCTCGAACGCGGCAAGCATGTGGTGAGTGACCGGTCGGTGTACTCGAGTCTGGCCTATCAGGGCTACGGACGGGGCCTCCTAGTTGACGACGTGCGCCGTATCAACGAGTGGGCGATTGGTCCGACATGGCCAGACCTCGTCATTTTGCTCGTGACCGATGACTCAACGCTTGAACGACGCATGAATGAGCGAGACCTCGATCGCATTGAACAAGCCGGTTCAGACTTCCACCAACGTGTTCGTGAAGGTTTTGCCGACATGGCGTCTGCTGACCCCAACCGTTGGTACGTCGTCGATGCGTCAACCCCTGCCGATGAGACAGCAGCCACGATTCGCAAGGTTGTGCGCGAGCGTCTGGGCATCTGATGGCATCTGTGTGGGACGCAGTTATCGGGCAGGATTCCACGATTTCGCTTCTGCGCACCTCCTTAAGAGACCCAGTTCACGCCTATCTCTTCGTTGGGCCTCACGGCTCAACGAAAGAGCAAGCGGCTCGAGCTACTGCTGCGGTGATGATCTCCGGCGGCGATGACCCCGATGGCCGACACGCACGTCTCGTCATGGCCGGCGAGCACCCCGACTGCCGCGAGGTAGAACGCGAAGGCGCCGGCATCAGCGTCGACCAAGCGCAGTGGATTGTCGAACAGTCATGGCTCAGCCCCACTGAAGGTGACCTAACCGTGCTCATTTTGCATGACTTCCATCTCGTTGCCGATGCGGCCGCAGCAAAATTGTTGAAGACAATCGAGGAACCGCCAGCGAGCACGCGTTTTGTCATTGTCGCCGAAAGTTTGCCGAACAATCTCGTCACCATTGCCTCTCGCTGTGTTCGTCTCGATTTTCACGCAATTGCAGACGAGGTCATCGCCGAACGGCTCATTGCCGAGGGCATCGCCCCAGAAGCCGCTCAACTTGCCTCCACCGGTGCCTTTGGTGACCTCGATCGTGCACGACTGGTCGCAACCGACCCAGCCCTTGCTGAGCGTCGACACACTTTTGCTCAAGCCATCGACCTTCTCGATGGCTCGGGGTTTGCGGCACTACAACTGGTGAAACGCATTGAGAGGCTCATCGACGAAGCAGCCGAATCACTTAACGCTCGACATCTCGAAGAGGCGGGCGCCCTTCAAGAACGAATCGAGGCCTACGGCAGTCGCGGCAGCGGAAAGAAGCAGCTTGAAGATCGTCACAAGCGCGAACACCGGCGATTCGTCACCGATGAGTTGCTGGCCGGTCTTGCCGTACTGAGCGCAAGTTACCGAGATGCAATGGTGGCTGGTCGCCTGAGTGCCGATGATGCTGCCCGCGCGGTCAATTCCATCAACGAGACGGCGTCGGCACTCGGTCGAAACGCAAATTCGTCGCTCGCTCTTGAGCGACTAATGTGGTCTCTTCCGTTGCCCTGCTGAACAATGTGGCGCAACGAATTCTTGACGTTCGGTCAGGCAGCCGTGGTTGATACCCTCACTGCTCGCTAGGCTCCGGCCCGTTGCCTGGGTAGCTCAGTCGGTAGAGCAACGCACTCGTAATGCGTAGGTCGTGAGTTCGATTCTCATCCCAGGCTCTCAGCGAGCGAAGCAATGGGCTCTTTGCTCCTATCCTTCTCACAATCCCTATGCAAATCTCATCAGGTACTGAGCCCAACGAGTCAATTGATCGGAGTAGTCCGATCTATGTTGCTGGCCATCGAGGCCTCGTCGGCGCTGCGGTCGTTCGACATCTTGAGCGGGAGGGTTTTACGAACATCCTCACCGCAACCCGCGATGAACTCGACCTGCGAGATCAGAGTGACGTCAGCGAGTGGTTCAACGTCAATCGACCGCGTTATGTCATGTTGGTCGCCGGCACCGTCGGCGGAATTCTTGCGAACAGCACTCGGCCCGCTGAATTCATTTACGACAACATGATGATTCACGGCACCGTCGTGCATTCTGCCTACGAGACCGGAGTCGAAAAACTTCTCTACCTCGGCTCATCGTGTATCTACCCACGAGATGCCACGCAGCCGATCACCGAAGAAGAGTTGCTCACCGGGCCACTCGAGGAAACAAACGAGTGGTATGGAATTGCAAAGATCGCTGGCATCAAGTTGTGTCAGGCATATCGCCGCCAGTACGGATGCAATTTCATCTCTGCGATGCCAACCAATCTCTATGGTCCTGGCGACAATTTCGACCTCACGTCGAGCCACGTCATTCCAGCATTGATGAGGAAATTTCATGATTCCCGGAACTCCGCTGACCGGAGTGTTGAGGTGTGGGGCACCGGTTCTGCGATGCGCGAGTTCTTGCACGTAGATGATCTCGCGAGCGCATGCCTGTTCTTGTTAGAAAACTACAACGGTGATTCGCATATCAATGTGGGTACCGGAATTGATCTCTCGATCGAAGAGTTGGCAAAGACGATTCAGTCGATCGTTCACCCCGATGCCGTAATCAATTGGGATACCTCAAAACCCGACGGCACCCCCCGCAAACTGCTCGACATCTCTCGTCTTCGAGCGCTTGGCTGGGAGTCATCGGTCTCGTTATCTGAGGGATTGTCAAGCACCTATGAGTGGTTCCTCTCGTCGGAGTCCACGGGCGAAGGATTGCGCGGCATCGACTCGTTCTAACTACATTTCTACTCGTGGCAGATCGTTCGACATTCGCCGAGCGGGCAATGGAATACGCACCCCAGTTGTATTCGACTGCGCTTCGAATGACGCGAAATGCTGCCGATGCGGAAGATCTCGTGCAAGAAACGATTATGCGGGGTTACCGCAGTTTCGACACGTTTGCGGAGGGCACCAATCTCAGGGCTTGGCTGTATCGCATCCTTACGAATGCGTTTATCAATCGCTACCGCGCAAAACAGCGGCGGCCAACGGAAACAGATCTTGCTGACGTCGAAGATCTATACCTCTACAAACGTGTTTCGACCATGGAGAACGCTGCCAGTTCGCTTTCAGCGGAAGATCAATTTCTCGACCTCTTCACGGATGAAGAGGTGAAAAGTGCGGTTGAAGGCCTCCCCGATACCTTCAAACTGCCTGTGATTCTCGCCGATGTTGAGGGATTCGCTTACAAAGAAATAGCAGAAATGCTAGATATTCCGGTCGGAACGGTGATGTCACGGCTGCATCGGGGAAGAAAAGCGATGCAAAAGGAGTTATACGAGTATGCGAAAGCTCGCGGGCTTGTCGATACCCCTGGAAATTCCGACTAATGGCTAACTGCAAAGAGACGTTGAACGAACTTGAGCCGTACATCGACGGCGAGTTGTCTGATGACGCCAAGGCACATATTCATGGCCATCTCGACGGATGCGTTGATTGTCAGCAAGCCTTCGAATTCCATCTTGAACTGAAGGCAGCAATCCGTCGCAAGGTCAACAACGACGAGTTGCCCAATGGTCTTCTTATGCGCCTCGAATCGTGCTTGAAGGAAGACTTTGATGGTGACGGCAATGTTGGCGTCCCTTCTGATCGCTAGAATGTGGTCATGATTGCAGCGAACATTTGGCACTGGTGGATCGGGGTCGTTCTCACGGGAGTGGGAGTCCTTACTGCTGTTGGTCTCGTTGCTGGATACCTCAAGTCGGTAACTGCGCTCAAGCATCCTCTTGGACGTCGCCAAGGCGATTCTGAACTCTGACTCTCGTTTCTGACCTCCTTGCACGTTGCACGTTCCCGCCGTCGGGTACCGCCGTTGATTGCGCGTTTTCAGGGGGACCTGACTCTTTAGCCCTGTTGATTTTGGCTCGAGCAGCTGGGCTCTCAGTGACCGCTCACCATGTTGATCACGGGTTGCGACCGTCATCGCCAGATGAGGCCGACGTTGCGGTCGACATTGCTCACTCACTCGATGTTCACTGCGTCGTGCATCGTGTGGAAGTGGAGGCCTCACACAATCTTGAAGCAAACGCTCGTGCTGCTCGAAAGTCAGTGCTCCCCCCAGGTGCGCTGACCGGTCATACCCTTGAGGACCAAGCTGAGACATTGCTCATTCGTCTCCTTCGAGGCGCCGGATCTGACGGCTTATCGGCGATTACTCCTGGGCCTCAACACCCGATTCTCGGCCTCCGTCGGCGAGACACCGTCGCCCTCTGCAATAACGCAGGTATTGCGCCTGTGATCGACCCTACAAATGACGATCCCTCAATGTGGAGGAACCGTATTCGGCACGAGGTGCTCCCATTGCTAAACGACATTGCTGAGCGCGATCTTGTACCAATTTTGTCTCGCACGGCTGATGTCCTGCGCCAGGACACAGATTTCTTGAATGACCTCGCCACCGGGATTGATCCGACGGACGCAAATGCGGTGTGTGAAGCAGACGCTGTGCTTGCGACGAGGGCTCTTCGACAGTGGTTAACCCGTGACGGTTACCCTCCAAACGCTGCTGCGATTCAACGGGTGCTTGGAGTGGCCCGGGGGGAAGCAGTTGCCTGCGAAATTGACGGAGGTATCCGAATCGCAAGAAAAAATCGACGTTTGCGGATTATCACACCGGATACCTTCGACGAGTAGGATGTCTTAAGTTATGTACGCCTTTGGATTTTCCTCATGATGCCGCCAAAGTTGCGCGGCAAGTGGGCTTTAGGGATTCAACCGCGTAATTTCACATGGATTCTGAAGGA
This sequence comes from Acidimicrobiaceae bacterium UBA7830, assembly GCA_002501485.1. Lineage (GTDB taxonomy): Bacteria > Actinomycetota > Acidimicrobiia > Acidimicrobiales > Ilumatobacteraceae > Casp-actino5. The sequence goes on from DLTS01000066.1 coordinate 20,355, forward strand.
CAAATTGGCGATATCTGAGCGTCCGGGTGGGTTTGGATCGAGCCATCGACGTGTTCGCCGTCAAGAGGAAATTATCTGGATCCGAGAAAACGGCTTCAATTACGTCGTTTCGTTAATTCAAGCGCCTCATAATCTTCACAACTACGAAGAACTCGGTCAGCCGTATCGACATCGACCAATGCGCACCGACAATATTGATGCCTGGTTAACCGCACTGTATCGCGAGCTCGATGACCTCATCCGCGCTGGTCAACGTTTGCTTGTTCATGGTGAAGAGCTCGGTGATCGTGTTGTCGGCGTCATGGGTGGCTACATCCGTTGGGCTGGCCTTATTGAAGACGCCACAGAGGCGATCACTGTCACTGAGCAGTTGACGGGTCGCAAACTTGACCCATTTGCACGAGAACTCATTCTTCGTGCTCACGAACTTCGCTGATATGTCCGACGTCGACTGCGTTATCGTTGGCGCAGGTATCTCTGGCCTTATCGCCGCCAGACGGCTCGCCGATACAGGCTTATCAACCATTGTCTTCGACAAGGGTCGTTCTGTTGGCGGGCGTCTCGCAACTCGTCGTATCGGCAAGGCCCGGCTTGACCATGGTGCCCAGTTCATTACAGCTCGATCAGAGGTGTTTTCTGCGCAGCTAGCCGATTGGCGACAGCGAGGTCTCGCCACCATTTGGTGTCACGGGTTTGAGAGCGATGATGGCCACCCGCGTTGGATTGGTGTCAACGGAATGAATTCGTTGGCAAAAGATCTTGCCGAAGGTCTCGATGTCAGAGTCGACCACCGAGTGTTCTCAACAACGTGGGAAGGGAGTGAGTGGCTCGTGACCTGCGATGATGCGCGTTCGGTAACAGCGTCAACGCTTATCCTCACCGCTCCGGTCCCGCAGTCGTTTTCATTTGTGTTTGAGATGGTTGAGACATTGCCGCGTGAACTGTGGACGGCCGACCACGATCGCACCATTGCACTGCTGGCAACCCTAGATGGCCCCTCGGCACTCACTGGAGCGGGCGCTCGCCATGAGCCGTCAGACGACATCGCATTCGTTGTCGATCACGCGGTGAAGGGTATTTCGCCGATTCCTGCAATGACTATGAACACGTCTCCGCAGTGGAGCGAGCGTTTTTGGGATGCCCCAGCCGATGAGGTCGAGGTTGCGCTTAGTGAACTAATCGCACCATTTCTCGGCTCTGCTCAAATTGTCGAACAGCAGGTAAAAAAATGGCGGTTTGCGACTCCTCGGGCAACCTGGTCAACGCCGTGTTGGTCAGATAGCGACTTCCAAATCGTCGTCGCAGGGGACGCATTCGGGGGTCCACGGGTCGAGGGGGCATTCCTGTCTGGAGTTGCTGCTTCAGAGACGATTACTGAGTGGTGCAAACGACGTCAGTGAGTTCACCTTCATCGAATGACCACCAACTCACGAATCCCGTATCGACGTCGGTTCTCATTTCAGTGAACGACGTGTACTCCGTGGGACATCGCCGAATAAACGCGGGGGCGTGTGCAAGACGCATACCGTTTTCGAGAATGGCCCGGCCACGTTCGAAACCGATTACAGGTGGTAACACCACGTGGTCGTTATCGACGACTGGCTGCAGCGAAAACCAAATCACAGCCTCTCCGAGCAGGTCAGCAAAGATTGCGCAATTGCCTCGGGCAAGATCTGGAATCGTGCAGTCGTTCACCCCCGCGGTACCTTCGACAATGGTCACTCGACGCTGCTCTTCGATGGTAAACGTCACAGTCAATGCTGCGAGCCCCTTCGGGCTGACGGCGAATCGCTCGGTCGACCGGTCGAGCCGCTCAGCCAAGTTAATCACACGAGACACGGGTCTGGTTGAAGTGCCAGCTGTGACTTGTTCAACTTCGTCACCTGCCGTCACCGATCGCACAATGAGCAACATCGCCAAGATGCCGGCCGCAGCAGCAACGAATCGGAATGAAAGCAGTCCTCTCACTTCGCAGTCCAACCCCCGTCAACGATGACTGACTGACCAGTCATGAACGTTCCGGCTGGCGATGCGAGCAGCAATAGTGCTCCGTCAAGTTCGTGTGGTTCGCCCATCCGAGGAATAGGGGTGTTTCGTCGAACGAAATCTTGGCTTCGTTCCTCTCGCATTGGTTCGGTCATCTCCGAGGGGAACCAGCCTGGGCACAAGGCGTTGACTCGGATACCTCTCCGAGCCCACTGCAAGGCAAGTTCTCGGGTCATGTTGACTACCGCCCCTTTTGAAGCGCAGTAATTAGCCTGCTTGACGGGGGTCGCACCGACATGGCCGAGCATTGACGCAACGTTGATAATCGAGCCACCCCCACTTTCAATCATTGATGGTGCGCTGAGTTTCGAGAGGTGCCATACCGCAGTGGTGTTGATTTCGAGGACTCGCCGAAAGAGCTCAAGGGATTCTTCTTCAATGCCAATGACTTCGGTAATGCCTGCGTTGTTCACAAGCACGTCGACACGCCCGTGAGCTTCAATCGTTTCGGCGATGAGTCGTTCGCGATCGTCCTCATTCGCCATATCGGCCACGATTGGGGTCACTCTGTCTCTGCCAAGTTCGTCAGCAAGCGCTTCGAGGCGCTCTTGGCGACGAGCTGAAATGACAACGTTCGCACCCACTGCGTGCATGACTCGAGCCATGCGTTCCCCTAGGCCAGCTGATGCTCCAGTGACGACAGCAACGGTGTCGTCAAGTCGGAAGAGATCGAGAGGATTCGTGGCGGTAGGCATTCCCACAGCATTGCAGCGATCTGCACCAGTGTGGTGGCGCTGCGGGAAAGCTGGCTTCCGACGAGAATTTACGGTTAGTCAAAAAGCTGGCTGCTACCGCGCCGATTGCTTAAATTCAGGCCGACGCTTCTCAAAAAATGCACTGATTCCTTCCTGCGAATCAGGTGTCACAATTCCGGCTGCCATCACTTCCATCGCGTAGGCGTATGCCTTCGGCTGCTCCATATCAACTTGGGCGTAGTAGGCCCGCTTGCCAATGCCTTTCGCCATTGCTGAACCACGAATAGAGCGGGCCATCAAATCACGTACTGCGTCATTAAGTTGGTCATCGGCGACGACACGATTAATTAGACCCCACGAAGCTGCCGTGTAGGCATCAATTGCATCACCAGTGATAGCGAGTTCCATCGCATGCTTACGATTGATTTGACGGGCGACGGCGACGAGTGGCGTATTGCAGAACAAGCCACCCTTTCCTCCCGGAAGAGCAAACCCCGCTGACTCTGCAGCAACCGCCATGTCACAAGTCGACACCAATTGACACCCTGCAGCAGTAGCAAGCGCATGGACCTTTGCAATGACGACCTGTGGGATCTCCTGAATCGTATTCATCATCCGGGTGCACACCTCAAGCAAAGAACGAGCCTCAGGAAGTTCAATATCGACCATGTCGCCAAAGTTGTGGCCAGCTGAAAACACAGGGCCATTTGCTTCAAGGATCACTCCAAGGGCGTCCGAGGAACCGATCTCGTCTAGAGCGGCCTGCATCTCGAGCATGAGTTCACGAGACAACGAGTTACGAGTCTCCGGACGATTAAGCGTGATGGTGACGACATCACCTTCACGAGAAACAAGAAGGTTGGCAGTTGAAGTAGTCATGGCTACAGCCTGCCACGTTTTTCGGGTAAACCGACACACGGAGTGCGCCCCCAGGGGGTCGAACCCTGAACCAACGGGTTAAAAGCCCGCTGCTCTGCCATTGAGCTAGAGGCGCGAGGCGCACAAGAAAACCAGCACGCTTACCCGCAAGGTTAGAGCCTCCGCTGATGAAACCCGCCAGTCAACAGAGGTTCTCTCGGATCCTGCAAGATCTTCGACCCGATGACAACACCCGCCCCGCCTTAGGGTGAAAGAGATGGGCGCGCCTCCCGTAACCGAGTTCTTGCCTGACGGTCCACCACTCACCGTCGATCCGTTACTCGCGGCCATCGCCAACCAGGCATTGACCGCCGACCAGACAAGAACCGTTTCGCCAAATGTCATTGACGACATCAAAGCATCACCAATCATGCGGCTCTCTGCCAGCACATCAATCGGTGGCGAGCAGGCGTCTGTGCTACAAGTCGGTCGAGAACTTGAAGCAGTCGCCGCACGCTGTACCAGTACTGCCTGGGTGTTGTGGAACCACCTTGCGGTCTTTCATCTTTTCGTTGGAACGCTCGGCCCACCCCACGCTCCTCTGCTGAAAGAAATCGTTTCGAACAACGAATGGGTGTGTTTCCCCGCTGGAGCAGGCTCAGGCGTCACCGGGGTCATCGATGGCGACAGCGTCGTTCTCAATGGACGCGGCTCGTTTAGTTCAGGCGGACGATATGCAGACTGGGCAGGGGTTGTGTTCGCGGTCTGCGACGCCGACGGCAACCGAGTCGAGCCGCTCGACATTCGCTTCACGATCGTTCCTCTCAATGACCCCAACGTTCGAATTGATCCGACATGGGATGGAAGTTCAGTCCGGGCATCAGCCACCGATGACATTCATTACGAACATGTTCGGGTGCCGCTCGATCGTTGCGCCGATTGGTTCGGTGCCAATCGTGCGGAAACGCTGCGAACTGTGCCTGTGGTTGACCATCGCTATCGAGAAGATTGGGTTGGGCTGTCAGACGTATGGCTGGGGTGGATGGGTGTAGGGCTCGTCCGCGCTGCACTTACCGATGCTGCTGAAGAGATCACCAGTCGAAAAGCAATTCTCGGGAAGGCGATGGTGTCTCGACCCACCGTGCAGGTGAACCTCGGTCGGGCGTCATCACTCGTCGCAGCCGCTGCCGCAACAATGGAAACTGCATGTCGAGAGATCGATGAGCGAATCGCAGCTGAAATTGTTCCAACCGATGCCGACTATTTGCGACAGGTTGGGCTGGCAACATCAGCGCTTGATCAACTTCGCGACGCAATGACAGAACTGCTGTCAACCCAAGGCGGTAACGGGCTGCGTGAGAGCGGACACTTCGAGCGACGATGGCGCGACTTCCAGGCGATGCCACTTCACATCAATGCACACCGAGATCGGGCACATCATCAGATTGGTCGCTTCGTGCTCGGTGAAGAACTCGAACCGTTCTAACCAGCCGATCGCACGCTGCGATTTCGCTTTAACTCGTTGAAAACGGAACCTCGCACGCCTGATCACTTACCACTGCCATGTGCACAGGGTTGTTGCCGTGCGCACCTGCTGACCACGACGGGAACACCACCGAATACAAACCGTCAGCGCCGGCGACGAACACGAGGAAATGATCAGGAGACTCAAACACGGGAACGAGCTCGTCGTCTGGCCCTTTCGGTGTCAACGCAGCGTTCAACGAGCGAATTCGTGACAGCCGCACGTGACACAACTCGAACAAACGATCTTGAATTGACGAGCGAGTCCAACCGGCCGTTGCGAGCACATTCGCATGTTCTGGGTTTAGTGCAATCGCTACCGACCCCGTGCGAAGGTACAAGTTATTTGATCCCGCATTTGTAGAGACTTCGGCGAGAATTCGCAGAAGTCGATCGGGTGAATCGGGGTCGTCTGCGTCGTTGACAAACATCACCGAGTGCGGAGCTTCTGTGCCGAGCGCTGTGACAACGTCGCTGCCTGTTGGATAGCCCCACATTTCCGACATCGGCGGGAAAGGAGATGCATGTTCTGCTTCGGCGAGACACATCGAAAACTTCCCTGGGTGACCAAGCAATGCCATATCTGACACACCGGGCTGTGCTCCACCAATGTTCATCATTGCGAGACGCAACGCACGTCCGATGCATGCGTTTGCCCGATGCCCGGGCCCCAACGCACCAAACCCCGACGCAATACCTGTGATCGCACCAAGCGGGCCGTTCACGACAAGTAAAGGGGCAATCGAATGAGTGGTCGACTGCACCTCGCTGAGATCAAACTCAGGTTGCAGTACCGCTTGCATCGCAGCGAGTACGAACGGCATGTAGTCGGCTGAGCAACCTGCCATCACCGCGTTCGTTGCGAGTTTCTCGACGGTTGCAGATCCTCCAAGCGGGCCAACCTCGCCGAGCACCACATCGCCGTCAAGACCCGAAGCGAGCACCATTCGATCAACAAGTTCTGTAGTCGGGATGATCACCGGCAGTCCGTCGGTGCAACCCATCTCATGCAGCATTTCGAGCGCTGCGACCTGGTCGATCGCTTCAAGGAACTCCATTACGACCCACTCGCTGCGGCGACAGGCTCGTTGTCGCCCGACTCGTGACCGTTCAACACTGCGACAAGGCGCGGTGCGATCTCATCCGCAAGTGCCGCCATCTCACTGGCAATCGAACCTGCGATCGGATGCGGCAGGCAAACTCGCGGAAGGTCAGGCATTCCACTTGACAGCGCAATGAGATCACCTTGCTGCCAGAACGGTTCGGTTACGAGAGCAACGGTTGGAATGTCTCGAAGGGCCAGTTGGATGCCGTCACGCACGGTGCCGGAAGTGCAACTGCCTCAATGGCCGTACGCCGCAATAACTGCGGAGCACGTATCAGAGATTTCTGCGAGGTCCTCGGCGGAGGCGAGGGCGCTTGCGTTTCCCTTGTTCCACAACTTCACGGTAATGCCGGGAATGACCCGCTCAACCGCTTCGCCGATGAGTTGAAGAAACTCAACCGACCCTGGGAAGCCGTTGGCAAACAGCCCGATTTGCTGGCCCGGTGCGAGGTGAGCCGATAATTCATACGGAACAGTTGGCCCAGAGCGTTCACCTCGTGGATCATAAAACTTCATGACATGACCTTAGGGTGCGCCACCACACTTGCCGGCACCGCAACCTCACTCAACTGAGAGCGTGATCACACCGAGGTCAAGAGCAGGGGACGCAAAATCGACATGAAACTCGTCACCAACCCGACAATCGAGCGGCCGAGTAAATGAACCCGCCAAAACGGTCTCACCTGCTTGCAGCGGAATTCCGAGACCGTGCAGTCGTCGAGCGAGCCACACGATGCCTTCCACCGGGTCTCCCAGCACACCGGCAGCCACACCGGTTTCTTCGACGATGCCATTTCGCGAACAGATTGATCCAGCCCATCGCAGCTCGCCATTTCTAACTTCATCGACCGGTATCTTCACATCGCCAACGACAATGCCAGCGTTGGCCGCATTGTCAGCGATGGTGTCACGAACCGTTCTGCTCACACCGTCGTCAGGATGCACCCGATGGGAACGAGCGTCGATGAGTTCGAGAGCCGCGACGACGTGGTCGGTCACGTCGTACACATCTTGGGCAGAGACATCAGCCGCATTGAGGTCGTCGCTCAGCACAAACGCCAATTCAACTTCGATCTTCGGGTCGATGTGATCGGCCCGCACGAGCGACCCACCGTTCGCAATGAACATGTAGTCAAACAAGATGCCATAATCAGGCTCGTTGATCTTCATCGTCTGCTGCATCGCTCGGCTAGTGAGGCCAATCTTCTTGCCGCGGACAAACGAGCCACTAGCAACCTGCATCGCTACCCAAGCCGCCTGGATGGCATAGGCGTCCTCCAAGGTGAAATCGGGGTAGCGCCGTGAGACCGGGTCGATCGAAGATGCCAACTGTCTAGCCGCTTCATGCTCGGTGGCAAGTTTGGCAATCTGTTCATTGCTCAGTGTTCGACCCATCATTACCCTCCGAGTCGCGGCACTGAATGCGTGTCATATGCGATCGCAACGTTCTTCGTTTCCATATAGAAATCGAATGAAAATTCGGGGCCACCGTCTCGACCGATTCCGCTCGCCTTCACTCCCCCGAAAGGAGTTGGTAGATGGCGAACGTTCTGACTGTTCACCCAGATCATTCCTGCATTGAGGTCTCGGGCAACGCGATGAGCTCGACCGGTGTCACCCGTCCAGAGATAACCGGCGAGGCCGTAGTCGACATCGTTCGCAATACGAATGGCGTCGGCTTCGTCTTCAAACAGAATTGCAGTGAGCACCGGCCCAAAGATCTCTTCTTGCGAGATCGTCATGTCGTTCTTGGCACCGCTGAACAACATCGGTCTCACAAAACACGACTCGTCGTCAAGCGTGATGCGATCAGACAGAAGACCTCCGACGGTCACATCTGCACCCGCCGAACGAGCGATTGCTTCGTAAGAGCGGACCTTCTCGCAATGCACCGGGTGAATCAACGGCCCGATCACTGTTGTCGGATCGAGCGGGTGACCGACCGGAAGAGTGGCGACACGCTCTTTCAGCTTCGCCACGAACTCGTCGTGGATCGATGACTGAATAAGCACACGGCTTGACGACGTGCAACGTTCCCCGTTGAGCGACCAGATCATGAAGGCAACTGCGTCGAGCGCACGCTCAAGATCGGCATCATCAAACACGATCACCGGATTCTTACCGCCAAGTTCAAAATGCACCCGTTTCAGAGTTGGTGCTCCCTGTGCCTGAATGAGTGAGCCAGTTGCAGACTCGCCAACGAATGCGATCGCACTAATGAGCGGATGCTCGGTCAGCGCCTTGCCAGCAGATTCACCAAAACCGTGGACCGTGTTAAGTACACCTGCGGGAAGACCGGCTTCGAGTGCAAGTTCGCTTAGCAGTGATGCAGTGAGAGGGCTCCACTCCGCCGGCTTGTGCACGACCGTGCAGCCAGCTGCCAGAGCGGGGGCGATCTTCCACGTCGACAACATGAACGGTGTGTTCCATGGGGTGATAACACCGACCGGTCCGATTGGCTGCCGCATCGAATAATTCACATGGTGTTGATCGGGCATCGAACGACCATCTGATGCTGAAGGTGCGTGATCAGCAAAAAACCGGAAGTTCTCGGCGCCTCGCAGCGCTGCCTCAGACATGAATCTGATGGCTTGGCCAGTGTCGATGCACTCCACGGCTGCGATCTCGTCACGATTCTCAACGATGAGATCTGCGACACGATGCAAGATGCGTTTGCGCTCTTTACCGGGGGTGCGCGACCACTCTTCGAAGGCGTCAGCCGCTGCTTGGGCTGCAGAATCGATGTCTGCCGGCGATGCAGATGCGATCGTTCCCAATGGTCGGTAATCGACCGGAGACGTGTTCTCAAAAGTTGACCCGTCGAGGCTTGAGCGACGCTCACCACCGATGAGATGTCGAACCGGCTGCGTGATGACCCGAGCAATTGATTCTTCCGCAATTGATTCGTAGGCCTCGAAGGTTTTGTCTGCGGCCATCGTCAGCCCCCGTTTCGTTCGATCATGCGGTCTCGGACACCGTTTCGATTTACTCGGAACTCGGACTCGATCTCTTGGACCTCTGAGCTCAACATCGTGGTGCTCGCGGCCTCGACTCCTATGAAGCCCTCGACCGCGTCGATGAGCACATCGGCGAGTTGCTTCTTTTGTTCGGTACTTCGACCGGGTCCAATTCGTGCAATGACGGCGATGAAGCGGTTGTCAGCGTGGCGGTCAGCAATCGCAACATGGTTTCTGCCAACCGCTCTTGTACGAAGTGCATCGACCGAGGCGAGACCAGAACTGATCGCAGCATCATGAACTGCATCGACCAATCCGTCAATGTCGGTGGGTCCGCCCATGGTTGAGCAGGTGTTCGCAGAAAACTCGATCGTGATATGCGGCATCGCCCCAATTATTGACGATCGGGCAAGGGCCCAGCGACCGAGAGAGCACCGGCAGGTGAGAGGTCAGTGCGTTCGACTCTTGTCTAAACATGATTCGCTGACTACGTTGCTCTCTGGGGGTGACCTACATGGCCGGGAGTTATCACGAAGCACCAGAATCACTTGGCTCTGCGCCGCCAGGATGTCCGGCGCATTCGACATGGTCGCCATTGTCAACCGAATACCTGACCGACCCGTATCCGATCGCTAACGAACTGAGAGATGAGCACTCGGTGTTCTGGTCGGAACAACTCGGTCACCTTGTTATCACCGACATGGATCTCATCGAGGAAGTCTTTATGACCCCCGCTGTATATGCATCGAGCAATGTGCAAGACCCTATTGCACCACTATGCCCGGCCGCGCAGAATGTGCTCGGTGCCCCCGACTTCAACCCAGTTGCGGTGATGTCGAACCGTCAAGAACCCGACCACGCTCGAATCAGAGTCTTCACTCGTCAGGGGTTCAGCAATAGGCGATTAAAAGCCCTCGAGGACTACATGCGGAGCCGGGCAACCAAGCTGCTCGATGAAATGATCGCAAATGGGTCGCCGGCTGAATTCGTGCAGCAGTTTGCGTTTCCTCTTCCCGCTGAGATCGTGTTCAGGCTCATTGGCTTCCCACCTGAAGATGACCGCATGATTAAGTCATGGTGCGTCAACCGGAAAGCGTTCTCGTGGGGTCACCCAACCGACACCGAGCAGGTTGCGATCGCAGAAGGCATGCTCGACTACTGGCGCTATTGCCGGGAGTTCGTTGCCTCTCGTCGCGAAAAACGTGAGGACGATTTCACCTCAGAACTTCTCAACGCCTGGGAGGCTGATTCGGGCCCCGACCGTGATCCCGATGCCACCACCGGCATTTCATACAGCGAGGTCGAGTCGGTGGTCTATGGCATCAGCTTCGCCGGCCACGACCCGGTGACTGCCCTGATGTGCAACACGTTGCTGTGTTTGCTGCCGCGTCGTGATCAGTGGCAAGCACTTGTCGATGACCCATCGCTTGTTTCGAACGCAGTTGAAGAAACGCTTCGCTATGAGTCGAGCCAGATTTCATGGCGACGCGTCACTACCCAAGACACCACACTCGGCAATGTTGACGTGCCCGCTGGAACTCGGCTGATGCTTAACTTCGCGTCGGCGAATCACTCGCCCAGACATTTTGAGAATCCTGACGAGTTTGACATCACTCGGGCCAGAGCGAACAAACACATCAGTTTTGGAAAAGGCATCCATTTCTGCCTTGGCGCTGGCCTCTCACGACTGGAGGCACGCATCGCCCTCGAGCTCCTGGCTGAGCGCCTGCCGACTTTGCGTCTCAGCGGAGGCCAAACGTTTGACTACTTCCCGAACATCACGTTTAGAGGCCCGAACTCGTTGCACTTGGAGTGGTCGTGACGCTATACGCAGTGCAGAAGTTTCTTTACGAGCTCAATCGCACCCCAGCGTTACAAACGGCCTACGAAGAAGATCGTCACGCCGTGCTTGAACCATTTGACCTCTCCGAAGAGGAAACATCTGCGCTCGTTGAGCCAGATATCGGCAAGTTATTTCACCTCGGAGTGAACGGTCAGATCCTCATGCACTTTGCTGCGTTTCACCAGATTGAGTGGCAGGACTACTTACAACGCATGCGCGATGGAATTGCAAACTACGGTCCTGTACGAGAAGGTGTGTATGCAATGACAACCGGCCTCGATGACGTTGTTGCGCCGGTTCAACAGTCATCTGAAGGGAGTGCCTCATGAGTCTTGTTTTTGCTGGTGTGTGCTCACACGCACCCGGGATCACCGGTCGAGCGCACATGGCAGACCCTGACGTTCGTGACCGTTTCTATGATGCCTTTCGTCAAATGGGGGATGATCTTCGAGCTGCGAGGCCTGATGCGGTCGTCATAATTGCGGCCGAGCACTTTGCGAACTTCTTCATGAACAACATGCCGTCATTTGCAATCGGTATGGCCAATTCGTATGAGGGACCGATCGAAGACCCGGGTTGGCTCGGGATAGGACGACGTCAGGTGCCGGGCAATCGTGATATCTCACAACGGTTCATAACCGAAGTGATGAAAGGTTCCGATATTGCCTACGCCGAAGAGTGGAAGTTTGACCACGGCATCATGGTGCCGCTCAACTTCCTCACACCCGACTATGACATTCCGGTGATTCCTGTGAACATCAACTGTCAGGGGCCGCCCCTTGCGCCGCTCGAACGGGCGTGGGCATTCGGCGAGTCGATGCGCGGGGCCTGTGAGGCAATGCCTGAACGCATCGCCATTATCGGCACCGGTGGTATCTCTCACTGGCCAGCAACTCCTGACTCGGGGAAGATCAATGAGGAATGGGATCTCGAGTTCATGGATCGCTGGTGCCGCAACGATAAGGCCGCATTGCTCGACGATGATTCGTATAACGACTTGAAGGTCTATGCCGACGCGGGCCAAGGCGGTTTTGAGATTCGTACATACCTCACGGTTTCAGCCGCAGCGGGAGGGGCACAGGGGGTTGTGCATTTCTGTGAGCCGATCCCCATCTTCGCCGTGAGTTGCACGGTCGCGACGTACGACCTCGCCACTGTGTAGCTACTCAGTGTCTGGTTGTTGCTGCATCAACTGCGCCGATGAGACGAATGAGGCGAGAGTGATGAGCCCGAGGCCGGACGCGATGACGAACGTCCACGATGGGTTCCAGGCGAACATCGGCACCCATAGCAACGGGCCGAGTCCATGGCCGATAAACCGGAAGCACAGTACCGATGACAGTGCACCGCCGCGGTTGTCGGGAACAGCGATCGCTGCGAGGTTTTGCAAGATCACCACGATAAACCCGACGAGTGCACCAGCGATCGTCCAGGCGACGGCGAACAGCCATGCTCCGGTGATAAACCCGAGAGGAAGCGAAAATGCCAACGACGAGAGGCAGGCGGCGAATGATGATCGCCGCGCCCCCCAGTTGTCGAGAAGTTGACCAAAAATTGGTCCTGCGATTGCTCCGCTGATTCCACCGAATAACAAAATGAAACCAGTGGCGGTCGACGAGATAAGGAGTTCATCTCGAAGGTAGAGGCCAACAATCATCGGCAGTCCGGCTGGTCCTGCTGCGGCGCTGAGCGCCGCAACCCATAACAAGATCATTCGGGGTTTGAGGAGAGGCTTAATTGGTGGCGCTGCTGCTGCCGGACGTGGTTGACCTTCTGGAGGTTGAGTCGCGAGTATGAGGCCAACAACTGCAATGACAGCAAAAGCAATACGCCAGTTGAAGGCTGCGGCGACACCACCGGCAAACGGCGCAGCTGCCCCACCAATTGCCTGAAAACCTGTATAGACACCGACAGCACGACCGAGACGAGATGGGTCGATGACTTCACTCAAGCCGGCGATAAGCAGCGGCGTAATGAATGCGTTTGCAGCACCTTGCAAAAGGCGGCCGATGACGAACACTGTGAGCGTCGGGGCGACTACGCACAGCACCGATGACAACGCATAGGTAATGAAGGTGAAGCGAATGACTCGTCGTCGACCGAACCGTTCGCCAATCGTCCCTGACACCGTGAGTAGCAGCGCAAACGGAATCATGTAACCGCTGAACGCCCAGTTCACCGCTTGGGTTGAGGCATTGAAGCTCTCCCGGAGTTCGGGATAGATCGAGATGACCATCATTGTGCCAAAAGGCCCCAGAAATCCCCCTAGGTATAGCGGCAGAGTGGCCAGCGTGAGTACCCGGTTTGAGACACCTGAATCGGTTGTTGGTGAAAAGGACTTGTTTTCGCTCAGAACTTGATCGTCGCAGATGGAATACATGTTCTCGGTATCGAAAGGATGTGAGGACAGATCGTCATGTCGTTCGACCGGATATCTGCGGCGATTATCGGTCAGACTCAAAGGCATGGCACGACCACATGAAGACATGGGACGAATTGGACTTTGGTATGGCGGCATCGATTCGTTGCCTTCACCTCAGGCTCGAGAAGCAATCCAAGAAGCCGAGGCACTCGGTTACGGCTCGCTGTGGCTGGCAGAAGCGGTTGGACGTGACCCATTCGCTCATGCCGGCATATTGTTGAGTGCAACCGAGCGGATCGTTGTCGCTACCGGCATCGCAAATATCTACGCCCGTGACCCTATGACGATGGTTGCCGGCCAACGAACCCTCGCTGAGGCGTTCCCGGGTAGGTTTTTGTTGGGTCTCGGTGTAAGCCACGCACACCTTGTTGCCGGTGTGCGTAAGCACGACTATTCGAAGCCGTACTCGTACATGGTCGACTATCTCGAACGAATGGCTAAGGCGCGATTCATGGCTGTTCAACCCGCAGTTGAACCTGGCGTGTTGCTCGCAGCTCTAGGGCCAAAGATGTTGGAACTTTCGGCGATGCAGGCAAATGGTTCCCACCCATATTTCACAACGCCAGAGCACACCGCAATTGCGCGCGAAACGATGGGTAATGACGCGTTACTCGCACCAGAACAAATGGTGGTGCTATCAACAGATGCCGATGAAGCTCGCAGCGTTGCTCGGGCAGGTATGAAGATCTACCTTGGCCTGCCTAACTACTACAACAACTTGGCTCGACTCGGCTTTGACGAAAGCGACTGGTCTGATGGCGGAAGTGACCGACTCGTCGACGCCATTGTTGCTTGGGGCACGGAGGATCAGATTGCTGCTCGAATTGCGAAGCATCATGATGCTGGTGCGGATCATGTCTGCGTTCAGGTCATCACAAGCACCCCAGATAAGCCCCCTCTGGACGAGTGGAGAAAACTCGCCAAAGTGCTTCTCTGACTGTTCGTTGCACCGAAATCAGATCTCGTTCCAAAGATGCGGACAAGTAGGCCGACTGCGGTTCGGGTCGAATTTTGTACGAGCGCCGGCCTTAAACAAGCACTAAGGTCATCTTGGTGTCGAGCTACCTCGCAAATGTGTTTGGAGAAAAAAGTTGCAACTAGACAACGGCTTTCCAACCTCGGATTCAAGCCCTCGTGATAATTCGCTACCAGGCGGATCTGACCGAGAGCACATAAGCCAGCACGTTAAAGAACTTTCGCGAGAGGAACTCGAGTTAGCTCTGCTTCGCTCAATCGATCAAGCTGTACATGTTGATGCAGAGTTCCTCCAGACGAAAGCGGAGTTAGAACAATGCAAGCGTGAGCTCGGATTGAGATGGGTTTTGGCGAGGGCTATTCGTGTCCTTTTCCGAAAGTTACGCGGAATAAGTCGATAAATGAGCGCAGAAAAAGGCTTGGAAAGCACTGGGCCAAAAGTGAGAGCTTCAACCGATCCTGCGCCGTCTCCCCAAGAGAACGCTCCTCAGTTTTCGATCATAACGCCGGTCTACAATCCGAGGTATCGCGATTTCTTGAGGTGTGCAAAATCTGTTCGGAAACAATCATTTCGGGATTGGGAATGGTGCATTGTTGACGACGGGTCAACAAAGAGGCTCATCTGGCCGATAATTCGAATTCTGGCATCATTTAACCGACGGATCTCCGCTCGTCGACGAGACACAAATGGTGGAATATCAGTCACTTCAAATAACGCCTTAGAACTCGCCACCGGGCGCTTTATTGTGCCTCTTGATCACGATGACCGACTCAAGAAAAAAGCTCTTCAATTAGTTTCTGAAGCCGTCGAACGCTCGCCAGAAGCGCAACTTCTTTACTCCGACGAGGAGGTAATCAATGCGCGGGGAAGGCTCCTTAAGTATCTGCGGAAGCCTGAATGGTCTCCTGAAAGACTCCTCTGTCAAAACTATTGCAACCACCTATCTGTGTTGGATAAAGCTCTTGTTCAACAGGTCGGCGGCTATCGCGAGGAATATGACGGGGCTCAAGACCACGACCTCGTTCTCCGGGTAACAGAGCTGACATCTAATGTCGTTCACATCGCTATTCCCTTGTATCAATGGCGAGCAATTCCAGGATCTACAGCAACAGCCGTCACAGAAAAACCTGGTGCGATTGATGCCGGTCGCCGTGCAATTGAAGATGCAGTCCGTCGACGGAAAATCAACGGAGAAGTGATTGCAGCTGGCGAAATGTTCCATCGGGTGAAGAGATTCCCCTCCTCAGCTCCAAAAGTCAGCCTCATCATTCCCACACGTGGCACAGATGGACCAATTTTTGGGCTTCACATGCCCTTCATCAAAAATCTTTTGATGGCTCTCAACCGACATCGCACATATCCTGACCTGGAGGTTCTCGTTGTGAGTGATGCCGAGACCCCATCTGGCGCAATCCCTCGGACGCTTGAGAACCTTGACGTGTCAACGATTCCCTTCCCCCACCCATTTAACTTCGCTGCAAAATGTAATCTCGGCGCCGTTAATGCCTCTGGTGAAATCCTGGTTTTCCTAAATGATGACATAGAACCCGTCTCAGAGGATTGGATCCAAACACTCGTCGCTCACCTCGAACCCGAAGACAGTGGAATAGTCGGCCCAATGCTGATTTACGAGAATGGTTTGGTGCAAAGCGCCGGACACATAAACCCGGGACCCGTAATTTTCGGTCGTGGTGAAAGCCCCCTGTCCAAGCACGGTTACGGAATGCCGCTTTGGATTAACCGAGAGACTTCCGGATTAACTGGGGCTTGTGTCGCAATCCGACAAACAACTTTTTATGAAGTTGGTGGATTCAGTGAGCTTTTTCCAAACAACTACAACGATGTTGACCTTTGTTACAAGCTCCAACTTGCTGGCTATAGATGTCTATGGACCCCGGACGCCAGGCTCTACCACTTTGAATCTAAATCGCGTGAAACCCCTATCGAAGATTGGGAGAGAGATCTCGCCTCTAAATATTGGGGTCGTTTCATTTCTACCGGGCCGGATTCCCACACCACGTAGGACAATTAATGCCCCAATCAACAAAAAACTTTCCAGGGCTAACGACCCTGAAGAGAGCGGACACATCAGAGTCCGCGTTCCAAGTCACTCCAAATCTCAGCAATAACCAATTCTTACTGTTCCTCTTCGGTTTGTTTCTGATCATGGCCGTATGGGCTATGGCAACACCAATGTTTGCTGTCCCGGACGAGATATCTCATTTTGTGACTGCATTGGGTGCAACAAACTTCCAGTTCAGTTCACCAGTCAATCTAAACGGCTTCTACGACTGGGGTTTTGATTGCTTTGCTTTCCAAAGGGAGGTTCCGGCTTCGTGCTATGAGATGAGCTGGAACTCGTCAATTACCGCAATGCCGGTGACAACAAAGGGATATCTACCTACTTTCTTCTTGGTCGTCTCGTTGCCCCTTCATCTTTTCACCGGGCTCAGCAGTTTCATTGTTTCGCGAGCTTGGATAACGATCGTAAATTTCTCCGTTCTCGCACTTGGCTTTCACTATCTCTTCCAATCACGCCTCAATCGTTCAGGTGCTCTGATCGCTCTCTTGATCCTGTCGCCGTTTCCGCTCTACTTCATGGCTTCGATCAACCCGTCTGGACTCGCATATTCCTTGGCGTTCTTGCTGACGGTGATTCTCCTCAAGGGCTGTACCGAGCCGGTTGCTCGAAACTGGAAATTGGTCACCATATTCTTGACGCTCGCCTTTCTGACTGTTCGACGTGATTCGATCGTGTGGGTCGGACTTATGGGTATCGCCATCATTCCGTTTCCTCCAGTGCGAAATTTTCTTCAAGGACTTCCGAGAGGAAACGGGCAACGAAAACGAAACTCCTTGAGGGTTGTCCCGCTCGTGCTTGCAAGCCTCGCAATTGCATACTTCTCTAGCCAGTACGCACGAGGTTTTTTAAGGAATGCGCAGGAATTGGATCTAAATCAGATTCGTGCAGGAGTCGGAAACATCTATCCAGTTTTTTTGCAACTTCTCGGAAAATACGGGTGGCTGTCAGAACGAGTGCCAAACGAAATCTACGCGCTTTTCACTTCAATTTTGATTCTGATTTTCGCGCTCGTCATCATCCTCGGCGTAGAGCCGTTTCGCCGAGCATTCGTCCTGGTCATCTGTGGCGCGTTTTGTCTACTTCTCTTCGGATCTGCTTTGCGTCCTGGTTATTTACAGGGGAGATATTTCTTCCCGGCGTTCGCGTTCGGAGCGGTCTGTGCGAGTTACGCGCTCACCAATCGCTTCGATCACCTTTCAAAACAGGCCAGCGCAAGGCTGTTTGGATTGGGAACTACGGGGCTTTCAATTCTTCATCTAGTGTCGTTCGCCGAGGTAGCAAAACGATTCTCAGATGGCTCTTCGTCCTCGTTCCCCAACGCAATCTCCAGCCCCGTTGGATTGCTCGGACTACCAATTTTCGTTTATCTGTTTGTTTACGCCCTCGGATTGTTCCTAATTTTTTCTTCATTAAAGAACTTCAGGAACTCTATTTCTTAAGACAAAGAGACCTCAGTCGGCCTTCTCTTTGATTCAAACTGTCCGAAGTTTGGTTGCCTTCGTTCGGAACAGAAGTCAAAAAGATTCTGTCGAGTCATCGTCATCTGATGCTTTATCCGGGGGCGATAAAAATATCGAGGTTTCATGGGCGCTATATAAATCAACGACCTCTTGCGAAGGGCCGGCAGACTTTACCTCGCCTTCGAGTATCCAAATAGCGGAGTCACAAAGACCTGCGACTGACTCGAGATCGTGGGAGACGAAAAGTATTGTTCGGCCCTCTTCTTTGAATCTCTCAATTCTTTCACGGCTTTTCTTCTGGAAACTTTCGTCACCGACAGAGAGAACTTCATCCAAGATTAAAATCTCAGGATCCACATGAACGGCGACTGAAAAGCCGAGGCGTATGTACATCCCGTTCGAGTAGTTTTTTACCGGGACATCGATGAACTTCTCGAGTTCTGCAAATTCGACAATGTCTGTGAGTAGAGCATTGATTTCTCTCCGCTTGAGACCAAGCACAGCCCCATTTAGGTAAACGTTTTCCCTTCCAGAGAGTTCAGGATGAAATCCTGCTCCGAGCTCGAGCAAGCTTGACAGCCGACCGTGCGTCGTAAGTGAACCTTTGTCGGCAACGAGAATCCCTGACAAAGTTTTCAGAAGTGTTGATTTGCCTGAGCCGTTGTTGCCGACTAACCCAACTGATTCGCCCTCTTGAACCTCGAAAGAGATATTTCGGAGCGCCCAAAACTCCTCGTATCGTGCTCTGCGACCCCGCAAAGCTGCGGCCTTGAGGTATTGATTACGCTCGTGATAGAGGCGAAAACTCTTCCACACCTGGTCTACTGATATTGCCGTCTTCATTATCCGTTATGCGTCAAAATTCAACCGTCATTGGTGACGGTGATCTCAGTGCCACCGATATACCCTAGTCGTTTGATGGGTGGCCCACAGCGAGTATTCGAATCACGAGAGCTTTTGATAGCTCTTACGCTTCGTGAACTTCAAACAAAATACCGAGGAAGTTTCCTTGGATGGTCGTGGTCACTCCTTAACCCCCTCGCAACCCTTGCCATTTACGGCTTCGTTTTTGGAATTCTTTTTGGGGCACAAGCACCAATTGGCGAAAATTCAAATTTGACCGGGTTCGCTTGGTTTTTGTTGTGCGCAATCATTCCGTGGAACTTCTTCGCAGTAGTCAACAACATCGGGCTTACTTCCGTGACAGATAACTCTGCTCTTGTACGACGAGTTGCTTTTCCCAGAGAGATTCTAGTTTTTTCAAACGTCGTTTTTGCCTTGGTGCAGTTTGGAATTGAGCTTGTAGTTCTTTGCAGCATTCTGCTCGTAGTTGCTGGTGCACCGATTCTTCCGTATATCCCTTTAGCGGCATTTCTTGGGATAGCGCTTGCCATGTTCTCTGGCGGAATTGCGCTTGCGTTAAGTTGCTTTGCGGTTTATTTCAGGGACCTTAAATATCTGTGGACTAATGCCCTTCAAATCTGGTTCTTCATCACTCCGGTTGTGTACCCACCATCGCTAGCCGAAGCTCAACTTCCAAGTTGGGCGCAAACTGTGCTTCAGATCAACCCTATGGTTCACTTTGTTGGAGCGTTTCGTGATTTGTTGTACCACGCCCAGATCCCTGACATTCAACGCATCGGAATTATTGTTCTCAGTGCACTTGTGAGCCTTGTAATCGGCTGGTCTGTGTTCAATCGACTGTCGCCGCGCCTACCAGAAGAAGTCTGAACTCTGCCGAACCAATTAGTTGGCCTGTAACGGCTTTTGAACTACTCGGGGCTCGCCAAAAGACCGCAGAGCTATTGCTTCATCTGATTGTCGAGCAATCCTCCGTGCCATTTTCGCATAGATGGAAATCATTTGCCCTTGTAGGCCTTTATGACATCAGATATCGGTCCGTCCATTGCGACACGTCCACCGTCCAACAAAATTCCCCGAGAACAGAAACTGCTTAGCTCATCCAAAGAGTGATTAACCATGATGAGAGTTCCCGCTTCATCAATGATTTCTTCTATGCGCGCACGTGACTTAGCCCTGAAGTTTCTATCGCCCACGCCCAGAGCCTCATCAATGAGAAGGATCCGTGGCGTCACTGCAGTTGCTGTGACGAACTGCACTCTTGCCCGCATGCCCGACGAATATGTATTTAAAGGTCGGTGAATTGCGTCTCCAAGTTCCGTGAAGTCAACAAGTTCATCGAGTCGCTCTTCGAGCTCTGCTTTAGGCATCCCTAAAGCAAGACACCCGAGGCGGATATTTCGAATGCCTGACGCCTCACCAATCAGAATTGACCCAACGCTCATGAGTCTCGGCTCGTCAGATACCAGAATCTCGCCTTTTGTAGTTGGCAAGACCCCGGCAATTGCAGAGAGCAACGTTGATTTACCTGAGCCGTTCAAGCCAATTACGCCGACAGATTCCCCCTCATGCACATCTATCGACACCCCTCGAATCGCTCTAACTACCGATTTCCCGGCAGCATTTCGGTCGACTAATCGAGCTTTTAAGCCGGCCCGGCGATCCGCAAATACTTCGAAATCAATATCTACGTCTCTGACACTCACAGCCAACTTGGTAGGAAGAGGCAACTTAAGGTCTTCCATACCGGTGCTCCGCAGAGGTGAAGAACTTCAAACCGCCAACAACGAGTAGGCATGTAACCATGACGGTTACCGACACTTCCGCCAGTCCCATTCCTGGTGCCCTGCCAAGAAACACCCACCTGTAAATATCAATGATCCAGACCAAGGGATTCCACGACAAAATCAAATGAAGAATCTTTGGTCCACGATCCTCCAATAGCGCTAAAGGAACCATCACGCCTGAAAGGTACCGAAGCATCTGGAAAACAAAGGGAAGAAGTTTTTCAACGTCCCGGAAGGAGTCATTGCACCGTGCTACCACCAGAGCGCAGCCGAAGTTGAATGCCGTGTGGAGAGAGAGCGCCACTGGTAGGAAGACGATTCTCCAGGAAACGCCCTCTCCCGTCGCAAAAGCGAATACCAGCAGAACAACTATCTCAAATGCAAACGTGATGAGTTCGCCTATTGTGCTTGATACCGGAAGTAGGACGCGTGGGAATCGGAGCGACCGGACCAATCCCTGCTTACTCGTAATTGATACGGCACCTTGCATCACTGTTGATTGCGTCAATCGAAAAACGAACAATCCGAGAACTAGCCAAAATATGTAGTTATCAACGCCGCGGCTTGCATTGAGGACGACTCCGAAAATCAGGTAGTACACGCCCGCTGTGAGCAACGGATTGAGCACATTCCATACGTTTCCGAGAATTGTGTTCTGATTCCTGCTTCTGAATCTGTCAACCGGCATTGCCAGAGCAAAGTGTCGGCGGCGCCAACTATTTCGAAGGTAAGCGCGCAACGAGTTAGAAGCGTGACTCAACGATTGGAGAGAAGATGCTTCGCTCACTAGATCGTTGTTATCAGTCATTTTGACGCCTCTGCGGATTCTCTTCTTCGAACCTTGGAACGCCCAGCTCCAAATGTAGGTCAGGTACTGGCGGTGAACCCAGTACCAACGGTCACGGTCAATTATGTCGGCGTCACCGCCAGCAGTAAGTGCTTTCGCTTACGATAATTGGGTGGCGCCCGAACCTTCTAGCCCTTATTCGCAAGGTGCTATTGATCGTTTGCTCGATCGGCCCGCAGCTTTATTCAACCGCCAGTTGGGATGGATGTGGCGGCGCGGCTTTCGTTTTCTATACCTTCTCGATTCGCTGGTCCTCTTCGGGCTTCTCTGCGTAATAAATTTGATTCGATTTGGTTCGTCCTGGCCGACTTACGGAGTTGGTCACTACTTGACCGGTTTCGCTATCGCGACGACCGTCAGTATCGCGGTCAACTATTTCACCGGCCTGTACGAACGAGATCCCAGCTTGGGGCTCCGGCCATGGGCGCCGCGGGTCGCGCTCGCAATGGGTATAGCCACACTGATCGATGGCGTTTTCGCAGTCTTTTTTGACCGCTACCTAATGCCGCGTCTCAATCTCGCGGCCCTTTTCCTGCTCGGTACGTTGGCGCTCACTATGACTCGGGTGCTGAGCAGACGACTGGCTATTCGACGTAGGGGGCCTTCGCGAGTGGCTCTTGTCGGAGATTCGAGCGAACGTGATCGGGCTAGGAACACCTTGGCTTCGCATATTTCGAGCGCTCGCATAGTGCTCGAATGCGACAGTGAATTTCTCGATCCATTACAAGTCAAAAAATTCCAAGTCACAGATGTGTTCTTCGTTGACCTCTCAGCATTTGAAAGAAACTTTCCGGAGCCACTTACGAGTCTGGCTCAGGAGGGAACGACAGTTATTCAACGCGTGAGTGCGGCAGAGACCCTGCTTGGACTCAAGACCGTGTACCAAATTGGCGGCATTCCATTCATTCGTCTCAACACACAAGGCCTTCAGCCACATCAACTGCGACTCAAACGCATCATCGACCTTTCGATCATTCTGTTCACCAGCCCGCTCTGGCTTGCGCTCATCGCTATGACTGCAGCTTATTCAAAAGCGGTTTCCTCTGCGGGAGTGTTCTATCGCCAAACACGAGTAGGCCTCAACGGTCGACACTTTGAGATCGTCAAGTTTCGGACAATGTATTCAAATGCAGAATTTGAATCTGGCCCGCGGCTTTCCGAGCGGAACGATGCTCGGGTAGAACCGAGACTTCAATGGATCCGTTCATCGCGTCTTGACGAGCTGCCACAACTACTTAATGTGGTTCAAGGGCACATGTCGCTGGTCGGTCCGAGACCAGAACGTCCGGAATTCACATCGAAACTTGAGTCTGAAATCCCTGGCTATCAACGTCGTCACTCGGTAGCTCCGGGCATTACCGGGTACGCACAAGCGTTTGGGGATTACGACACCGATGCCGCACACAAGCTGGGTTACGACCTCCAGTATCTTGTGAACTGGTCAGTCGTTTTAGATGCCCAGCTGATTCTCCGATCGGTCTTTCGCCGGCAATGGCGCAAGTCGTAACGCAGACTTTGATTTTCGAGGGGGTTGAATGAGCGTAGAACGAACTCTTCCGTACCAACCAGCGCTGGATGGTCTGCGTGGGGTTGCAGTCTTGCTGGTTTTTGTATTCCATGCAGCGCCAGGAATTCTCCCGGGAGGGTTCATCGGCGTTGACGTCTTTTTCGTTCTCTCGGGCTACTTAATTACAAGTGTCTTAATTGCCCAGTTAAACGACCAAAAGCCGGGTTTGTTACGAGATTTCTTCGTAAGGCGTATACGCAGACTTCTACCCGCTTCCCTCGTCCTGATCGCTGCTGTTGCGATGTGGGAATCATTGTTCGGATCAGTGCTGTCGAGCGGGACTCGGCACCAAGAGATTCGTTCAACGCTGTTGTACATTGCGAACTGGAACTTCATTGGCCAAGCAGACGACTACTTTGCGGAGGGGAGTGTCTCACCTCTGCGGCATATGTGGTCCCTCGCAGTGGAAGAGCAGTTTTACATCTTCTGGCCTTTCGCTATTTTCCTCCTTTGGAAAATAGGAGCTCGACGGGCAACCACTCTTACAGTCACGTTCAGTCTGATAGTTGCGAGTGCAGTTCTCATGTATGTGATGTACTCACCGGTGAACACTTCAAGGGTCTACTACGGCACGGACACTCGAGTCTTTCAACCATTGATCGGAGCCGCCCTAGCATTTCTTCTGCCAACCAAGACAACGCAGAGAACAGGGCCAAAAAGCCTGACTGCTGCGGGTTTCACTGCCGTCTTGCTCCTCTTTGGATTTTCACGGTGGATGCCCGACAGTCTGAGGATGTATTTCAAGGGAGGCGCGGTCCTGATAGCTCTCGCGACAGCAGTCATCATCGTAGCTATCGCGAATGTGTCACCGCTGAGCAAACTCTTAAGTGCTAGACCAATTGTTCACATTGGCGTTATTTCCTACGGGATTTACCTCTGGCACTTCCCAATAACTCTATGGTTGAGTGCACCAACAGATGCCTCATTCTTTGATAGACGGCTTACCAATCTCCTGCAGCTTTTGCTCACCGTTGCGCTCGCCGAAGCAAGTTTCCGACTAGTCGAGCAGCCGATCCGAGCATCAATTTCGATCTCAAGGCGGACAGTCTCTGGCATAGCCCTTACTTCAGTCTTTTCATTATTCATTGTCTCCAGCGCTCTTCTCGCCGCACCATCGGACTCACTAATTACGGAAGCTACGGCTGACCGCAGTTACGATCCGTGTCCTTCGAATCCACAACCCTGCGTAAAGGTGGAAGGGGCGCGTCCCGAATCGAAGACTGTAGTGATAGTTGGGGATTCCACCTCTCAGGCCTACGACCCTGCATTGAAAGTTTTAGCCGCTAAGCACGGTTTCAGGTACGTGCATGCCGCAGTTGGAGGTTGTCCTATCGGGCACCGCTTTCTCGCCACTGGCATTAGTGGCGAGCTACACAAACAGAGCAACTACGTGTGCTTTGAAGAGACTCCTGGTATCTACGAAAAGGTCCTCGAGGAATGGGATCCAGATCTCATCATCGCAACGTCGTCAAACGAGCCAAACCAGCATGTAACTGATGGTGCTCTAATCCGCTCTCAAACTGATTTGCATCTCTCTGAAACCAAAGAGGCCTTAATTGATGCTGTCTCGGTGCTCTCGTCGAGAGGTGCTGAGTTGGTATTTCTTCATATTTTGCCACCAGGGCCAGACGTGAACTGCCTCTCAAACGACAGCCCAAACACAGGATCGTGCGTAAGGGAGGTGCCTAGGACGAGTCGAGAAATCAAATACAACAGAATCTTTGACGAAATTGCCCTTAACCACGTACAAGTTGTCGGAACAATTTCTCTCACCGACATCGTATGCCCAAATTGGGAATGCCCGTTAATGATAAATGGAATCGTCGCTAGGTATGACGGAGGGCATTTCACAGAGACGATGAGCGAGTATCTATCTTCATTTCTGGATCGTCGATTATCAGACCTCGGAGTTGAGCTGTCATCGTTCTCGTGATGCGATCGGACAGTTAAGCCATCTCGTCTAGAGTCGATCGTTCAAAAAGTTCAAGAGCGCCACCAACCGTGCAGTTCAGAATCTGACGATCATCAGCTTCAAAAACTTCTTTTGCGAGTCTGTAATTCTGAAGCACTCGCGAAAGTTTGGGGTCTTTCCACGTCTTCCCGGCACCGAAATAGCGAGGATCGAAGTGATTCGGGTCGTCAGACTGGGAAACTATGATATTTCCATCTACTTTCGCGTCGGCCGGGATCTGGTAAGAAAAGTCCATCCCGACTAGCAGAACTTTGGAGAACCCCATCCAATACGCCAGTTGAAGATTGATGATCGTGACGCTTTGGCCACAGAAAACTCTCTGGCTGGCATCTTGTGAGAATCGTGGATACCCGAGAGCCCCGGTCCGCCGACCGTAAAAACCTTGATTCATTCGAAAGAAAAGCGGATTCCCGAGTTCTTCTGCTGTTCGAGCGGACAAAAGTTTTTCCTTATACATCGTCGGAAAAAGTTTCAGCCCAGCCTCAAAATTTATGATTTCTTCAAAATTGTCCTTAAACACTGCTGTGTCTTCGACGACGTAAAAGTCGGGTGGCCGCTCGATTTTGTCTTCAAGCAGGAAGAAAGAATTGACTGCAAAATATGGAAACTTCGATACCAGGTGCATATCCGTCAGGTTGAGCGACGGGCCATTTCCAACGATTACACAAGTTTCGCCCCGGTGGGTGTTCTTTAAAAGCCCTAACTCCTCGAAGGACCGATCAGGTAAGTCGCTCTCCTCTTTGGCAAAAACGGTTCGATATGAGCCTTGAAATACTTCCGGCTCTACATCAGAATTCAAGTCCTCGGCATAGAGCGCCACCTCCGTGATCTCCGTGATATCGGTGACTTCCTCGCTCCGCAACACAGGGTGGAGAGGACTTGATGCAACAATTGAAGCGGGCGCTGAGGACCGCCATTGAAGCAAAAACTCGGACAAAGAAATAGTGGGTTGGGTTGTATTCTCCTGAAATTGATGACCGCCTTCGCTTGATAGGTCTATGAAAACACACTTTTCAAGATCTAAATTTGCGGCTTCAACAAGCTGTTCGTCACGGGGCTTCGTGAGTGCAATAAACACGGCGTCCTCTGGAAGTGTTTGATCAATTACCAGAAAATCGTTACTGGTTTGCAGGCTTGCCTCTAATTCCGAAATTGATTCAAGGACTTGGTCTGCGACTTTGTGCGACATATGCGCAATTACCTGCTTCGCGTGATCACTCAAACGCATTTCACAATTGAGGGACAGCCCAAAGCCTCTGATCAAGCCACGTCGCGCTTGTTCAACAACACCTGGTCTCAGAAAAGCGATAAGTGCAGACTCCTCGTTGGTGCGCATTGCTGAGTTTGTTTCGTGAAGAAAGAGATCCCCTCTTAAGGTTGCAATTGCTTCCGAAATTCCAAACCAGACAGCCTTTCTGCGCACCAATTGCTCTTGTCGACGCATCTCGCTGTATCCAAGAGTGAGGGGAGCGATTTCACCTGTACTCCACCGCGCTTGTAAATCTGCTCGATCAAGTAATTCTTCAGCTCGCTGGAGATGATCATCAAGACCGTACCGAATCATGCTCTGAGCGCGTTGGCGATAGGCCCCGGCAATTCGATCTGCTCCCGCAAAACGGGCGCCGGTACGCAGAACACGGCTCCAAAATTCCCAATCTTCAGCACCGTTTCGGAAGGCCTCGTCGAATCCTCCCACCTCTCGCGCAACTGACATACGCATCAAAGGTGCATGCACAGTAAAGGGTGACTCCCCAGCAGAACTAGAGAAATTACGTTCCTCAAGGCTTACGGCTTGTCGCCAACGGCTGACGTCTTCAACGAGCGTTTCTTCCGTGCACTGAAGGACCTGGCCGTAAGCACCAGCGAATCCCTCTCCTGCCTGCCGAAGCGCATTCAAACGATTTTCTAACGACCACGGGGTTAGCAAATCGTCAGCGTCAAGAAACTGAACAAGGTCTTCATGCGCAAC
>DLTS01000022.1 GCA_002501485.1 Acidimicrobiaceae bacterium UBA7830
GCCCAGTTAAGGCCGTACAACACCCGAGACTTCGTGTAGATCGGTGTCTCAGGAGAGTTCTTGTACTTCGCGGGGTCGGTTGAACCGGGCAAAATGCGTCCCCCGACCGCCACCGGGTCGCCACTGTCGTTCATGATGGGAAACACAACGCGTCCGCGTAGCGCGTCTTGCATGCGGTTGCGGCGATTCCGAAATGCAAGACCGACATCATCGAGAACTTTTTCTTCGACACCAGCCTGAGACGCCAATGCGTCCCACTCATCGGGTGCCCAGCCGATGCGAAACTGGCGAGCAATTTCACCGTCGATGCCTCGAGAGCGAAGGTAATCGCGCGCAGGTCGAGCATCGAGAGCAGACAGCAAACGTTGGTGGTACCACTCAACCGCGGTCTCCATGCCCTCAATTAGGCGTTTGCGGCGAGCCCGATCTTTCGACTGTCCGGTCGACGTGTAATTGAGTTGAATGCCAGCTTTCGCCGCGAGAAATTCGACTGACCCGATGAAATCGACGTGCTCGGTTTGCTGCACAAATGTAAACACGTCGCCCGACGCGTCGCACCCAAAACACTTATACCGGCCGGTCTCTTCACGAACGTTGAACGAAGGGGTCTTTTCACCGTGGAACGGGCAGAGGCCAACCCAGTTCCGACCAGTGCGCCGCAGCTGCACGTGCTGGCTGACAACATCGACGATCGAGACCGTTGCGCGAACACGTTCGATGTCATCGTCGGAAATTGCCACACCAAGGAATCTAGTTCTCGGCGCATGCCGAGTTACCACAGCGAGGCATCACCACCGCAGACGGATCTTGGGCTAGTTCACTTTTGGCTGTCGCTCGCACCGATGATCGCTTGCGCAGCAGCAAGACGAGCGATCGGCACGCGGAATGGCGAGCAACTCACATAGTCGAGCCCGACCCGTGAGAATAGTTCAATCGACTCTGGATCGCCACCGTGCTCACCGCACACACCGAGTTTGAGCGCAGGTTTGACCGAGCGTCCACGCTCAGCACCCATCTTTACGAGATCACCCACACCGTTTTGGTCGATGGTGTCAAACGGATTTCGCTTCAACAGGCCTTGCTCGAGGTATGCCGGCATCATCCGACTCTCGACATCGTCTCGACTGAAACCGAACGCGAGCTGTGTGAGGTCGTTCGTCCCGAACGAGAAGAAATCAGCTTCCTCGGCAATTTCATCTGCCCGCACCGCAGCACGAGGGGTTTCAATCATGGTGCCAATCGTGATTTTCGGTTTACCTCTCATTCCCTTCAAGGCGGCATCGATCTCCTCTTGCACCCACGAGCGGGCAAGCCCGAGTTCTTCACGAGTCACCGTCAACGGGATCATGACCTCAATAATTGGATTGCCACCTTTGGCACGAAGCTTTTTAGCGGCGTCAAGAAGGGCACGTACCTGCATTGCATACAGGCCAGGTTTGATCACGCCCAACCGAACACCCCGGGTTCCGATCATCGGGTTGTGCTCGGCCCAACTCTCGGCGGCGTCAAGTAACTCGCGTTCGCGTTTTGAAAGCCCCTTCTTTGCTTCCTTCACTCTGAGTTCTTCAACCGATGGCAAGAATTCGTGAAGCGGAGGATCGAGAAGGCGAATCGTTACTGGGAGGCCATCCATTGCTTTCAAAATGTCTTCGAAGTCGGCCTGCTGCGCGATACGCAGTCGCTCAAGTGCAGCCGCCTCTTTCTTTGGCGTATTTGCAAGGATCATTGCGCGAACGATCGGTAAGCGATCTGGAGCCAGGAACATGTGCTCGGTACGACACAGCCCGATGCCTTCAGCACCGTTGCCACGGGCGACCTTTGCGTCAGCGCCAGTGTCAGCATTCGCGCGAACAGCCATCTTTCCTTTACGAATGGTGTCGGCCCACTTCAGCACTGTCTCGTACTCCGCTGGTGGCTTCGCAGCAGCAAGTTCAAGCGCACCAACCATGACCTCGCCCGACGTCCCATCAATCGAAATAACGTCACCCTGCGAGATCGTCGCAGATCCGACAGAGAATGACTTCCCGGAGATTTTGACGGTGTCAGCACCAACGACCGCCGGCGTTCCCCAACCACGGGCCACCACGGCTGCGTGGCTGACAAGTCCACCGCGAGCGGTGAGGATGCCTTGGGCCACCATCATGCCGTGTACGTCTTCAGGGCTGGTCTCGTTTCGAACCAGGACAACCTTTTCACCCTTCTTTGCTGCAGCCTCAGCATCATCAGCGGTGAAATATGCTTGACCAACAGCTGCACCAGGAGATGCACCAAGGCCCTTTGCGATCGAAGCGCCCTTCTTTTTGAACTGAGGGTGAAGAACCGAATCGAGATGCTCAGCTGTAACTCGCATCACCGCTTCTTCGCGGGAAATCCTCCACTTTCGGCCACGGGTACCTGCGGTGCCTTTCGTCATGTCGACCGCCATCTTCAACGCAGCTGCGCCCGTACGTTTGCCGACTCGTGTCTGCAACATCCATAGGCGTCCCTGCTCAATGGTGAACTCGGTATCGCACATATCGGTGTAGTGCTCTTCGAGTCGAACAAAAATCTTTAGCAACTCGGAATGAATTGATGGGAAGATCTTCTTCATGTGATCAAGATTCAACGTGTTCCGAATACCGGCGACGACATCTTCACCTTGAGCATTCACCAAGAAGTCGCCATAGGGCCGATTTTCTCCGGTAGCGGCGTTGCGAGTGAAGCCGACTCCAGTACCCGAATTATCATCACGGTTACCGAAAACCATCGCCTGAACGTTGACAGCAGTACCGAGTTCGTGGCTGATCTTCTCACGAACGCGATAGGCGATCGCGCGAGCCCCATTCCACGATTTGAAGACCGCTTCGATTGCGCCGTCAAGCTGCGCCCGAGGATCTTGCGGGAACGGAGAGCCGGTGGCCTTACGAACCGCCGCAAGATACGCCTTGACGAGTTGCTGAAGTGCCTTTGCATCAAGATCAGCATCGTTATCGGTGCCAGCTTTCGCTTTCGCCACCTCAAGTGGGTGTTCAAAACGGTCGCCATCAATGTCGAGCACAATGCGTCCGTACATGGCGATGAAGCGACGGTATGAGTCATAGGCAAACCGTTCGTCACCAGTGACATTCGCCAAGCCGATCACACTGGCATCGTTAAGGCCAAGATTTAGGACCGTGTCCATCATTCCCGGCATCGAAAACTTTGCCCCCGAGCGCACACTCACCAACAGAGGATCGTTTGCGTCGCCCAGTTTGCGACCCATCATCTTTTCGAGCTTCGCGACATGTCGGGTTACCTCAACATCGAGACTCGATGGCCAGCCACCATGCATATAGTCACGGCAGGCGTCTGTCGACACCGTGAACCCTGGAGGGACTGGCAGGTTCAGCACCGTCGTCATTTCGGCGAGGTTTGCCCCCTTGCCGCCAAGAAGGTCCTTATAGGACATTGGTGGTTTGCGGTGCTTATGGTCGAATGCATAGACGTAGGTCACGGACGGAAAGTCTACGTCCGCCACCTCAAGACCGAACAGAAGCGCTGACAGACGACGCGTCAGGAATTACGGCGACGACGGGCTCGAACCAGCATTGCGCCGCCATCTGATGAGGTCACAACCCCCACGGTAACGTCATTCGCGATGACCTCTTCACCGACCTCGAGGTCTCCGGCCATCCAAATAATCTCAAACGGTGAAGACGATTGCCGGGCATCCATTCGCTCAACGAGTTCTTGACCGGGATAACAGCCCTTCGTGAATGACACAAGCTCCGGCAACATCGGAAGCTCTGCAGGAATCGTCTCTCCGGCGATGATCTCGTTTCCACCTCGGGGCCAACCATGAGCAACTCTGGATCGCTCAACATCCTCGGGAGTAGCGGCGCCGGCGGGAACGAGCGTGAGCACAACGTCAACTCGCAACAGAAATCGCTGCAGCCGGGCAAGCACTTGCTCACCGTCTCCCGGATCACAATCGATGATGAACTCTTCGGTGCTGCGGCGAAGTACGCCGATAAGCGCAATCACCTTGCCAGTTGGTTCGAGGAGCAATGACAGCACACGGTCACCATCGCTCAGCCCTTCGATCTGCTGAGATAACTGAGATTGCAGGTACCGCTCAGTGTCGGCTCCCACAGCTGAGATGACATCACGAGGGGCAACTGCCCACACTGCCTGTTCCCATTCGATCAAATCGTTCATTTCAACTCTCCTGCGATCTTCGGATCGCTGTCATTCTTCGCGCGGCCGGAATGGCTGCAAGAAGCGCCGCCGCTTTATTACGACACTCCAAATCTTCATCCTCCGGGTCTGAGTCGGCGACAATACCGGCACCCGCTTGCAGTGAAGCCGTCACCCCATCTGCACGAACAAACATGGTACGAATGCAAATTGCAGTGTCGAGGTTGCCCGACCAGTCGAGATACCCGACAACACCGGCGTAAGGGCCTCGCCGCACTGGCTCCAACTCATCAATGATCTCCATCGCACGAACCTTCGGAGCCCCACTGACTGTGCCTGCAGGCAAAGTTGCTTTGAGCACGTCAATCGGGCCCAGCCCGGGACGAATCGTCCCGGAGACCTGAGAGGTCAGATGCATCACATGGCTGTAGCGCTCAAGCGTCATGAACTCTTCAGGCTCCACTGAACCAAATTCCGCGACGCGCCCAACATCATTTCGGGTCAAATCGACAAGCATCACATGCTCAGCCCGCTCTTTTGGATGTTCGAGTAACTCTGCGGCGAGACGGCGATCATGTTCTTCGTCAAGCCCACGCTTACGAGTACCCGCAATTGGACGGCTGACAATGTGATCACCACGCAACTGCACCATTGGTTCGGGAGACGAACCAACGAGTGTTGCCTCTTCGTGTCGAATGAAGTACATGTACGGGCTCGGATTTACCTGCCGTAACACCCGGTAGACGTCAAAAGGGTCTGCCTCCAACTCGATGTCGTACCGCTGTGCAAGCACAACCTGGAAGATGTCTCCTGCGAGGATGTGCTCTTTCGCAATCACGACAGCATCGAGATATCGCCCGTTGCCCATCGATGATGAAACGTCATCGTGCCGCTCACCAGGCACGGGGGGCTCGACAACCGTTGTCTCTGATGGGGCCGCCAAGCGTTGTGCCGATGTTTTCACCGCATCAATCGCTGCGTCACGAGCGGCCAACAACTCGGCCTCACTCAACGGGTTACCGGCTTCATCGCGAGTCACAACTGACTCGATGAGGTAGATGCGTTGACGCCAATGGTCAAACGCCGCAAGTGATCCGATAATGCTCATTACTGCGTCAGGCATGCCGTGATCGTTGGGTGGAGCATCAGGAAGGTGCTCGACCTCGCGGATGACGTCGTATCCGAGATAGCCGACGATGCCGCCATGCAGCGGAGGAAGGTCTGAAATTTCGGGGCTCGAATGCGAGTCGAGAAGAGCTTCTAGCGCCCCGAGTATCCCCTGATCTGTTGGCACCATCGCGCCGAGGGTTCCTTCAACGTCAAGTGTCTCGCCGCGAAGTACCAGTGTTGCAACCGGATCGCGGCCAATGAAGGAGAACCTGCTCCAACGCTCACCATTCTCAACCGATTCAAGTAAAAAACCTGGCCCGTCGTCTACAAGTTTCAAAAAGGCAGAGACTGGAGTCTCTAGATCACCAAGCACCTCTGTCCACACGGGAACAACACTGTGGTCAGCGGCGTAGGAAAGAAACTCGTCGGCTTCAGGACGAATGTTCATCCAGCCTCGCTGAAAGACAGGTAAAAACATGTTCGTTCCCCTGTGTGACAGGCGCCGACGCCGTGCTGTACCACCTTGAACAGCAACGTGTCGCCATCGCAGTCGTAGTACGCTTCGCGAACCGACTGGTGATCGCCACTCGTATCGCCCTTGCGCCACAATTCTTGACGGCTACGAGACCAATACACCATGCGGCCTTCAGCCAGCGTGCGATCAAGTGACTCAGCGCTCATCCACGCCATCATCAGCACCTCACCAGTATCCACCTCTTGCGCAATTGCGGGCACGAGACCATCAGCGTTGTAGGTGATGTGGTTCCGCGCCTCATCGGTGAGATAAACCGGCTTCCAATCTGACTGTGTTGAGTCCATATGGTGATCCTACGCCGACGATGCAGCGCTCACCCAGAACACCGCTATAGCTACAAATAGAGGCCGGTCGATGCCTCAATACGCTCAGCCGCAACCGCATGGATATCCCGCTCGCGCAACATGACGAGATCCTCTCCTTGCACCTCAACCTCGTAACGATCTTCAGGGCTAAACAGAACACGGTCGCCAACTTCAGCGGAACGGACGTTTTGTCCAAGCGCAATGACTTCAGCCCATACGAGACGCTTCGCCATCTGCGCAGTGGCTGGAATGAGGATGCCCCCTGAGCTCTTACGCTCACCCTCATCTTTGCCGATGCGAACAAGCAGCCTGTCGCTCAGCATTTTGATCGGCAGTTTGTCGTTTTCGGACTCCACGCTTCGAAGGGTACCGTGCTGCTATGAATTCTGACTCGCCGTTCGATGACTTCACATCTGCAACCCATGTAACTCTCGAAACCATCGAACTCACGACAGACGACGGCATCACCATCAGTGCCGATGTCGAGACCCCGTCATCGCCTCGAGCAGTCGCTGCGCTGCTGCACCCCCACCCTCTCTACGGCGGCCGGCGCGACCACCCTTTGCTTCTCTCCATCGCCCATGCTCTTCACCACAAACGCATAACTACTGCACGCAGTGATTTTCGCCTCGCAAGCGGAAACACAATTGAGGAGGTGCCGGATGCGATCGCGTGCTGCCACGAATTACAGAGACGTCACTGCGAACTACCTTTAGTGATTGCCGGCTACTCGTTTGGCTCGATTGTTGCGGCTCGAATCGCATCTGTTGTCGGGGCGCGACACCTCATCATGATTGCACCGCCACTATCAACGGTGACTCTCGAAATTCCTACAACGCCCACGACATTGATCATTGCTGAACACGACCAATTCTCTCCCCCAGCGACGATTGCGGATGACGCCATCGTGAGAGAGGTCGGCATGTCGGTCGTGGCCGGAGCCGATCATTTCCTTAACGGTCACATCGGCACCGTGACCGAACTCACCGTGGTCGCTGCTACCACTGCCCTCGGTGAATGACATGGTCTGCACCTCGACGAGGACGAGTTGCGCTTCGCCCCACCCCGCGCGACTGAATATCGTCATCGTTTCGGTATCCAAGAGCGAGCACGCCAACAGTTGCTTGCGACTCGGGGACACCGAGCGCTGACCGAATGTCGTCTTCGGGTCGAGGCATTGCGAAGAACAACGCCCCCAACTCATAGGCCTGCGCAGCGAGAAGCATGGACATCGCCGCCATTCCCGCGTCGATGAACCAAAATGGCGTCCTCCACTCCTCTCTGCCGTTCCCAAGGCCGGTGTGAGCCTTATCGGACTCTGCATAACGCTCGACGTAGGCATCGGGGTCGACGAACAGTAAGAGCAGTACCGGCGCTTCAATGAGACCCGGGAATGCAAACTCTTCTCTACGATCGCCCGGGAGGGATCTAGACCACATCTGTTCTCGGTCGTCTCCCGTGAGTTGAATGACGTGTAGACCTTGGGAGCGTCCTGCACTTGGTGCCCTCGTCCCCAAGTCGACAATTTCACGAATGATGCGTGGGGCGACTGGGTCAGGGAGAAACGACCGGCACATTGCCCGTGACCGAATCAGTGCCGACAAGGCGTCAACAGACTGTGGGCTATCTGGCACCGAGCTTTGCAAGATCCTCAGCCATCGTCCAACCATAGGCGATGAGAACTCCGCCTGGTGAGGCATCAACTCCTTCAAAGAGGCCCTTTATGCTGGCGGCAATCTTCTCAGGCTTTGCAGATTCAAAATCAACAAAACCGCCCGAGGGGTTCTTCGTCGACATGAACTGTTCGGCCACATACGACCCATCAACACCGAAGCGTTTCGCGAGTCGTCGACCCCACGCACGCTCTTCGCCTACCGCCCGAGAGCCGGGAGCAGGGATTACGTCGTCAACCTCTTTGAGGGCTTGCAGACCGTCAGGAAGAGCGAAACGTCCGCCGACTACGACATCTTCATCTGGAAATGCCATCAGCGCACGGTGGAACGCTTCTTTCATAAGACCCTTCAGAACGGTGTCACGCTTTGCGTTTCGACGAACGCTCATCACTCCCAGCAATACGCATGGCGTTCCGCCAATGCGTTCAAGGGTAGAAAACGCATACCCATGAAGCGTGCCACCATCACGAGCGGTGGTGACAAGCACCCATGACTCCCGGCAGCCATCAAGGAATGCCAAGTCAAACGCCCCTTCAATTGCGATCATCTCTGCAAGGTCATCATCGGTCAGCGCGCTTGCGTCGTTGGTGAGTACTTCCAGTGCCATTACATGATCTCCAGCAAAACTTCTTCCCTCTATTCTGCCATTTCTGGTGCGGACTCCAGTAGGCGGGAGAGTGAATCAGGGGGCAACTGCCTCATGGCCGAACGCAACCCTCAATTCGCCGACTGCGCGAGAAGGATCGACTTGGAAGCCCTCACCAAGCCGGAGAACCTGTCCTTTGGCCACTTCGATCTCAACAGGCGTGTTTCCTTGATGCTCTTCGATGATCGCTTTCAATCTCTCTAAAACATGCCGATCAGGAATACCTCCGGGAAGGCGTAAACGAACAGGGCGCGAGCCAGCAACTTCAAGCCCGG
The DNA here is from genome assembly GCA_002501485.1 of Acidimicrobiaceae bacterium UBA7830. Taxonomy (GTDB): domain Bacteria; phylum Actinomycetota; class Acidimicrobiia; order Acidimicrobiales; family Ilumatobacteraceae; genus Casp-actino5. The sequence goes on from DLTS01000022.1 coordinate 8,700, forward strand.
TGAGAGTCTCTATCTCCATTGCGATGAGACCGAGGCGGCTTTCATCTCGTCGGTCGAGTCGTGCCTTCACGGCAACAATGCGGTCGTCGACAATCGAGTGTTGCAATGCGGCAAGCGTTCGTGGAAACACTGTGACCTCTACTGCAGCATCGAGATCTTCAAGGGTGAAGACAGCCATTTGATCACCCTTTTTGGTGAACTTCTTGGCGGAGGCGGTGATGATCCCGCCCACTTTCACGTGCGACCCATCTTCCATATCGCTGAGGTCAACAATTGCGTGCTCGGCTCGGCGTCGAAGCGCCGACTCGACCCCAAACAGTGGATGATCAGAGACGTACAAGCCAAGCATTTCTTTCTCGGCTTTCAAACGCTCCGCTTTCGGGTATTCAACATCGGGGATGTCAATGCGATCAACTCGACCAATCTCTGCCGAATCGTCACCGTTCCAGTCGCCGAACAAACTCAACACACCCTGATCGCGTTCGCGCCGACGGCTCAATGTCGACTCGATGATGCTCTCATGAACTGACACCAAACCAAGGCGCGGGTGCTCAAGACGGTCGAAGGCCCCACCGTTGATGAGCGACTCCACCGTTCGTTTATGCAAGACAGGTTCTGGGACTCGCTCGGCGAATTCGTAGAACGTGGCATACGGGCCGTTCTCATCACGCTCCTCAACAAGTTGAGAGACAAGACCCTCACCGACATTTCTCACCGCTGACATTCCAAACAGAATTGCCCCCGGGGAGCCCACCGGAAGGTCGACATCGTCAGGGACGTCTTCGCGTCGCAGTGGCGCAAAGTCAGAGAGCGACCGGTTGATGTCAGGCGGAAGCACCTTGATGCCACTCGCACGACCGTCAGCCAAGTAAATAGCTGCTTTATCGAGGTTGTGTTTCACGCTTGTAAGCAGCGCAGCGAAGTACTCAACCGGATAGTGCGCCTTCAAATACGCAGTCTGATAGGTGATCAACCCGTAGCCAAATGTATGGCTCTTGTTAAACGCGTAGTCAGCGAACTTTTCAATAATGTCGAACAACTGTTTACCGAGGGCGATTCCATAGCCAGTTGTTTCGCACCCTTCCTCGAATTTTTGGCGCTCAGCCACCATCAAATCGCGCTGCTTCTTGCCGCAGGCTTTCCGCAAGTTGTCGGCTTGGGCAAGCGAGTAGCCAGCAAATTGCTGGGCAACGCGCATCACGCTCTCTTGATAGATCATGAGACCAAAGGTGTCGTCGAGAACCTCGCGAGCATCTTCATGGAAGAAATCGACTGGTTTACGACCATTTTTCCGATCGGCGTAGTCGTTGTGCATGTTCTCACTCATCGGACCTGGCCGATAAAGCGCAAGCACAGCAGAGACATCTTCAAATGAGTTCGGCGCCATCCGCCGAAGCAGCTGTCGCATCGGCGGTGACTCAAGCTGGAACACGCCGATCGTGTCACCGCGAGCGAGGAGTGCGAATGTATCGGCATCGTCAAGTGGAACGGAGTCGATATCAAATGCCGGGTCAATCGTCGATTGAACCATCGCCTGCGTATCAGTGATCACGTCAAGGTTCCGAAGACCAAGAAAGTCCATCTTCAGCAAACCAAGCGCTTCAACCCCGTGCATTTCGTACTGGGTGACCACCGGTGAATCTTCGGGGGGCTTGCCACTCTCAGGTTTGCGTTGGATTGGTAAATACTCCGTCACCGGCTCTTTGGTAATGACGACCGCCGCAGCGTGAATGCCATCGGAACGCTTCAGGCCTTCAAGACCTTTGGCCACGTCAACAACACTTTTCACGTCATCATCTGACTCGTACATGGCCCGAAGCTCAGACGCCGCCTTGTACCCATCCGCGTATTTCTCGTTCTCCTCAAAGCAGTACTTCAGCGGAGTGTCGCGCCCCATAACAAGCGGTGGCATCGCCTTTGCTACGCGATCTCCGACGGCA
>DLTS01000027.1 GCA_002501485.1 Acidimicrobiaceae bacterium UBA7830
TACATCCCGAGTACATGGCAATGGGTTGCTGATCAAGTCGCAGAATATGAGGCCTCGGGTGGCACCCGAGCGAACACGCTGCGAGATACAGGTATCCCCGTCATCATCGTGACAATGAAAGGGGTTAAGACCGGCGCAACGCGAAAGATTGCTCTCATGAGGGTTGAGCACGAGGGCTGCTATTCACTAATTGCCTCACAAGGCGGCGCACCAACCCACCCGGGCTGGTACTACAACCTGCTCGCTGACCAGTCGGTGACTATTCAAGATGGTCCTGAACCTTCCGCGTTTACCGTGAGAGAAATCAGTGGCGAGGAGCGCTCCACCTGGTGGGAACGCTCGGCTGCAGTCTTTGCACCATTTCTTGAGTATGAAACAAAGGCCGCAGAGGCGGGTCGTGTCATTCCGGTATTTGTCGCTGAGCCGGCAAGCTAACTCAGCACGCCGTTGCTAACCAAGTAATTCGAGGGCGGCGTTGAACGTCGCACTTGGACGCATTGCAGTGCTGGCAAGGTCGTCGTTCGGGCGGTAGTAGCCGCCGACATCACATGGTGATCCTTGGACTGCACCGAGCTCAGCGACAATATCGCCCTCACCCGAGGTCAGCGCTTCGGCGACTGGAGCGAATGCTGCAGCGAGGTCGGCATCGTCGGTCTGTGCCGCAAGAGCTTGCGCCCAATACATCGCGAGGTAGAAGTGGCTGCCGCGGTTATCGAGGCCGCCTACCCGACGAGCTGGGCTCCGATCATGTTCGAGAACTTGGCCGGTTGCGGCATCAAGAGTTGATGCGAGAACCCCAGCCTTTGCGTTGCCCGTGACTGATGCAAGGTGCTCAAACGACACCGCTAAGGCGAGAAACTCACCGAGTGAATCCCAACGCAGGTAATTTTCGGCTTCGAACTGTTGCACATGTTTTGGTGCCGACCCACCTGCCCCGGTCTCAAAGAGCCCGCCACCGCTCATCAGCGGGACGATCGAGAGCATCTTGGCGCTCGTGCCTAGTTCAAGAATTGGGAAGAGGTCGGTGAGATAGTCGCGAAGGACGTTGCCGGTGACGGAGATCGTGTCTTCTCCGCGGCGAATTCGATCGACCGAGAACTTCGTGGCCTCAACCGGTGACATGATCTCGATCTGGAGGCTGTCGGTGTCATGATCGTTTAGATAACTGCGAACTTTGGCAATCAACTCACGGTCGTGAGCACGTGACTCGTTGAGCCAAAACACGGCAGGAGCACCTGTGGCACGAGCCCGGCCGACTGCAAGCTTCACCCAATCACGAATTGGCAAATCTTTCACCGTGCACATCCGCCAGATATCACCAGCGTTGACCTGATGAGACATCAACACTGTGCCCGATGCGTCAACAACCCGAACAGTCCCGGCTGATGCGATTTCAAATGTCTTGTCGTGTGAGCCGTATTCCTCGGCTTTTTGGGCCATGAGCCCGACATTTGGCACCGAGCCCATCGTTGAAGGATCGTACGCACCATGTTCACGACAGTCATCGATGACAACTTGATACACGCCAGCATAACTAGAGTCAGGAATGACCGCCTTCGCATCCTGCTGCTCCCCGTCGCTGTTCCACATCTGGCCCGACGTGCGGATCATTGCTGGCATCGAGGCATCGACGATGACGTCACTTGGCACGTGCAGGTTGGTAATGCCTCTGTCGGAGTCAACCATGGCTAGTGCAGGACCATTTGCAATACCGGCAGCAATCGACGCCTCGATCTGCAACCGTTCGTCAGGTGACACATTCTCGAGTGCACTCAGCACAGATCCGAGACCGTTATTTGGGTTGGCTCCTGCGCCCTGAAGAACGTCACCGAAATCGGAGAATGTCTCGGAGAAAAAGGCTCGCACTGCGTGACCGAAAATAATGGGGTCGGAGACCTTCATCATCGTTGCCTTCATGTGCAATGAGAACAGCACGCCAGAGGAGCGGGTATCTTCGATTTGTGCATCAAGGAATGCCCGAAGTTCAGCAACATCCATAAAGGTGCTGTCGACGATTTCTCCTGCAAGCACCGAAACAGATTCTTTAAGGATCGACACGGTTCCATCGATTGCCTCGTGCTCAATACGAAGTGACGTATCGGCTGCAATCGTGACCGACTGCTCGTTCGACCGGAAATCACCTGCCGGCATCGTCGCAACATGGCTTTCTGACCCAGGAGTCCATGCACCCATCGAATGCGGGTGGCTTCGGGCGTATTCCTTTACTGCTTTCGGTGCCCGTCGATCTGAGTTTCCTTCACGCAGAACCGGGTTCACCGCTGATCCTTTCACCCGATCAAAACGCGCCCGAATGTCGTGCTCTTCATCTGTTACCGGATTGTCGGGATGATCAGGGATGTCGTAACCTTTCGCCTGCAGCTCCGCTACCGCCGCCTTCAACTGTGGAACCGAAGCAGAGATATTCGGCAGTTTGATGATGTTGGCGGTGCGATCTGCGGTGAGTTCGCCGAGGAGCCCAAGGTGATCAGGAATTCGTTGCTCTTCGGTCAGCCGCTCGGGGAAAACCGCAATGATGCGACCCGATAGTGAAATATCTGATGAGGTCACCCCGATTCCTGCCACACGTGCGAATGCCCTAACAACTGGCAACAACGAATATGTCGCAAGGGCAGGTGCCTCATCGGTGAAGGTGTAATCAATTGCAGCCGATTGGTCAGACATGTTGCGGAATCTCCAGTTGTCAGGGGTTAGGGGGCGACGCACGTTTGGTGCCACCCGAAAGCGAATCAGTTGTAGCCGAGGTTAGCGGAGCAGTTGGTGGTGGTGTCGGGGTGGGGTTGCGCTGTGAGGTGACAATGACTGAGAGGGCAACGATCACGAGTCCGATAGCTCCAAGTTGAATTGCAGTGAGCGCCTCGTCGAGGGCGATCCAGGCGATGATCGATGAGACAATCGGGATCAGCAGTGTAAGCGTTGACCCAATCCACAACGGGATACGGGTCAGGGACCAGTTCATGAGCGAGTGGCCGAATAATCCACCGATGATGACGAGGGCCAAGAGCACTGCCCATTGATTACCGTTCGGAATTGACATGTCTTGGCCGGCGGCAAATCCGACCGGGAGTGCCACTAAAGCCGTCCAGAACCCGGTGCCAAGTGTGTATTCGGTTGAGGTCAGTACACCCGCC
>DLTS01000029.1 GCA_002501485.1 Acidimicrobiaceae bacterium UBA7830
TTCGGAGTGGAGCTAAGGGGAATTGAACCCCTGACCTCTTCCATGCCATGGAAGCGCTCTACCAACTGAGCTATAGCCCCGAAGCGCTTTCACGCTAGCGACGTGCTGTTACTGACGACAACCGCTATTACGCATCCTTAAAGCCTGTCGGAATCACTGGGACATCTTTATATAGACGCTCAATGTCGTAGAACTCGCGAATCTCCTCCAGGAACACATGAACCACAACATCGCCGTAATCGAGAAGTACCCACTGCTGTTCTCGAACGCCCTCGGTGCGGGACGGAATGCGGCCCACTGAATTGCGGCACTGAACTTCAATTTCGTCTACGAGAGTGCGAACTAACCGTCGGTTTGACGCGCTTACAACTACGAAATATTCGGTGACTCCGAGTACCTCGCCGACCTGCAAGATGACAATATCGCTACCTTTTTGTGCATCGGCGATCCGGGCCGCCGCGAGAGCCAGCTCGCGCGATTCATCAATTTCAGTCGTCACGCAGTTCTCCATTGAGATTGTGTCCGTTCGGAGCTACCACGGTATCGGCAAGATAAACCCGCACTATTTCGATGGCCACGCTGAAAGATTGGTCGCTAGTTGTCTGTCGAGGTCTGAGAGGAATGACGTCCCCAAAATGATGACGACGTCGACGCCATCAATGACATAGTCACCCTTGCGCGCAATTACCTCTCCGAGGAGCTCGCTGAATGACGTAGCTGCTTCGGTAACCGACGACTCATCGCCGGTCCACACCTCCGTCACTTCCCCTACTTGTTCAACGTCATGGTTAATGCCAGTTGATACCGAGACAACGTTGAGCCCAACGTCGCTCAGTCGGCGCACAGCCGCCACAGCAACATCACTTACGGACCGTTTAGTTCCTTCGAGGTCATCATCTGAAAATGGAACGAGCAGTCGAACGATCGCCGACGGGTAAGGAGCGGTCACCCGGTTTGGAGCAAGGTGGCTCGCAACGAGCAGTGTCTCAGCCCAGTCGTAGAAGACCAGTTCGCCATCGCTGTCCTCAACCTCATACATATTGAGTGACCTTGTCTCAACCTCTCCTGCAAATAAGGCAGCAACTACCTCTTCGGCACTCCACGCAAATGCAGGATCAATGACTGGCTGACCAACTGCTACTGCCGTTGATCGGTTCACGATTCCATTCCATACTGCAGAGTGCAGCTCGGAACCGTACTCAAGTGGAGCATCACCTCCGATCGCCAACAATTCAGTTGCCTCTTCAATGCTCACACTCGACCGACCCTGTAACCACTGCACCCCGGCGTCCGCCGCCAACGAGTGCGGGAGATCGAGCGGCACCGAAGCCGCCCCACCCAACAGATCAGCAAGCTCCGAAGCCGTGACGATCTCAACAACGTCGAACGTGAGACCCGTTAACGATTCAGCATCGAGCGCGAAAAGTGTGGCATCGACGCCGTCAAGAGCGTTACGTAACGGCATCACACTCTCAGCTCGACCTGCAGAAATATCTGCCGCCGCCTCAAATGGCACAACCGCTCCTCCTACTCCTGAGGGGTTGAGCACTATTAGTGCCGCAGATTGCAGCGTTTCATCATTATCGACAACTCCGATAAACGCAGTTGTTGTCTGTGGCAAAGCAATGACATTTTCACTCTGGTTGCCACCCGCCTGAGAACCGATCGTCGATGAGGCCAGAGTTCGAGCCCCAACAACAGCAAGAGCAATAGCAAGCACAAATGAAACACCGACCGCCAGAGCTGCCTGTTGGGTATAGCGACGGCGAAGTTCAGCCGATGCAGTCACGCTGATGCCCCTCTGTTCCGATACATTGCCCTGGCCTCAATCTCGGCGAGCACCGGAGGAGTCACGAGAAAATCGAGTGGCCTGCCATCGTTCACCCGATCACGGAGGTCACTGCTCGAAACCTCAAGATGCGGAATCTCTACTCGGTGCCAGTGCCCATTGGCCGGGTCTGGCAGAGCACTTTCGACGCCTGGTCGGTCAACGACAACCAACGTTGAGAGTTCAGAAACTCGTTCATGGCGATTCCATGTCAACAACCCATTGGCAGCATCTGCGCCAACGATGGTGAAAATTTCGAGTAACTCTTCCTTCGCGTGGAGGTATTCAAGAGTGTTTGCGGTGTAGGAGGGGCCACCCAATTCCAGTTCTACCGAACCTGCTGTCAAACCTGAAATCCCATTAACGGCTGCCTCGACGAGTGCAAGACGGTCGGTCGCAGGCGATATTTCGCGTGTGCCCTGCTTCTGCCATGGGTCATTCGCCACCATGAGGAGCACTTCGTCGAGCTGCAACTCATGCAAAACGTTGATGGCAACAACGAGATGGCCAAGATGCGGGGGGTCGAACGTCCCACCAAACACTCCGACACGCCGCGGACTTTTGGCTTGGACAGACATCATCTTTGAGCCTAGAAGCCTTTACCACCGTTTCGCAGTCTTCACTTCGTTGGTACTTGACAAGTGTGTTACAGTTGTCACTCGGCTGAATAACGCATTGCGTTCATGACGCCCACGACATACCCCCCATCCATTTGCTCTCGTCATGTAAGTGACATTTCTATGTCATTTCTCGGCCCCAAACAGATGGATCCAGCCTGATTTCACGGATTTCCATGTCATTGGTCTGGAAATGTAAACGAAATTTAAAAAGTTGGAAAAAGCACATGAATGATTCAATTGGTCTCTACTTGAACGACATCGGCAAAGTCCCTTTGCTCACCGCAGAAGATGAGCGTGAACTGTCTCGTCTCATTGAAGAAGGTCGTGAAGCGCAGGAAAAGCTCGATGCTGGCAAGCGAAGCGCTGACCTTAAGGCGAAAGTCGCTAAAGCTGCTCACGCAAAAGACCGCTTTATCCGGTCGAACCTCCGCCTCGTTGTCTCGATTGCACGCCGCTACCCGCTTCCCCAAGGTATGGACCTCCTCGATCTCATTCAAGAAGGAAACCTTGGCCTCGAGCATGCGGTTGACAAGTTCGACTGGCGTCGTGGATTCAAGTTCTCCACGTATGCAACCTTCTGGATCCGCCAGGCCATTGGCCGTGCACTCGATCAGAAGGCAAGCCTGATTCGCATCCCCGGTGACCGTTCAGCAAGCCTGCGCGCTGCGCTCCGACAGGCCTCTGGTGACGGGGAGACACTCGATCAAACAAACGCCGAGTTGCACCGCCTCACCACCCCGGTCAGCCTTGACAAGACCGTAGGTGACGACGGCGACGCAACCCTCGGTGACCTGATGGCCAACGGTGATCCGACTCCTGAAGATGCCGTGATGGTTGGCGTTGAAAGCGATCTCCTCGGAGAACTGCTCGGTACCCTTGAGCCTCGCGCCCGCTACGCCGTTGAAGCACGCTTTGGGCTTCTTGACGGAGAGCGTAAGAGCTTCCGCGAAGTCGGTGAAAGCCTCGGAGTCACCGCTGAAGCAGCTCGTCGTCTCGTGAGCCGCGCGGTTGCCGGACTTCGCGATGACGCCGGCGACATCCTCAGCGTCTGATATTCCTCGGCGCTAGGCGCCGCACTATTTGCGAGAAGCGGTCGGGCTCCCGGCCGCTTTTTTGCGTCCGGGCTCAACTTAACCCGACACCGATAGCATTTTTTGCATGCCGCAACAGTGGAGTCCCTCGTCGTGGAAAGACCACCCGATAAAACAACAGCCTGCGTGGCCAGATGAGGCTGCCTACGAAAACGCTCTCAAACACGTTGCATCAATGCCACCACTCGTGTTTGCTGGCGAGGCGCGTTCACTTCAAGCCAACCTTGCAAAAGTCGCAGCAGGAAACGCATTCTTATTGCAAGCCGGCGACTGCGCCGAGAGCTTCGAAGAGTTCTCTGCCGACAACATTCGTGAGAAGTTGCGCGTCATTCTGCAAATGGCCGTTGTCCTCACCTATTCCATGGGAGTTCCGGTCGTCAAGGTTGGGCGTATCGCAGGCCAATTCGCAAAACCCCGCTCCTCTGATACCGAAATCGTCGGAGATCTTGAACTGCCATCATTCCGCGGCCACATCGTCAACGATCCGACCACTACCGAAGCTGCACGAATTCCTAACCCTGAGCGGCTCGTTCAGGCCTACCACCAATCAGCATCAACCTTGAATCTTGTTCGAGCCTTCACGAAGGGTGGTTTCGCAGCCCTCGACCGGGTTCACGCATGGAACCAAGAGTTTGTCGCATCAAGTGAAGAGGGCCAGCGCTATGAGAACATGGCGACTGAGATCGATCGGGCACTTCGCTTCATGAGCGCTATCGGGATGGATATCGACACCAACAGCCACCTTCGCGAGGTCGATGTGTGGACAAGCCATGAAGCATTGCTGCTCGGTTACGAAGAGTCGCTCACGAGACGCGACTCGACGAGTGGCAACTGGTTCGACTGTTCTGCGCACATGTTGTGGATTGGTGAGCGCACTCGCGAACTCGACGGCGCGCATATCGAATTTCTCAGAGGCGTGAGCAACCCGATCGGCTGCAAAGTTGGTCCGACAATGACAGGTGATGAAGTCATCGCTCTTTGCGAGGCTCTCAACCCAGCAATGATTCCTGGCCGACTCACCCTGATAAGTCGGATGGGTGCCGACATCGTCGAAGACCGACTTCGCCCCCTTTTACGTGCAGTGAAAGACGCAGGGCACCCGGTTGTCTGGGCCTGTGATCCAATGCACGGCAATACATTCACCGCCGAGAACGGACGAAAGACCCGACACCTTGACGCTTTGATCGCCGAGATTGAAGGCTTTGTGCGTGCCCACCGCGCCGAGGGAACATGGCCCGGCGGAATTCACGTCGAACTCACAGGTGACGATGTCACCGAGTGCCTCGGCGGAGTCGATGCCATCGCCGATAGTGATCTCGACGACCGGTATGAGACGATCTGTGACCCTCGTCTAAACGCCCGCCAAGGGCTCGAACTCGCATTCCGTACCGCAGAATCCATCAGAGATTCGCTCGACACGTCGAACTCCTGATCGTCATGGGCGCGCTGGACCGAGTCACCTCGTGGCCGGTACCCCATAGCGCTGCTGTCATCGTTCGGTCGTCTGACGAATCACCTCCAGCCACCTACTCAACGGTCGGAGAAACCGACCGGTCATTCCGACTTGCGTCGCTGACCAAGACCATCACCGGCCTCACTGCACTCATCGCATGCGAAGAAGGGTCACTCAGTCTCGACAACGTTGTTGACCCGGCAATGTGTTCAGCCTCGATACATGAAAGAACAACACTTCGGCATCTGCTTGCTCACGCCAGCGGACTCCCCTTCGACGGATCCTCGCCGATCACCGCTCTCGGGCGGCGACGTATCTATTCAAATACCGGCATCGAAA
>DLTS01000055.1:0-1225 GCA_002501485.1 Acidimicrobiaceae bacterium UBA7830
CATTGCCATGTCGCTTCCATTCGCTGCGTTACTCATTGTCGCATCGTTCAGCGTCGGAGGCCTTCCGATGTGGATCACTGCGCTTGGTGGTGGACTTCTTGGCGGTGTTGCCTACCCCGCCCTTGCGGTCTATCGGGCCGAGCTCTTTCCCACTGGCAACAGAAGCCGTGCCGCTGGCCTGCTCACCGTGGCTGCTCTTCTCGGTGGGATTGCCGGCCTCCTCGGGGCCGGCGCACTGCTCGACACCGGGTGGGATTACCGATCGGTCATGGGGCTGCTCATGTTCGGACAGGTCATAGCGGTGATTCTTGTTGTCGTCGCACTTCCTGAGACCGCTCAGCGCGAGCTCGAAGAGATCAGCAGCGACTGACTCGTTACGACTTCGTCAAGATACGACGAGCCTCGGCAAGTTCACGTATCGCTGCGCTTGCATCCTCATGGTCTCCTCCATGATCTGGGTGCACCGATCTCATTTGCTGCCGGTAACGGCGGGAGACTTCCCGGGACGATGGTGATGTCTCTGAGTCGGAGAACCCCAGACGTTCCAATGCCCATGCACGCGGGTCAGCGAGAGCGGCGAGTGATGAACTTTGCGCACCGGCGAGGAATGCCACCATCGATGGCCCGATTGGCCCTTTCCAACGCAAAGCCTTGATCAAAACATCTGCGATCGATGATCGATGCTGCTGGTCGAGGCGTTCAACTGCGTAAATCGCTCCAAGGACCTGTGCAAGGTCACCGCCACGCTCTGCGAACTCAAACGACATTTCCTCGCCCTCACCGATGAGGCGATGAGTGCTGACAGCAAGCCCATGGCGATCGACTTGGTAGCGGTGCCGTATTCGAGGCTGCACTACTCGACGACCAGCACCGATATCGATGATGAGCCGACGAAGACCGGTGATGTCATCGCTCGCGAGATCGAGCGCATGGCGAGCCACGACAGCACCCAAGAGAACGCCTCCCAGACCTGGGGCGGGTTCGACCGGCAGAACAAGCTGACCTAGTGCAACTCGGCGAGTCGGCTGCGCTGAACGGGAATGAAATATTTCCAGTTCGGCGAGCAGCATTCGGACGAGCGTAGCGACGACTGTTCAACGCGTCGTTTTGTGCTCAGAGTTCTGATGAGAAGTCATACCCACGGACGGCAGAGGTCTCGCAGATCTCGCGCCGCTACCGCAATGTGTTCGGGGTCGAAAGGTTCCTCGGTAAATGACGCCGTCAA
>DLTS01000055.1:1623-16065 GCA_002501485.1 Acidimicrobiaceae bacterium UBA7830
AGCGAGTTCTGGTGCGAGTCCAAACAGTTGCATACGTGCTGTTGCATCATCGACTGACCGTGCAAGATTGTCACCGATTGAGAACAAAGCGGCGAGTGCCCCGTCGGGTGCTGAACTATCAAGCACCGCAAGGTCTCCTGATTCGATCGCATCGAGAAGCTCATCAACGTCGTCGGCCGCATCACCAATGACGAAAAGCGAATCGCCTTCCCACCGATGAGGAATTTCCCCTGCGATGAGCTGCTCAACGAGCACCCGCCGCTCAGATACCGACCATTCGTCAAGTTGAAATTCAAGGGCTTCATCATCGTCACCGAGGGCGATGGGAAACGGCCCAATTTCGCGTTCGAGTCGATCGAAGATCTCATCGGTGATGGCTTCAGCGGACTCTGGCACAACAAGTTCGTTCTCGCGCCATGCATGAGGAACAGAGGCTGCCGCAAGAGACTCAACGAGAGCACTCCGCTGATCGGCATCCCACACGGTGAGGTCATAGAAGACGTTCACTGCTTCGTCATCATTCGCGTCAAACTCGTGCTGATCGGCCACGCGATGACACTACCTGCTCAGCAACCGGAGAGATTTTCACCCGTCAACAACGTCATGCAAAAAGGCACCAACCAGTTCGTACTCTCGCCTTCGATGTTCGGGATTTCGCAATCCGTGGCCCTCCCCTTCAAATTCGGTGTAGCGCACCTCGACACCAGATGCGTGAAGGGTGTCTCGTAGAGCTCGGCTTTGAGCGACGGGTACGACCGGGTCATCGGTGCCGTGCATCAGTAGCAAAGGCTGCTGAATGAGACCGGCTCGACCGACCATCGATCGTTCTACGTACCGAGGGTCACCGAGAGGTCCGATAAGTGTGTCGTTGTAATGGGCCTCAAAACGATGGGTTTCCTCTGCTAGGGATGCGGCGTCACTCACCGGATAAAGCGCAATTCCACCAGCGACTGACTCCGGGTAGTCGATGAGCACACCTAACGCCGCCATCCCTCCAGACGACGACCCCATCACCACTGTCGTCGATGGTGTCGACCACCCCCGGCGCTGGCATTCAGAGATCACAGTAGCCACATCGTCAACATCGGCGCGGCCCCACTCGCCATGTAAGGCCTGAGTAAACGAGCGCCCGTGACCGGTTGAACCTCGTGGATCGGGAAGGATGACATCCCAGCCCTGAGACTGCCAATACGCAACTCGGGGCAGAAATTCGACCTGCCATTGGTCGGTTGGGCCACCATGGATGTGCACGAGACACCGTCCGAGCCCGGCGCCGTAGCGCCGAAAAGGGATTCGGTGCCCATCACTGAGGGCTTCTTCACAGGAAGGCTCAGACAGTTCAATCGACGCCCACCTTTCACTCGGACCAACTGCGAGGGTGGTGCGAACCCAACATTCGCTATCGGTGGGAGACGACCCGCTTTCGAGTCGATAGGCGACGAGTTGGTTGGGTGTTCGCGCTCCACTTCGGAGAGCAGTAATGCCTCCGTTGCCCCAGCGGACCTGATGGTGCACTCCCCGACCGATTGGTTCCCACTTCTGAGCGTCAAACGAATACACACAGAGTTCGCCAAACCCGTTGAGGTTTCGGGTGAACGCGAGGTGTTCACCATCAGGTGAGGTCGCAAACGAGCGCTGTGATACACCCCACGACGGTCCAGCATGTTCAGCCGGATCAGCGATCAACGACGTTTCATCACACCACACGTTGAGCCATCCCGAGTCGTCTCGCACTGACAACACGCCGTGTGGTGAACCGGTGATCTGTTGTTGCTGGCCCTTCCCCTCGATGACCGAAATGGAGTGCTCATCAAGGTTGCATCTCACCTGAGCTGAGTGGTCCCACGGCATATCGGGAACTGACCAACCCTGCCAGGTCACCACCTGCGTTCCGCTGTCGCTAAGCACGGCAGGGTCTGCACAGAAATCATGACGGCCGTCATCGAGGCGTTCGACGTCACCGTTGCCGATCGAAATCATCCACACTGATCCACGATCAGCGGTCACCACCACCGCATTGCGACCAATCACCGAAACCGGACTTTCAATCGGACCACCCATTGCCGACAACAGCGTTGTTACGGAACGTGTCCGATCGGGCCAGACCCGCAGCGTGCCGTCACTCGCCACATAGACGATCGCATCGTCATCGCCAGCAAAACACCAGACCCCTCCACCTCCACCACGTCCCGCCGCCGGCGGCGTATCAATTTCAAGCGTCTTCTCTGATCCGCTGTCAACTGAAACCTCAACGAACGAACATCCTTCTCCAGGAGGTCGAGAGAGAAAGATCACTGCGTCACCGTCGGGTGTGGGTCGAGGCTCGGTGATATCCCGGCCGGAAAGACACATCTCGATATCGGGGGTTTCGCCCATACTGATGACGGTACCTTCCGGCACTACCGTATGGGTATGTCTGACACGAGTGCCCAGCGCCCTGATCGCAACCTTGCCCTCGAACTTGTGCGCGCCACCGAATCAGCTGCTCTCGCCGCAGCACGATGGGTGGGTCGCGGCGACAAGGAGGGTGCTGACGCAGCAGCGGTAGACGCCATGCGCCTAAGCCTTTCGACAGTTCAGATGAACGGTGTCGTCATCATCGGTGAGGGTGAGAAAGATGATGCCCCGATGCTGTACAACGGCGAGGTCGTCGGAGACGGCTCTGACCCACAGGTTGATGTCGCTGTTGACCCCATTGACGGTACAACCCTGACCGCCCTCGGTCTCAACAATGCGTTGTCAGTGATCGCAGTTGGTGAGCGCAGCTCAATGTTTGATCCGGGTCCATCGTTCTACATGAAGAAACTTGCGGTTGGGCCCGAAGCTGCAGGCTGTATCGACATCACAGCAAGCCCGACACAAAACCTTCGGTGGATTGCACAGGCCAAGCAGACAACTGTGCGCGACCTCACCGCCGTGATCCTCGACCGGCCTCGACATCAAGACCTCATCGACGAGGTTCGCTCTACCGGTGCTCGCATCCGGCTGATTCGTGACGGCGACGTGTACGGGGCGATTGCAACATCGTGGCCTGATGCCGGTGTCGACGTTCTGTTCGGTATCGGTGGCACCCCTGAAGGCGTTATTAGCGCTGCTGCTCTAAAAAGCATGGGGGGAGAGATTCAAACAATCGTCGATCCGCAATCAGATGACGAGCGAGTAAAGGTCGAGGCTGCCGGCATCGACACGAGTCGGGTGCTCAGCCAAGATGATCTTGTCCAGGGCGACAACTGCTTCTTCGCCGCAACAGGGCTGACCGACGGCCAACTACTCCGAGGTGTTCGCTTCGACGGGCGCGGCGCAAGAACCCAAAGTCTCGTGATGCGATCCCGATCAGGAACGGTGCGATTTATCGATGCCCGCCACAGAGTGCGGAAACTTCAAGAGTTTTCGGCGATCGATTACACCTGAACGCCGGCAGCGCTGAGGCGAGCGTTTGCCCGCCCGAGAGCTGCAACCGCGCTTGCGTCATGTTCTCCACGCAACTGCGATTCCGCCCGCTCTTTTGCAGCCTTCGCCCGCTCAACGTCGATCTGTGAGGCAATCTCCGCGGTATCTGAAAGTATCGACACCTTGTTACTGCTCACCTCGACAAATCCGCCATGGACGGCGATGTCTTCAGTTGAGCCGTCGGCAAGAAAGACCCGAGTATGGCTTTCTGTCAACGCCCCAAGAAACGCGGCATGACCTGGCTGAAAGGCGATCTCTCCACCACCAAGGGTACGAGTGATGACCATCGTGGCCTCACCCGAGTACAGCACCGCCTCCGGCGATACCACTTCTACGCTCATGGTGGCTGACATCGATCAGCTCTCCCTCAGAGCCTTCGCCTTCGCCTGCACCTGATCGATGTTGCCAACGTTCAAGAATGCCTGTTCAGGAAGATCATCGAGTTCACCATCGATGAGAGCCTCGAATGATTCGACGGTCTCGGCAACAGGTACATACTCGCCCTTGAGACCGGTAAAGACCTCGGCGACATAGAACGGCTGCGACAAAAAGCGCTGCACCTTACGGGCTCGGTTAACGGTGAGACGGTCCTCTTCGGAGAGTTCGTCAAGACCGAGAATTGCGATGATGTCCTGCAGTTCCTTATACCGCTGGAGTGTCTCCTGCACACGACGAGCCACGTTGTAGTGGTGATCTCCAACCACCTCAGGTGAGAGAATTGTCGAGGTTGACGCCAACGGGTCCACAGCAGGGTAAATACCAAGCGCTGCGACCTGACGAGACAACTCAGTCGTTGCATCGAGGTGCGTGAAGGTCGTGAATGGCGCAGGGTCGGTGTAGTCGTCAGCAGGCACGTACACGGCCTGCAGGGACGTAATCGAACGGCCGCGAGTTGAGGTGATGCGCTCCTGCAACTGACCCATTTCGTCAGCGAGCGTTGGCTGGTAACCCACAGCTGATGGCATACGGCCAAGCAGCGTTGACACCTCTGAACCCGCCTGCACGAAGCGGAAGATGTTGTCGACGAAGAGCAACACGTCCTGGTTCTGAACGTCGCGGAAGTACTCAGCCATCGTGAGGGCTGAAAGCGCAACGCGGAGACGTACGCCCGGCGGCTCGTCCATCTGACCGAAGACCAAAGCGGCCTTTTCGAACACGCCTGACTCCATCATTTCGAGACGGAGGTCGGTGCCCTCACGGGTGCGCTCACCAACACCGGCAAACACCGACACACCACCGTGCTGGGATGCCACACGGTTGATCATCTCGGTGATAAGCACGGTCTTGCCAACGCCCGCACCACCAAAGAGGCCAATCTTGCCACCGGCAAGATACGGAGTGAGAAGGTCGATGACCTTAATACCGGTCTCGAACATGCGAGCCTGCGGCTCAAGAGCGTCGAAGGATGGAGCTTCACGGTGAATCTCCCAACGATCCATCTGGTCGAAGCCGTCTGGGTCGTTGTCGAGCGCTTCACCCCACACGTTCCACACGTGTCCGAGCACCTTATCGCCCACTGGCACGGTGATACCGCGCCCTGTGTTGCGAACAGTGGTACCTCGGGTGAGGCCGTCAGTCGGCTTCAAGCACACGGCGCGAACTCGGCCAGAACCAAGTTGCTGTGCGACTTCTGCCAACACAGGTTGCGCCTGTCCATCGACGATGATGTCGAACTCAAGCGCAGTGTTGAGTTCTGGAAGCGCACCACGTGGGAACTCGACGTCGATCACCGGTCCGGCGATTGCGACGACGCGTCCTGAGGCGAGTTCGGTTTCGGTCATGCTCATGTCAGTTGTCTCCGTGCTGTGCTGCTGGGACGGGCGACTCTCCGAGGAGGTCGACATATTTGGCGGTCGAGGAATTCCCCGAACCGAGGGCTTCGGCACCACCAACGATCTCCATGATCTCGGTGGTAATTGCGTCCTGACGGGCGCGGTTCATAATGATGCTGAGATTGTTGATCAGCTCTTCGGCATTATCTGTTGCTGACTTCATCGCTCGCTGCCGGAAGGCGTGCTCAGACGCAGCTGCATTCAGCAAAGCGGCATACACACGAGCTTCGACATAACGAGGGATCAGCGTGTCGAGAATGGTGGATGGATCAGGTTCGAATTCATAGTCTCCGCCACTGCCGTCGGTTGAGCCGGCCTTACCGTCTCCGCCTTCGATCGCTTCCGAAGTGAGCGGAACCAGAGGCCGAAGCACAACTTCTTGGCTGCCCGGGGTGATGAATCGGGTGTAGACCAATTCGATGCGGTCAACTTCACCTGATTCGTACATCGCAACCGCAGCCTGGGCGATCTCGCGGGCATTCTCATACGACGGGCTATCGCTGTACCCTCCGAAGGCTCCCGCCACGTTGTAATTGCGGAACTTGAAATAGCCCTCCGCTTTACGGCCTGAGGTGACGATTCGGTAGTCCTTGCCAGCGAGCGTGTCTGCTTTGATCTCACCTTCAGCCGCACGCTGCACTCCGGCGTTGTATCCGCCGCACAGTCCACGGTCGGCAGAGATCACGACGTAGCAGGTTGTGCGAATTTCATCTCGCCCGAGCAACAACGGTGAATCTGATGAACCCCCAGCAGCAGCGAGGTCTTTCACGACCTCGGTGATCTGCTCCGAGTAGGGCACAGCGGCTTGCACTCGTTGCTGGGCTTTCACGATTCGTGAACCCGCAATCAGTTCCATGGCGCGCGTGATCTTCTTGGTGGCCTGCATCGACTTGATGCGACCGCGAAGAATGCGCTCCTGACCTCCTGCCATCTAGATCACTCCGTGGCGAGGGTCTTGCCGGAGTTTGCGTCGCCGACTTCGTCAGCGTCAACAGCCGTCGGATCGGCGTTCACACCCGACGCCGCGCTGGCTGCAACAAACGAGTCTTTGAATGATTGAACGATGTCGTCGAGGCTGTCAGGAACACCCGAGGTACGGATCTCTTGCAAGAGACCTGCGTGGCGGCTTCGCATGAACTCGAGAAGTTCTTCTTCGAAGCGGCTGACATCAGCCACTGGAACGTCATCGATGTAGCCCTTGGTACCAGCGAAGATCGACACCACTTGCTCTTCAACCGACATTGGGCTGTTGAGGGGCTGCTTCAGCAGTTCGACCAGACGGTAGCCACGCTCGAGCTGCGCTTTTGACACTGCGTCAAGCTCTGAGCCGAATGTTGCGAATGCTTCAAGCTCGCGGAACTGGGCGAGGTCGAGCTTCAGTGTTCCGGCGACACCCTTCATCGACTTGATTTGTGCTGCACCACCCACTCGTGACACCGAGATACCCACGTCGACTGCGGGGCGAACACCCGATTTGAAGAGGTTGTCCTGCAGGTACACCTGGCCATCGGTGATCGAAATCACATTGGTCGGAATGAATGCCGACACGTCGCCCGCCTTCGTCTCGATGATCGGAAGAGCGGTGAGTGAGCCTGCGCCATTCTCATCGGAGAGTTTTGCGGCACGCTCGAGGAGCCGGCTGTGCAAGTAGAAGACGTCGCCGGGGTACGCCTCACGGCCTGGTGGACGGCGCAACAACAGCGACATCTGCCGATAAGCCTCGGCCTGCTTGGAGAGGTCGTCGTAAACAACGAGGGCGTGCTCGCCTTTTTCCATCCAGTGCTGACCCATCGCGCAACCGGCGTATGGGGCAAGGTATTTGAACGGTGCAGAGTCGGCGGCAGGAGCGGTCACCACGACGGTGTACTCCATAGCGCCGGCCTCACGAAGCGTCTCAACGGTCTGAGCGACGGTTGAACCCTTCTGGCCGATCGCAACGTAAATGCACTTCACGCCCTGTCCCTTTTGGTTCAAGATCGTGTCGATTGCAACCGTGGTCTTACCGGTCTTGCGGTCACCAATGATGAGCTCACGCTGACCACGGCCAATCGGAGTCATGGCGTCAATCGCCTTGATGCCGGTCTGCAACGGCTCGTGCACCGGCTTGCGACCCATGATGCCAGGGGCCTGGATTTCCATACGGCGCATCTCGACACCAACAAGGTCTCCCTTGCCGTCAACGGGCTCCCCAATGGCGTTCACCACGCGGCCAAGAACGCCGTCGCCTGACGGCACCGATAAAATTCGCCCGGTAGCCGTCACCGACTGACCTTCTTCGATCTGGTCTGATGATCCGAGCACTACCGCACCCATCGAACCCTCATCAAGGTTGAGGGCGAGACCGAGAACGCCACCAGGGAATTCGAGAAGCTCGTTCACCGCAGCGTCAGGCAAGCCGGCAACGCGGGCAATGCCGTCACCAACTTCAATGACGCGTCCCACGGTACGAGCCTCTACCGATGGCTCATAACCATCGAGGTTCTTTGTAATTGCTGCCGCAATATCGGCAGCGGAAAGTGTGAGTTCAGCCATGACGTGTTCTCCTAGAGACGGCTCTTCAACTGATCAATACGGGTACGAACGCTTCCATCGATGACGCTGTCACCAACGGTTGCGATAACTCCACCAATCACGGTGGGGTCGATAACAACTTTCAGGTTCACTTCATGCCCAGACGAGTTAGTTAAAGCTGCTTTCAAGCGGCTCACTTGGTCATCTGAGAGGGCGACCGCAGTGCGAACTTCTGCCACTGCGAGATCTTTTGAGGCCGATGCTCGGGCGACGAGGCTGTCGATGATCTCAGGAAGATCACGACCACGGCCGGAACCAACGACCATCGATACCAATTGCATGGTCGTCGAGGTCGCCTGGCCATCGAGCAAGCTTTCTACGATGCCTTGACGGCGGTCGGCCGGCACCATGTCATCGGTGAGTGCGGCACGGAGTGCGTCGCTCGACTCATAAGAACGAGCGAACCGAAACAACTCGTCTTCAACCTCGTCGAGATTGCCTTCCGCCCGAGCGATTTCAAACAGGGCTCGTGCGTAACCATCAATAAGTGCGTCACTCATGATCTGGCACCTACCTTCTGAATGAAGTCTTCGATCAGTGCTTGCTGAGTTGCGTCATCAAGAGTTTCGGCGACCAATTGATCAACGACCGATGATGAGATTCGGGATACTTCAACTCGAAGCTCGTCTCCCACGCGGCCCGCAAGACCCGCTGACTCAGCCTCTGCACGTGCTTCGAGATCGGCGATCTCTGCTGCCAAACGCTCACGGCCCTCCGACAGTAACGCAGCAGCTTGCTCATCGGCCTCGGCAAGAAGACGGGCACGTTCGGAAGCGATGTCACCAGCCGCACGACGAATCTCTTCAGCCTCAGTGCGAGCAGACTCGAGTGCTTCAGCAGCACCATCGAGCTCAGCCTGGATCTTTGCAGTGCGGTCGGCCATGCCCTTCTTCGCAGCAGGGCCTCCGAACTTGTAAATCAGAGCAAAAATGATGATCGACGCAATACCGCCATAAATCAGTTCGGAGAGCGGTGGCAATAACCAGTTTACACTCTGTGCGGGATCGATATCTCCCGCCGCAATTAGGTTCATCGTGTCGCTCCTGACGTCATTGAGCCCTCAACGGCTGCCGACACGGCTCCCGCATCAGGGGCACGCCCAGTTGCGAGTTCGACGGTGCGGGCGGCGACGGTTGCGGCTGCTGAACCAATGTCACCTCGAATTGCTTCATGCGCAGCGGCAGCCTCAGCGGCAGCAGCGTCTCGTGCACTTGAAATGCGAGCGTTGGCCTCAGCGAGTTGCGCTGAGCGCTCTTGCTCCAACGTGGCGCGAGCAGCATCAATACGAGATGCGGCCTCAGCTTTCACTTCGGAGAGCGCAGCCTCATACACGGCTACCTCAGCTTCAGCTTCGCTACGAGCCTGATCGGCTTCAGCGTGCGCACCACGAATCGAGTCGTAGCGAGCATCCATGCTCCGACGAAGGCGCGGATACAGGAAGAAGCGCATTAGTAAAGCGAAGAGAATAAATGCACCGGCACCCCAGTACAACTCTTTGGCTTCAGGCATGATCGGGCTTGGGCCCGGATCGCACTTCCCTAGCGATTCGATCTTTTCTGAGGGATCTTTGCCTTCAGGAATGATCGAACAATCCGCGTACGTGTACTCGGAGAGGCCCTCCTCGCCTTCGCTGGCGGAGAGGAGCACTTCAGGTCCATTTGACCCGTATGTCACGACGGCTGTCAGCACGTCAACTCCTTGATCTGCAGTAATCGGTTACGTATACGAGACCCGGACCATGCCGGATCGAGTGATCAGAGACCGATGAGGATGAAGACCACAAAGCCGATGAGGGCGAGCGCCTCAGTAAAGGCGATGCCAAGGAACATCGTGGTTCGGACCATGCCGGCAGCCTCTGGCTGACGGGCCATTGCCTCAACGGACTTACCGACCAGGTAGCCAATGCCGATACCGGGGCCAATTGCGGCGAGTCCGTAAGCGAACCCGGCCGAACTAGCGGCGGCTGCAGCCTTGTCGGCTTCCTGAGCGAGAATGGTGAATGCTTCCATGTTGGGGTTGTCTCCTGGTTGGTTTGTAAGGGGAGAAATCGATCCTGAGTGTTAGTGCTCAGGATGGGCGGCACCACCGATGTACACGGCGGCGAGGATCGTGAAGATGTAAGCCTGCAAGAACGCGACGAGAACCTCGAACGCGGTGAGGAACACCAGCATGAAGAACGGCAAAATGCCGACCGGAACCAGGGCAATGTTGCCGCCCTGAACCAATTCCTTCGTTAGAAGGGCAAAGGTCACGAGAAGGATGTGACCAGCGAGCATGTTGGCAAACAGACGAACTGTCAGCGAGAACGGACGCACGAGGAACGTCGAGATGAACTCAATCGGCGTCACAAGTATGTAGAGCGGTCCGGGAACCCCAGGAGGGAAGAGCGAGTTCTTGAGATATCCGAGGCCCTGATGCTTGAAACCAACGCCGATGAAGACAACCCACACGAGCAGTGAAAGGAATAGCGGGAGAGCCATTCGGGCGGTGGCTGGCATCTGGATGACCGGAATAATTCCCGGAACGTTGCAGAGGTAAATAAACGAGAAGAGGCTGAGAAGGAATGGTGTCCATCCGAGACCGTCCCGGCCCATCGTCGGCATCACGATCTGGTTTTCGATGAACTCAACAATCGCTTCTGCGAGGTTACGAACTCCCTTGGGAGCCTTTGAGCCATCGGCGTTACCAGCGATGAGGAAGATGACTGACGCAATCACCGCAGCGAGCACTGAGATGATGGCGACCTTGTTGAACGACGGGAACACATCACTCCATCGGAGGATTTCGTTAATTGGTGGAAATTCGAGTGCGAACACGTTTATTTCGTTCCTGTTGTTTCTACGGGCGGGCAGGTTTTAAGCCAGCGTGAGCCAGCGAGATTGCTACGTACTTCAACTCCCATACGAGGAGTCCTATGTGAGACACGATTATGGTCGCTCCGAGTGCGGGACGCGAAATCCATGATGCGTCACGTACGAGAAGGAAGGCAACGAGAATCAATCCTAGACGAATGAGGTAGCCGAACAACGTGGCGGCCATCACTAACGCAGTAGAAATTTTTGCAGCGCCTGAGACGAGTGCAGCGGCCAACAAAAAGTTGACGAAGACGAGTCCGAGAGCGAACGCTGCCGACAATGCGCCGGGACCGCCCCAGGGCATCGCTGCCACCGCAATGAGCAATGGGGTGACATAGATGCCACGCTTGACCATGTCGAGTGAAATTCGCACTTCAATCGGGTTGTCATCGAGTCCAGACGTCGACATATCTGAAGTTGTCATCGGGTCGTCCTCGCTTGCGAAGCATTACGACGCTCAGCTTCAAGACGTTCCATGCGGCTGTCGTAGTCGAGTTTCATCTTGACGAAGGAGCCGGCGGCAGCAAAGAGCACAAGTCCGATCATGAAGAGCGGACGAGTTCCCAGCCATCGGTCGACGAGCCAGCCAATTCCGAGAAAGAAGGCAAGAAGGAGCGCAGTTTCCATACCGCGACCCAAGTTGTCATCGGCTCCGCTGCCGCGGGATTCTCGGGCTTGGGTAAAGAGCAACTTCATAAGAGTGAGCGAGTCATTGAAAAGCACCTTCCGTGCTTGACAACGGACGAAAAACTAGACGATGTCCACCGGCGTTCGCAACAATCTCGTGTTGCAGTTTGTTGGCATTTTCCAGCGGTGAAGATGAGCAAAGTTCAGTCGTCCGGGGTGATCTGCTCAGATGCTGGCCGAAGTAGTGCCGCCTCAATCTCTTCGGCCCGCCTTCGGCGGACGCTTGGATGCAGCACCGTGAACAACACGATCGCAATCGCCCCCATTCCAAATGGCAGGTACGTCGGGTTGGTACTTGTGAGCACCGGATACAGCGTGAATGCCGACAGCAACGCCGTCCATGTCCACAAGATGGCAACGCTTCTACGGTGACCATGACCAAGGTTCATCAAACGGTGATGAAGATGGCCCTTATCTGCAACGTCAATCGCTTGACGCTGTGAGGCACGACGCACAATCGCAAACAATGTGTCGAGTATCGGGACACCAAGAATGAGCACCGGGATCGCCAACGGAGCAAGGAAGAAAAACGTCTGGCCGACGAACGCCTGGGTCAACGGATCAGCTCGACCTCCCACCATGCCTGTCGCAACCGCAAGGAGGAGACCAAGAAGGAACGCTCCCCCGTCGCCCATAAAAATGGTGGCCGGGTTGAAATTATGCGGAAGAAATCCAATCGCAATTCCAGCAGCGATGATTGCGACGAGTGGCCCCAAGTTGGGCTGGCTTAAAAGCCCAAGATCAGACAATTTGAATGCGTACAGAAAGAACGCTCCCGCACCGATTGCGACAATTCCCGCGGCCAACCCATCAAGACCATCGATCAAATTGATCGCCTGAGTCATTCCTAGCAACCAGATAACGGTCACCACCGGCTGCCAGTCGCCCGACAGGATAAACACGTCGAGATAAGGAACGCGGAAGTAGTACATCGTTGCCCCAAACCACGTCAGCAACATCGCGGCAACAACGATGCCTGTCACTTTGGCCGGAGGAGCAAGATCTCGGGTGTCGTCAAAGAATCCAATCGCGGTGATGGCAAGTGCAGCGAGAATGACACCAATCTGTTCGATGTTCCCCTCGAAGAGGGCGTCGAAACGATCAAGCGACTGAGCGATCGCAAGCGCAATGCAGAGCCCGAGCAACATGCCGAGACCACCGACGTTCGGAATCGCTGTTGTATGAACATTTCGGTCATTAGGTTGCGCAACCCAACCTCGTCGTTGCGCAATTCTGCTAACGACAGGAGTGGTCACAAATGTGACTGCCGCCGCCACGAACCCAATGATGAGATAGTCAAATAGGCTCGGCATGGCGTGACCTTAGACCCGATACGGCTCAGTACGCCGGGAACCTCTCACAGAGACCAGCGACATCTCGACGGACCTCACCGACCACTTGTGCGTCACTTCGATGACGCAATGTTCGAGCGATGAGATCAGCGATCACCGGCATCTCGACAGCCCCCATTCCCTGGGTCGTCACCGACGGCGTCCCGATGCGAACACCGCTCGTCACAAATGGGCTTCGGGGGTCGTCGGGAACCGTGTTCTTATTCAACGTGATGCCTGCGTCGTCGAGAACGGCTTGCGCTTCCTTGCCGGTCAGTTCTGCATCAAAGGGCTGGAGATCAACGACGATCATGTGAGTGTCGGTGCCACCCGACACCATTCTGAACCCATGACCAGCGAGACAGTCAGCAAGTTGAGAGGCGTTAGAGACAATTCGGTGGGCGTATTCGCAGAACTCCGATGACGCCGCTTCTTTGAACGCAATCGCTTTACCCGCAATCACATGCTCTAACGGGCCGCCTTGCCAACCTGGGAACACCGCTTTGTCGATTGCCGCAGCATGCTCGGCTTTCGCCAGAATGCACCCACCACGAGGACCTCGCAACGTCTTGTGCGTCGTAAACGTCACGACATCAGCAAACGGAACCGGGTTGGGATGGGCTCCACCTGCAACGAGCCCAGCGAGGTGAGCAATGTCAAACAGCAGCAACGCACCGACCTCGTCGGCAATCTTTTTGAACGGTTCAGGGTCGAGTCGGCGCGGGTAACTCGTCGTACCCGCCACGATGAGTTTTGGTCGGTGCTCTACTGCCAGATCACGAACGCGATCCATGTCGATACGTTCCTCAGCACCAACACCAAACGACACAAAGTCGTAGAGCATCCCGCTTGCATTCACGGGGGAACCATGTGTGAGATGGCCACCATGGTCAAGGCTGAGCCCGAGCACGGTGTCACCGGGTGACAGCAAGGCCTGATACACGCACATGTTTGCGTTAGCGCCGGAGTGTGGCTGCACGTTTGCGTGGTCGGCTCCAAACAAACTTTTCACTCTCTCAATCGCAATCGACTCAATCGAGTCAACGATCTGATTGCCTCCGTAATAACGCTTGCCCGGGTAGCCCTCTGCATATTTGTTGGTGAGAATTGACCCAACAGCCTTCATGACCGCGGGGGAGGTGAAATTCTCACTCGCAATTAGCTGCAGACCCGTTTGCTGACGATCAAATTCTGCCTCGAGTAACGCCTCAACTTCGAGGTCGGGCTGCGCATCAGATGGGAATGGCATAGTTAGAACTCCTCCTCGAGAGCGGTGAGTTGATCGACTCTTCTTGCGTGACGACCTCCCTGAAACTCGGTTGAAAGAAAGGTTTCAACAATTTCTTCGGCGAGCCCCACACCAACAACTCGAGCACCAATCGACAGCACGTTGGCATCGTTATGTTGTCTTGCCATGCGAGCGGTGTACAGGCAATTGCACAACGCGGCCCGAACACCCCGGACCTTATTTGCAGCCAACTGTTCGCCCTGCCCACTTCCTCCGAGCACGATGCCGACATCAGCTTCGCCATCGCGCACAGATCGTCCGGCAGCTGAACAAAATCCCGGATAATCAACGCTGTCGGTGGAGTGCGTGCCGTGGTCGATCACGTGGTGACCCGACGCTTCGACATACGCAATGAGGTGTTGTTTGAGTTCAAAGCCGGCGTGATCACAGCCGAATGAAATGGTCGCCACGACTGCAAAGTGTACGGC
>DLTS01000042.1 GCA_002501485.1 Acidimicrobiaceae bacterium UBA7830
GGGTCCTATGAGACCGCAGCCCGTGCGATGGAGGAGAACGATTTCTCCTGTCTCTGGAAATCGTTGGGATTGGTACAGTGATCTGATGACGGGGTCGGTGACCACGCCGCCTCGGTTAACGATGGTGTGAGTATCACGGTGCTGCAAGCCAAGTATTTCGGATGTGTCAATGCGAGCCTCTATGCAGCCAACAACTACTCGATGGCGTTTTGGGTTGACTCAAGATGACTGCCACCGAAGCCATTGGCGTACCTCTGGTAATGCCTAAGGAGTTCATCAGTAATCGGTGTAAACGAATTTTCGGATGACACATGCGCGCATTCTCTCACGTCGCAGCACGCGCTATGCTGGAAAGGCCGTCAAGCGAGTCCCGTGAGGCCCGCACGGCAGGAGCAACATGTCACACCGTAAACAGGTCCTCGGATCTGACGATGTGCGCCGGGCAGTGACCCGAATGGCGCACGAGATCATTGAGCGCAATCGTGGTGTCGACGGAGTTGTCCTGCTGGGTTTGCAAAGGGGCGGCGTGTGGCTCGCCCAACTTCTCGGATCTGAGATCGCAAGAATTGCTGCGCCGGTCCCAATCGGCGCCGTTGATGTCTCCCTCCATCGAGATGACATCGGTCTGCGGCCGGTGAGTCCGGGGACGGCGTCAGACGTGCCGGTTGGAGTGCATGGCGCCACCGTGGTACTCATCGACGATGTGCTCTACACCGGAAGAACCGTTCGGGCCGCGCTCGACGCCGTTTCCGACTTTGGTCGCCCACAAGCGATTCAACTTGCCGTGCTCATCGACAGAGGCCATCGTGAATTACCGATACGACCAGATTTCATAGGAAAGAATCTCCCAACGAGTTCAGACGAACAGGTCGACGTAACACCCGACGGTGTCACCATCATTGAAAAAGAGGCGAGCACGTGACGTTGCACTTTCGCTCTATTGAAGAGGCTGGTGCCGAGCGCATTTGTCGACTCCTCGACCTCACCGAGCACATGGCTGCTGTCGGGCGAAGACCTAATCCGAAAGTTCCAGCCCTAAGAGGAAAAACCGTATGCAATCTGTTCTTTGAAGATTCAACTAGGACGCGAATGAGTTTTGATCTCGCCGCAAAGCGCCTAAGTGCCGACACTATGACGCTCGCAGTTTCGTCATCGAGCGTAAACAAGGGTGAAAGCCTCCGAGATACCGTCGAGACCCTTGACGCAATGGGCGTCGATGTGTTCGTGGTTCGACATCGCACGAGTGGGGTTCCCTGGCAGGTCGCAGGCTGGACTCCAGCTGCAGTGGTTAACGCTGGCGATGGCTGGCACGCTCACCCAACCCAGGCGTTGCTTGATGCATACACGATTCGGCAGCGTCGAGGGATAGCCAACGATTTCTCGGGGCTGAGAGTCGCCGTTGTCGGCGATATTCGACACAGCCGGGTGGCTCGAAGTACGACCGAAATTCTTCAACTGCTCGGAGCGGAGGTTGTTCACGTCGCGCCGAGAACGCTATTGCCGCCAGCCTCTGATGTTGCAACAACATCCAACCTTGATGATGTAGTAAGCGAAGTTGACGTGGTTTACATGTTGCGTATGCAACGGGAACGAATGGGTGCAGGTCTGGTACCCGATGGAGGTGAATACTCCCACCGATTTGCACTCGATGAACGTCGGGCAGCAGCGCTTCGATCCGATGCGTTACTCATGCACCCGGGACCAATGAATCGGGGGGTTGAAATGATGGTTGACCCTGCCGAGTTACCTCAATCAACAATTCTTGATCAGGTTACCAACGGCATCGCTGCTCGTATGGCCGTGCTCTTCGAACTTCTCGGCTCAGGTGGAATAGAGGAATGATGCAACATCACAATATGGTGCTCGTAGGCGCAACCGTTATCGATGAGACGGGGGAGCGCACTGCAGATGTGCGAGTACGTGAGGGAACCATCGCCGAAATCGGCAGTGATCTCTCAGTTGGCGACGATGAACACATTGACGTGTCAGGCTGCATCATCGCTCCCGGATTCGTCGACCTTCACACGCACCTCCGCGAACCAGGAATGCCGGAGGCCGAAACGATAGAGACCGGTTCACGAGCTGCGGCTTTAGGTGGGTATACCGCAGTGGTCGCAATGCCGAACACCGACCCCACACAAGACTGCGTGGAGGTAGTCGAATTTGTTTCGAAGCGCGGTCGAGAGGTTGGGCTGTGCGATGTCCGACCATCTGGTTCCATCACCATTGGTCGCGCTGGAACTCAACTCACACCATTCGCTGAGTTAGCGGCTGTGGGTGTTCATATGTTCACCGATGATGGATTAGGGGTGCAAGACGAGGGACTCATGCGACGCGCCCTTGAATATGCCGGTGAGCTCGGAGTGGTGTTAGCCCAGCATTGTGAGGTTGCCTCACTTACCGAGGGTGCAGTGATGCATGAAGGCGAATGCTGTTCGCATCTTGGCCTTCCCGGTTGGCCTGCTCTTGCCGAGGAACTCATGGTTCATCGGGACATTGAACTTTCAAGACTCACAGGCTCACCTGTGCACCTACTTCACCTTTCGACTGCTCGAAGCGTTGAAATGGTGCGAGCAGCTAAAACGGAGGGGCTTGCGGTAACAGCTGAAGCAACACCGCACCACATCAGCTTGAATGACGAGCGTCTTGCATCATTTGACACCCGCTTCAAGGTCAACCCTCCACTTCGCACGATGGCTGATATCGAGGGAGTGAAGGCCGGGCTAATCGATGGAACGATTGACGCAATCGCTACCGATCATGCGCCGCATCCTCCAGTTGCAAAGGACCGTCCGCTCGACGAGGCTCCACCGGGAATGCTCGGGCTTGAGACTGCGCTCGGTGTTGCACGGTCACACCTCGACTGCTCCTGGCAGCATTTGTTGGGAGCGATGTCATGGCGTCCGGCGAAGATCGCCGGCATCGATGATCGGCATGGCCGCCCAATCGTCGTCGGAGAGCCAGCCAATTTGGCGGTGATCGATCCGGACTCGCAGTGGGAGGTTGATCCGTCAGCTCTTGCGAGCCGAAGCAGGAACACCCCCTTTATCGGTGTGGGCCTCACAGCGCGGATACGACATACCGTGTTCGAGGGCCGAATCGTTGTAAGAGGTGGGAAGGCAACAGCATGAGTGCTGGTCACATTATTGAAGGAGCGCTCGTCCTCGCAGATGGAAGTGTGTTTGAGGGCGAGCTCGTCGGAGCAGACCATCCGGTGTCATCAGGCGAGGTGGTGTTCAATACAGCGTTATCGGGGTACCAAGAGATCATCACTGATCCGAGCTACGCGGGACAGCTCATCACTTTCACCTATCCACACATCGGGAACTACGGGGTCAACGTCGACGATGCAGAATCTCGCGGAGTGTTCTGCCGAGGCGTCATCATCCGCGAACTTGCCCGTCGTCATTCGAACTATCGGGCCGAGCAGGGACTCAACGAATTCCTCTCCATGCATGGTCTCGCAGGCATCGCAGGAATCGACACGCGCCGACTTACCCGGCTTCTTCGTGAGCAGGGCGCAATCCCAGGTGCATTTGGGTCACTCTCAGAATCAGAACTCCACTCACATGCGCAGCAAGAACCCGGGACCGATGGGGTTGACCTTGTGTCGACGGTGACGACATCAGAGCCATACACAGTGGGAAATGGGGAGCGTCGCATCGTTGCGCTGGACTTTGGCATTAAGTCGACCATCCTTCATCATCTTGGATCACTTGGCACCGTTGAAGTTCTCCCGGCTACAACTTCGGCTGCTGAAATTCTTGCTCGCCAGCCTGACGGGGTCTTCCTATCAAATGGACCCGGTGACCCGGCGATGTTGGATTCGATTGCTCGAGAGATTTCCCAAATGGTTGGCGTAGTGCCGATGTTTGGAATTTGTCTTGGGCATCAATTACTGGGTAAAGCGGTTGGCGCAACAACCATCAAACTCCCGTTCGGTCACCACGGGGGCAATCATCCAGTGAAAGACCTTACGACTGAGCGCATTGAGATCACATCACAGAACCATAACTTCGCAGTTGATCCTGACTCATTTGATGAACTTGAACACGATGTCGTGATGACTCACATCAACTTGAATGACGGTGTTTGTCAGGGGCTCGAAGTTCGAGGCGCCCAGTGCTTCAGCGTTCAGCATCACCCTGAAGCGGGGCCGGGGCCCCATGACAGCATTTATCTCTTCGACCGTTTTGCTGCCTTGATGGATGCGCGCTCATCGGCAGGAAAGGCGGCACGGTAATGCCTCGCCGCGACGACATCTCATCAATTCTCATTATTGGCTCCGGACCAATCGTTATTGGTCAGGCATGCGAATTCGACTATTCCGGAACCCAAGCCTGTCGCGTACTTCGTGAAGAGGGGTACCGAGTCATCTTGGCGAACTCAAATCCGGCAACCATTATGACTGACCCTGATTTCGCAGATGCCACCTATATCGAGCCCCTCACATGGGAGGTCGTCGCTTCGATTATCGAGCGTGAACAACCTGATGCCGTACTCCCAACACTGGGTGGTCAAACTGCGCTCAACATCGCAATGGAACTGTTCGAACGCAGCCTTATCGGGGTGCCCGGAACACCCGAAATGATTGGCGCAAACGCTGAAGCCATCGCTACGGCCGAAGATCGCCAACAGTTCAAAGACGCAATGATCGAAATCGGACTAGATGTTCCCCGATCAGGTGTTGCTCACACAATGTCTGAAGCGACAGCGGTAATCGATGACATCGGTCTCCCTGTAATCATTCGTCCGGCCTACATCCTTGGTGGTCGCGGTACAGGCATTGCGTCGACACCAGAAGAGTTCGAGCAAGTCGCATCAAAAGGACTAGCGGCGAGCCCGATCAGTGAAATCCTTATTGAAGAATCGATCGCAGGTTGGAAAGAATACGAACTCGAGGTCATGCGCGACCGCTCAGATAACTGCGTGATTATCTGCTCAATTGAAAACGTTGACCCCATGGGCGTGCACACCGGTGACTCGATCACCGTTGCACCGCAGCAAACATTGACCGATATCGAGTACCAAGAGATGCGCGATGCTGCCCTGCGATGCATCAGGCGCGTCGGTGTTGAAACCGGTGGGTCCAACGTGCAATTTGCAGTTGATCCGGCAACTGGTCGTCAAGTCGTTATTGAGATGAACCCGAGAGTGTCGCGCTCTAGCGCGTTGGCCTCGAAAGCAACCGGCTTTCCGATTGCAAAGATGGCAGCGCGACTCGCAGTTGGTTACACGCTTGATGAAATCCCAAATGACATCACAAAGGCCACCCCGGCGAGCTTTGAGCCCGTCATTGACTACGTGGTGACAAAGATTCCTCGATGGGCATTTGAGAAACTTCCCGGCTCCTCAGGCGTCCTCGGTACGCAGATGCAATCGGTCGGTGAGGCGATGTCAATCGGTCGGACCTTCACCGAAAGCGTCCAAAAGGCAGTGCGTTCCCTCGAGCAAGGTCGCGATGGGCTCATCGATACCCGCACAATGTCGTCGCTCGCTGAGCATTCCGTTGAAGCTCTGCTCGAACTGTGCGCAATTCCGACCCCAGATCGGCTTGTACATGTTGCGGAACTGTTGCGGCGCGGAGTTGCTCCCGAGCGGGTGCATGAGGCGTGCCGTATCGACCTGTGGTTCCTCGATCAGATCATGATGCTGTGCGAAGAATACGCCTATCTCGCGTCCCGGACACTCGAAGATCTTGACCGTCGTTCGTTGCGACGGGCAAAGCGCTTTGGATTTTCTGACCGGCAGATCGCTGACATCATCGGAGTGGAGGAAGATGCTGTCCGAGTAGCCCGTCATGAAGCTGGAGTGCTTCCTACCTACAAGACCGTCGATACCTGTGCAGCCGAATTCGCAGCCGACACGCCGTACCACTACTCAACGTGGGAAGACGAAGACGAGGTTCGAGATTCAGATCGCAGAAAGGTAGTGATTCTGGGTTCGGGGCCAAACCGCATTGGCCAGGGCATCGAATTCGACTACTGCTGCGTGCATGCAAGTTTTGCGCTCCGCGACGCAGGGTTTGAAACCATCATGGTTAATTGCAACCCGGAGACAGTTTCGACCGACTACGACACGAGCGACCGTTTGTACTTCGAGCCGCTCACCCGTGAAGACGTGCTTAACATCATTGATGCGGAGCGACCCGAGAAAGTAATTGTGTCGTTAGGTGGTCAAACACCATTGAAGCTTGCCGGGCAGATCGATGCTGCTCTTGTTGCGGGTACATCGGCGGCTTCAATCGATGCGGCCGAAGACCGTGAGCTCTGGAACCGTCTCTGTCACGAACTGCAAATACCGCAACCTCCAGGAGGAACAGCTGTCACTCTCGAAGACGCTCGAAACATATGCGACGATGTGGGTTTCCCGGTGCTCGTGCGCCCAAGTTATGTGCTCGGTGGTCGCGCTATGCAGATCATCCATGACCATGATCACCTTGAGCGGGCGATGGCTGAACTTTCTGGCGCCGGCAGCCTCGGCAAAGAGGGAGGCCTCTCCGCTGAACGCCCGGTGCTCATAGATCGTTTCCTCGCCAGCGCCGTAGAAGTTGACGCTGACGCAATTCGAGACCACACCGGCGAAGTACTCATCGGTGGTGTCATGGAACACGTCGAAGAAGCCGGAGTGCACTCAGGCGATTCGGCGTGCGCCATTCCGCCGCAAACACTTCCCGAGTGGGTTGTTGAGGTGATTCGTGCGTATACGGCAGCGATTGCCGAGCGCCTCGATGTGAGGGGGCTTATCAACGTGCAGTTCGCCGTTGTCGGAACCACGGTCTACGTCATTGAAGCCAATCCGCGGGCGAGTCGTACCGTTCCGTTTGTGGCAAAAGCGACCGGTGTTCCCCTTGCGAAGGTCGCTACTCGCGTAATGATGGGTGCAACACTGGCTGAGCTGCGTGAAGAGGGCTTTCTTGACCCTCCGATCGAAGGACACGTAGCGGTTAAAGAGGCTGTCCTGCCGTTCAATCGATTTCCTGAAGTCGATCCAGCGTTGGGGCCTGAAATGCGTTCTACGGGAGAGGTCATGGGGATCGACGTCGGATTCGGCCGTGCATTCTCGAAAGCGGAACTCGCTGCTGGTAGCGAACTTCCGACCTCCGGTATGGTCTTCCTCTCGCTGAACGACACCGACAAGCCGGCGGGGATCGTTGTAGCCCGGCGGCTTCGCGAACGCGGACTTTCAATTGCGGCGACCGAAGGAACTGCAGCTCACCTTGCCCGATTTGGTGTGTCGGTCGACCGAGTGCTCGGCAAGGTCGCAAAACAGGACGGACCAACTGCAGTCGACCTCATCGCCGACGGCACGATCAATTTCGTCGTGAATACTCCTCGCGGCTCCTCGGGCCGAAGTGACGGCGAGCAAATCCGAAAAGCGGCAAGTCTTCACCGGGTGAGCTGTGTGACAACGGTTGCGGCAGCGCTAGCCGCAGCACAGGGACTCGCAGAAACTGCGAGTGAACCGCTCACGGTACGAACGCTTCAGGAGTATCACCAGCGGTGAGTCGACAGTCCCGTCGCCACAGTGCTGAGGCAACTGCCGTGGAACGGCAGGTGACCGTTGGATCGCTCACGCTGTCAAGTCCGGTGATGACGGCATCGGGCACGGCTGGTTACGGCAGCGAACTTTCTTCGTATGTCGACTTGTCCCAGGTCGGAGCTGTGGTGACGAAGTCGATTGCGCCGTATGAATGGGCAGGAAACCCGGCGCCACGACTTCATACCGTTCAGGCCGGAATGATCAACGCGGTCGGACTTCAAGGCCCGGGAGTTGAGTATTGGTTGCAGAATGAACTGCCAAAGTTGCAGTCGACCGGTGCGTCGGTGGTGTGCTCAATTTGGGGTCGGAGTATCGACGACTATGCGTCAGCCGCACGGATGCTGGCAGCAGCTCCTCCGGAGGTCATCGCGGTTGAAGTCAATCTCTCGTGTCCGAACCTTGAGGGCCGAGGCTCAATGTTTGCGCACGATGCTGAACTCAGTGCAGAGGTCATTGAGGCGACCGAAGTCTGCAATCGCCCACGTTGGG
This sequence comes from Acidimicrobiaceae bacterium UBA7830, assembly GCA_002501485.1. GTDB lineage: Bacteria > Actinomycetota > Acidimicrobiia > Acidimicrobiales > Ilumatobacteraceae > Casp-actino5. The sequence goes on from DLTS01000042.1 coordinate 8,032, forward strand.
CAAAATTGAGCCCAAACACCGATCGTCTTGTTGAGATTTCAGAAGCGGTGTCGACCGCCGGCGCAGAGGCGGTCACACTTGTGAACACCCTTCTTGGTCTCGTATTTGACCCCGATACGGCCCGGCCAGTGCTCGGCAACGGGGGAGGGGGAGTCTCAGGTCCTACGATTCATCCGATCGCAGTGAGAGCAGTTGCCGACGTGAGAGCTGCCCTGCCTGACGTACCAATTGTTGGAGTCGGTGGAGTGGTGAACGGTTGGGGTGCAGCCGAGCTCATGCTCGCTGGTGCTCAAGCGGTGCAGGTAGGCACCGCTACATTTGCGAATCCTGCTGCGATCATCGATATCCAAGACCAACTACTTGCCTATGCGTCATCTCGTGGGCTGCGCTCGGTCTCTCAACTCACATCAGCTGGCATTGCACCTCTCTGATAACTAAGTCGTCTCCATTGCGATGATCGACGGTAAATTCGAGAGATGGCATCTCCACCGCGCCTCACCGACGAGCAGCGTTCCGCAGCTCTCGCAAAAGCGGCAGAGGTCCGCGCTGCTCGAGCTGCTGTCAAGGCTCGCCTTAAGAACCACTCGATGACACTCAACGACGTATTAGCGAGCGAGGATTCTCTCATCGGTGGTATCAAAGTGCTTTCGGTTCTCGAGTCGCTGCCAAAAGTAGGAAAAGTAAAAGCTCGCCGGCTGATGGACGACATCGGCATTGCGCACAATCGCAAGATTCAGGGCCTCGGTTCGCAGCAGCGCGCAGCGTTACTTGAGGAACTCGGTGTCTGAGCACGACAACCCGCTCATCATCGTGGTGTCGGGCCCTGGCGGAGTTGGAAAAGGCACGATCGTAAATCGACTTGTGGCGTGCGACTCGCAACTGTGGTTGAGTCGTTCGTGGACTACTCGAGATCGGCGCGATGGAGAATCACCAGATGCGTATGTGTTCTGTTCAGCAGAGGAGTTTGAAGAACGGATCCAATCGAACGGGTTTCTCGAGTGGACCGAATTTCTCGGCAACTATTACGGCACTCCCGCACCTGACAATTCAGCAATCGAGGGCCGAGACGTTGTCCTCGAAATTGAACTTGATGGTGCCCGACAGGTCAAACAGCAGTATCCCGAAGCTATTTTGATCTTCCTACTTCCACCGTCACGTGAGGAACAGGAGCGGCGTTTACGTGGGCGTGGTGATGCAAATGACAAAATCTTTGCCCGCCTAAGGAAAGCTGAAGCTGAAGAGCCGGTGGGCCGGGCGATTGCTGACCATGTGCTGACAAATGATGATCTCGGACAGACGGTTGACGACATGCTCGCAGTGATCGTTAACGAACGCTCACGCCGATAACCCCGATACACTCTTCAGCGTGTCACAGTCGAATGAAACCATGGTGAATCCGCCGATTGAGGGGCTTCTCGATCGCGTCGACTCAAAGTTTGGCCTTGTTACCCTCGCAGCTCGTCGTGCGCGAGATATCAACTCATACTTCAATCAATTGGGTGGTGGTCTTGGGCACATGATTCCGCCCCAAGTCTCTTCAACTGCCCGCAAGCCGTTGAGCGTCGCATTTGAAGAAATCACGGCTGACAAGATTCTTTGGGGTGAACCAGTCGAAGAGGTCGAAGAAATCGACCTTCCGGTTGGCGAAGGCTTCGATGCCGACGTCGAAGCAGATGCCTGAGTGAGACGCCATGCTCGAGGGCAAGCGAATCGTTCTCGGCGTGAGTGGTGGCATTGCTGCCTACAAAGCCATTGAGGTATGCCGCCGCCTCGTTGACGCGGGGGCCCATGTTTCTCCAGTGATGACATCTGGTGCTCAGCATTTTGTTGGGTCAACCACCTTCAGCGCACTTGCATCAGAACCTGTTCGAACCTCGCTATGGGAAGGTTCAGACCCAATTCCTCATACGACGCTCGGCCAAGGTGCTGACTTGGTGCTCGTAGCGCCCGCAACCGCACGAGTGCTCGCTGCGTATGCGCACGGCCTATCGACTGATCTTCTCACAAATATCTTGATCGCAACTCGAGCCCCGGTGGTGGTGTGCCCAGCAATGCACACGGAAATGTGGGAACACCCTGCGGTAGAGGCCAATATCGAGCTCTTGCGCTCTCGCGGCGTGCACATCGTTGAGCCTGAGGCGGGACGCCTCGCCGGTGGCGACATTGGCAAAGGTCGTCTCGCAGATCCTGCGGACGTCGTGGCGGCAGCCGAGCGGGCGCTTGCCGATCGCGACTTGGAGGGTCTTCACGTGGTGGTGACCGCCGGTGGTACCCGTGAGCCAATCGACGCAGTTCGGGTGATTGCAAACCGTTCATCAGGCAAGCAGGGCCATGCGATCTCTGAAGAGTGTGTGCGTCGGGGCGCCAACGTCACCGTGGTCACTACAACCGAACTTCCGACATCGCCGGCAGTCGAACGTATTCAGGTTGAGACCGCCTCCGAGATGCAAACAGCACTTAACAATGTTGTTCCAAGGGCTGACATTGTCATCATGGCCGCAGCAGTGGCTGACTTCCGGCCGAGGGATTCCGTCGACGGTAAGATCAAAAAGGCGGGCGGTGTCCCCGAGGTTATTCTCGAGCCGACGCCAGATCTGCTTGAGGCGATTGGGCGAAACCGTCACCCTCGTCAAACGATCGTTGGTTTCGCGGCTGAAACCTGTGACGTCGTCACAAATGCTCGCTCAAAACTCGAGCGCAAGTGCCTCGACTTGGTCGTCGCAAACGATGTCAGCGCCGAAGGGGTGGGGTTCGCTCACGGAACAAATGCTGTCACTCTGGTTGCGGCCGTCGGAGAGCGAGATCTGACATTGCGTTCAAAGGCTGAGATTGCCGTCGGTGTTGTCGACGAAATCGTTAGGATACGATCGTCGATGCGCTCGCTAGATGCCGGTCGCGTCAGCCCCACCAACTGAATTCGCAGCGCCTTTGCTCGAGGGTGACGTGAGATTCGATACGGTTCTTATTCGGATATAAAAACCACTGAAATTGCGAACGGAGGAGTCGACGTGGCCCGTTGGACATTTACATCAGAAAGTGTGACCGAGGGACATCCCGACAAAGTTGCAGACCAAGTCAGCGACTCAATTCTTGACGCAATTCTTGAAGTCGATCCAGCGGGTCGCGTGGCATGCGAGACGATGGTGACTACTGGGTTGTGTGTGGTTGCAGGAGAGATGACTACCTCGGAGTATGTCGAGATACCGAAGATTGTTCGCAAGACGATCACTGATATTGGCTATGACGATGCAAATGCAGGTTTTGATGGCAACACCTGTGGCGTCATTGTCTCGATCGATGAACAGAGCGCCGATATTGCTCAGGGTGTCGATGCGTCGGAAGAAGTGCGGTCATCCGGGCCTTCCGACGATGACCTTGATCTGCAGGGCGCGGGCGACCAAGGCATGATGTTTGGCTTCGCCTGTGACGAGACTCCCGAACTAATGCCGCTTCCAATCTGGATTGCGCATCGCATGGCAGAACGGCTTGCTGAAGTTCGTCATAAAGGACAGGTTCCGTACCTGCGCCCCGACGGGAAAACCCAGGTCACCTTCGAATACGAAGATGGTCGCCCGATCGGTCTCAGGAACGTCGTGATCTCCACTCAACATCAAGATGGTATTGATCGCGACACTGTCATTCGTCCTGATCTGATTGAACAAGTGATTAACCCAGTGGTTCCCGAGCAATTTGCCGGCGACAATTACGACATTTTCATCAACCCGACGGGCCGGTTTGTCATTGGTGGTCCACAGGGCGACTGCGGGCTGACGGGCCGGAAGATTATTGTCGACACGTATGGAGGCATGGGTCGCCATGGTGGCGGGGCCTTCAGCGGTAAGGACCCATCAAAAGTCGACCGGTCTGCGGCCTATGCAGCACGCTGGGTTGCAAAACATGTCGTGGCCTCTGGTGCAGCCAGCCGGTGTGAGTTGCAGGTTGCGTACGCAATTGGTGTCGCACACCCAATGAGCATCCTTGTTGACACGTTCGGTACAGAGCAGGTTGATCCAGATGCCATCGTCGCTGCAGTTCGAGAGGTGTTTGACCTTCGCCCAAGAGCAATTGTGCGTGACCTTGATCTTTTACGGCCCGGCTATCAACGAACCGCGGCATACGGCCACTTTGGGCGTGAGGGTTTCTCATGGGAGACGCTGTCGCGACTCGATGAATTCAAGTCTGCCGTTGGCGTGTGAGTGACTGCTCGCCCGAACATCGCACGCGTGCTATGCGATCGTTCAGGGCCTGACCGCGCATTCGACTACCGAATACCCGTCGAGCTTGCGGCCGAGATCATGATCGGATCGATCGTCCGAATTGATCTTCACGGACGAAGAATCGGTGGCTGGGTCAAAGAGTTTGACCCAAGTGACGCGTCACCAGCTGACGAACTTCTTCCTCTGCGGCGCATTTCTGGTGTCGGACCCGACGAATCGGTAATCGAACTTGCGGAATGGTCAGCTCAGCGGTGGGCGGGGAGACGATCACAATTTTTTCGAGCGGCTTCACCACCCCGGGTGGTGCGATCTATCGGTACTGCAACGTACTCAACGTTGGCGCCAGAGCCACGGTCACCTGCAACGACTCGGTTGCTCGCGAACAACGGCGGAGTCTTGCGCCTTCCACCCACTTCTGATGTGCTTCCGTCGCTGTGGAGTTGTGTTGAACTAGGCCAAGTGCTTGTGGTCGTTCCTGGAGTTGACGACGCCACCATCTTGAAATCCCGAGTAACGAGGGCTGGAGTAACGACTGCGTTGCTTCCGAACGAGTGGTCACGAGCTGCGGCCGGAGTGGACGTTGTCATCGGAACGCGAACTGCCGTCTTTGCAAGATTGCCCAGTCTGAGTTCGATCATGGTGATCGACGAGCATGACGAGCGCCTCCAATCGGAAGCCTCTCCAACATGGCACGCTCGTGAGGTCGCCGCAGAGCGGGCACGTCGCAGCGACATACCTCTGATCTTGGTATCGGCCACGCCAACACCGGAAGCGCTGCATGAACGAGCGCTCGAGGCGCCATCACAGGAGCGAGAAATCGCTGGCTGGCCAGAGATCGTGGCTGCTGATCTTTCAAATAAGGAATCTGCTCCCGGTGGCCGGCTCTCATCAGCGGTGATTGAAGAACTTCGCGATCACTCTCGTCGTGTGCTGTGCGTGGTTAACCGCAAAGGCACGTCCAAACTGTTGGCGTGCCGATCGTGCCGCGAACTAGTGACCTGTGAGCGCTGTGAATCGGTGATGTCTCAACCGGTTGATGGCCTGTTGTCGTGTGCGAAATGTGGATCCGAGAGACCGATGACGTGCCTCAATTGCCATGGCATGTCCTTCTCAAATCTTCGTCCTGGCACCGCTCGACTCGTGAAAGAGCTGGCAGCCGCAGCAGGTCGTCCTGCGAGGGTTGTTGATGCTGATACCGAGCCCGACTGGTCGAGAGGCCCAGCGGTTGAAGTGCTTGTTGGCACCGAAGCGGTATTGCATCGGGTTACGCATGCCGACACTGTCGTCATACTGGATATCGATAGCGAGGTGTTGGCACCCCGCTTTCGTGCCGGCGAGCAGACATTGAGCTTGCTTACTCGGGCAGCCCGTCTCGTCGGACGAAGGGCCGACGGCGGTCGACTCGTCTTGCAGACGAGACAGATTGGTCACCCGTTACTTGCAGCAATGTCTCGGGTTGCGCCTGGGGATGCCTCCGAAATAGAGCGTGACCAACGAGAACAGCTAGGGCTTCCACCGTACGGGGCGATTGCTGTCATCGAGGGGACGGGAGCAGCAGACTTCGTGCAGTCGTTACCAGACTCGGTTCGAGTCGGTGGCGCAGGTGATCGTTGGCAGGTGCGAGCGACTGACCCTGACGTCCTTGGCAGGACACTTGCACTAGGTCAACGGCCGGCGAGGGGACGGCTTCGAGTTGCAGTTAATCCGGGCCGTTAGTCACTGACATCACCTCGTGGGTGTGCAACTTCGAGAAGTCGAAAACCACTGCGCGACCCCAAGCGATTTACCCGCCACCCGGCGCTCTCCAGCCAACGATGCAACGAATCTGCTCCGAGGTGACGGTTGACCACGAAGAGTGCAGTGCCGCTTTTGGAGAGCCTCCCGAGCCAGCCACTCAACAGCCCGTGAAGAGCGTCTTTTCCAATACGAATTGGTGGATTTGACCAGATGAGGTCAACGGTCAATTCGCCGGGCACCTCGTCGGGATGCAAGGTGGTCACCTCCAACGAGAGGCGTTTCGCGTTGGAGGTTGTTAACTCGCGCGCCCGACTGTTTGGGTCAATTGCGTACACCGTTGCCTGTGGCGATCTCTGAGCCAAAGTGAGCGCAATTGGGCCCGCCCCGCAGCCGATATCAACGAAGGTGCCGCGCGAAGGTGGTGGCGGTGCCTGCTGAAGCAACAACGCAGTGCCGCGATCGAGGTGTCCGTGACTAAACACACCTGTGTCGGTCTGAAACGAAAACGCAATGTCGTTGAGAACAACCTCGACTGTGCGAGGGTGTGTGGCCGCATCGGGAGCTTCATCAAAGTAGTGAGGAGCGATGACAGGTAGCCTGCCACGTATGGCACATGAGATTCGTACCTTTGGTGATCCGGTGTTGAAATCGGAGGCTGCCCCGATCACCGATATCGATGGTCGTCTCGTCCGGTTGGTCGATGAGATGTTCGACACATTGGAGACGAGCAACGGAGGAATTGCGCTTGCCGCTCCGCAAATTGGCATCCAGAAACAAATCTTTGTCTGGGATCTCGACGACGGCCGCGAAGTGATCTTTAACCCGGTCATCGCCGAATCAGATGGTGAGTGGGTGTACGACGAGGGGTGTCTGTCGATTCCGGGCCTCTACGTTGAGATGATCCGACCACGCCGCGTGTTATTGCGCGGCATTGACCTCGATGGCAACGAGGTTGAGCGAGAGGCTGACGATCTCGAAGCGAGGATGTATCAACATGAACTCGATCACCTTCATGGCGTGCTGATGTTCGACCGTATGACCCCCGAGCAGCGAAGTGAGGCGCTTGCCGAATACAGGCGGCTAAGCGTCCCTGAACCTGAACGCCGCGGGTTTCGTCGTCTGCCACTGCGGTGAGGAACGCTCCACCGCTTGTCTTTCTCGGCAGTCCGCAGGTATCTGCGGATGTGCTTTCCGCTCTTGTCGCTGCCGGTCACGACATCAAGTTGGTCATCACCGGGCCAGATCGGCGCCGAGGTCGCGGTGGCGCAACTTCGCCAACACCTGTTGGTGCACGAGCCCAAGAACTTGGTCTTCCTGTCAACCACGTTGCCGCTGACGCAGCATCATGTGGTGCTGAGCTGGGCGTCGTCGTTGCGTACGGCGAAATCATCCGACCGTCAGTGCTCGAACAGATTCCGATGGTCAACATTCATTTCTCGTTGTTGCCACGGTGGCGCGGTGCGGCGCCGGTGGAGCGGACAATTCTCGCTGGCGATGTTGAGACTGGTGTCTGTGTGATGGAGGTCGTTGAGGCTTTAGATGCAGGGGGTGTGTACGCGTCGTCAGCGTTGCCAGTGAGTTCAGAAATTGATGCCGCAACCTTGACAGCCGAACTCGGAGTGGTCGGAACTGAACTGCTGTTGAAGTGTCTCGAAGATGGCCTAGGTGACCCTGCTCCACAGGTTGGTGAGGTCACCTATGCGTCAAAAATCACCAGCGATGACCGCCATATCGACTGGTCAGAACGCAACGATGAGATTCTGCGGCGCGTTCGTATTGGGGGAGCATGGACGACATGGCGTGGCGAGCGCTTCAGAATCATCCAGGCGATCGAATTTGACGGGCGGATTGTGCCGACCGTCGTGCAGCCGGCCGGAAAACCGCAGATGGCGTTCGATGATTGGGTGCGCGGGGCTCGGCCCGACAGTGGTGAGTGGTTCGAGTGACCGACGATCCTCGGCGCCTTGCCCTCACGTTGCTGAGGCGAATCGAAGAAGAGGGAGCGTTTGCGAATCTTGTCGTCCCTTCGATGCTCGATCGCAGTTCGCTGTCGCGCAGCGATCGGGCTATGGTGACCGACCTCGTCTATGGCACAACTCGACTTCGTCGTGCCTGCGATGCGCTCGTCGATCGTCACATTACTTCACCTCCTGATGCCGCAACCCGGCGAATTCTTCGGCTTGGCGCTTATCAATGGGGGTGGGGTGGCGTGCCCGCCCACGCAGCCGTTCACGAGACCGTCGCTCTTGCGCCTCGGCGGGTGCGGGGCTTCGTAAATGCAGTTCTTAGGCGCACAGTTGAAGGTGCTCCACCGTCTGACATCATGTGGCCCTCTGCTGCGTCGCAGTTGAGCGTTCCCGATTGGATTTTTGACCTTTACGTAGCCGAGGTTGGCCGAGATCAAGCTGTGGCGTCGCTAGAACGAATGAACGTGCCGCCTGCACCGGTGGTGAGAGATGATGGTTATGTGCAAGATCAGGCGTCGACGTGGGTGGCAGATGCTGTCGATGCGCGACCGGGGGAGCGGATCCTCGATATGTGTGCCGCGCCTGGGGGAAAGGCAACCGCTCTAGCGGCGAAAGGCGCAACTGTTGTCGCAGCAGACCTGCGGCCGCAAAGGGCTGGCTTGATCGCCGATAACGCCCAACGTCTCGGGTGCGACAGCGGCCAACTCTCGGTGGTCGCCGCCGATGGGAATTCTCCTCCCTTTACGTCTGGTCAGTTTGACGCGGTGTTACTTGATGCTCCCTGCTCCGGGCTCGGGGCGCTCCGACGCCGACCTGACTCGCGTTGGCGCGTGCAACCCTCTGACATCACGGTGTTGGGTGCGCTGCAGCAATCGCTGATCGACGCAGCAACAGCGTTAGTGAAGCCCGGTGGTCGATTCATCTACAGCGTGTGCACGATCAATGGAAGTGAATCGATCGACCATCACGTCCCGGAAGGTTGGGAAGTTGATCGATCGCAACCTCCAGGTGAATGGCAACCGTTCGGGTCGGGCTGGAGAGTCCTTCCTCATGAGGCAGATACAGACGGCATGGTGTTGATGAGGTACCGTCGAACAACATGACGACACCCAAAGTAAAAGTGCTGACGGTTAGCGACGGTGTGCATCACGGAGTACGAGAGGATGCCGGCGGGGAAGGCGTAGCCGCTCGCTTAACGGCCGCCGGATTCGACGTCATCGAGCGTCGGGTGACCGAAGATGGCCGCGAGCCTGTTGCAGTTGCACTTTCGCAGATGAGTCAGGGCTTCGCAGGGCTGATCGCAACAACCGGAGGTACGGGTTTCGCTCCACGAGATCAAACGCCCGAGGGTACGAATGACGTCATCGAGCGTGTCGCTCCCGGATTTGCTGAAGCCATGAGGGCGATCAGCCCCTTCGGTCGCCTGTCACGAGGGGTCTGCGGCATCGTTGGCGAAACCGTGATCTGTAATCTTCCGGGCTCTCCGAAAGGTGCAATTGAGCAACTCGATGCGGTGATTGACGTCTTGCCGCATGCCTTGGCCCTTCTTGCTGATCAGCCAACCGAGCACTGACAGGCTGTATCGCCGTTAGCCTTTGCGACGTGTTACGTGTAGTACTCCCGAAGGGTTCGCTCGAAAAGGCGACGTTTGAATTATTTGAGGCGGCAGATCTTCAGATCGTTCGCTCGTCAAGTGTCGATTACAGAGCAACGATTGATGACCCTCGGGTCGCAGAGGTTCGTATCCTTCGGCCCCAGGAAATCCCCGTGTACGTCGCAGAGGGGCTGTTTGACATCGGGATCACCGGACGTGACTGGGTTGAAGAAACCTCAAGCACCGTCGAAAGTCTGGGCGAATTGAAGTACTCCAAGGCGACGTCGAACCCGGTGCGGGTCGTTGTGGCAGTGGCGGGAGATTCCCCGTACCAAAGTGTCGCTGATCTCCCCGATGGAGTGCGGGTGACATCGGAATATCCAGAGATGACGAAGCGGTTCTTTGCCGAACGTGGCGTGAACGCTGATGTCCGGCTCTCATATGGGGCGAGCGAGGCGAAAGTCCCCGATATTGCTGACTGCGTCGTCGACATCACCGAGACGGGTCGAGCCCTTCGGGCTGCTGGCCTAAGGGTTATCGACACCATGCTTACGAGTTACACCGAGGCGATTGCGCATCCTGCGTCATACGCCAACCCAGAGCTTCGACATGCAATGGACCAGATCATGATCCTCCTCAACGGCACGCTCGACGCTCGTGGCAAGGTGCTGCTCAAACTCAACGTTGCTGGGGCACGCCGAGACGACGTACTTGCAATCCTGCCTGCGGCCAAGAGCCCGACGGTCAACCAGTTGGCTAACGGTGACTTCGCTATTGAAACCGTCGTACAAAAAACCGACATCAATCGCCTGATTCCAGCACTCTCCGAAGCCGGAGCAACCGACCTGGTAGAGATCCCGATCTCGAAGATTGTGCCGTGACACCGCAGGCTCACGGAGTTGTCACCTCATTCGACGCCAAAATCGGTCTCGGTGAGGTTGACGTCGACGGAGTCGCCATTCCATTTCACTGCATTGCGATCGCTGACGGATCACGCAACATTGAGGTCGGAGCAGAAGTGACAGTGTCGACTACCCGACGATTCGGCAGAGTCGAGGCATCTCGCGTCAGCCGGCGGGCGGGTTAGCGGCGGGCGTGTTTTTATGGCGTCACCTCAACCACTTGACGATCGCATTATTGACGTCATCCGGTTGTTAGAGCCCGGCGAAGTCGTTTCGTATGGCGATATTGCAGGCGACGCTGGAGCCCCGAGGGCGTCGCGGCATGTCGGAAGGGTGCTTGCACAGACCTCCGGGCTCTGCTGGTGGAGGGTTGTGAACTCTCAGGGGTGCCTTGTGCCAGGAAACGAGCGGGAGCACACACGTCTGCTTCGGGCCGAGGGCGTGAGGGTTCTCAACGGGCGCGTGGTGCGGTCACCGAAAGGGCGTTTTTCGATTCGCTGAAGTCGCCCCGTGAGGTTTATTCGGCTTGCGCCTCGCTTGCCGTCATTTGTTTGACCTGAACAAATGCCATGCGGATATTGGCAAGAGCGGCTTCAAGGGTGCTGCCTTCCTCACCGAGTCTCCCTGCGAGACCTTCGATCAGGCACGCGAAGGCATCGATGGCGAGCGCTGCTGCTTCAAGGTCTGGAGGGTTCGCAGAGAGGTGGATTGCTGCCAGCTCATACAGCCCGACCGCATGGTTGGTGATGACAGTTTCAACGGGTGCTTCAGCCACCCGCGCCCGGGCCTCCTGCAGTTCGCGATCGAGTTCCGCGTAATCGTTGTCGGTTGCTGGCTCGCTGAAGTCGTCGGATTCGTCACTCACGCCCGCTAGCGTAGTGAATCGTTCAGTCGAGTACTGATCGAAATGACAACTGTTCGAAGTGGGGAACGCCCCCACCCAGCCACGAAAAGAGTGCGTCTGGGTCATGGTGGAAGGCGAAAGCCTTTGACGTGTGGCTTCGTGCTATTTATTCGGGAGGCCATAGCCCTTGCTCAGGAGAACAACGTCATAGCAGCGCCACGCAGCGACCAACACCGCATCAACGATCGCATTCGAGCTCGAGAGGTTCGTCTCATCGGACCTGAGGGTGACCAGCTCGGAATAAAACCAGTGCCCGAAGCACTGCGTCTTGCGAGAAGTTTCGATCTTGACCTCGTCGAAGTGGCTCCCAATGCTTCACCGCCGGTCTGCCGAGTCATGGACTACGGCAAGTTCCGATACGAAGAGGCCCAAAAGGCAAAGGAGTCACGCCGTAAAAGCGTCCAGATTTCGGTGAAGGAAGTGAAGTTTCGACCAAAAATTGGCAAAGGCGATTTCAACACCAAAGTCCGGCACCTCATCGGATTTCTTGAAGATGGACACAAAGTAAAAGTGACTCTTCAATTCCGAGGCCGTGAGATGGCTCACCCCGAACTCGGATCGAAAATCCTCGATGAAGTCCTTGAAGCGGCGGGACCGCTCGCAAGGGTCGACAACCAGGCCCGGCTCGAAGGACGATCGATGTCGATGGTGTTGTCACCGGATAAGAAAGCGGCAGAAGCCGCAAAGAAGGCCGAAGCAGCGGCGGTAGCAGCAGCTGAAGGCCCATCGAACGAGAACGAATTACCAGGAGGCGAAGATGCCGAAAATGAAGACCAGTAAGACCGCCGCCAAGCGGTTTAAGAAGACCGGAACAGGAAAGCTTCGGCGCCAGCAGGCCATGCGTCAGCACCTGTTCGAAAAGAAGCCAACAACTCGCACTCGTCGACTTGATGGCGACGTAGATGTTCATTCCTCAGACGAAAAGAACATCAAGCGTTTGCTCGCCGAGCGCTAAACGCCAACCAATTTCTGTAAGAAGCGAACGAGGAGAAATCTCATGGCACGTGTAAAGCGTGGAGTGGCAGCGAAGAAGCGTCACAAGAAAGTCTTGAAGCAGGCCCGCGGCTATTACGGCAATAAGAGCCGGTCATACCGTGCGGCCAATGAACAGGTCATGCGAAGCGGTCAGTATGCGTTCCGTGACCGTCGTGCAAAGAAGGGCGAGTTTCGTCGTCTTTGGATCCAGCGCATCAATGCAGCATGCCGCCAGAACGACATGTCGTACAGCCGTTTCATTGCAGGCCTGAACGCCGCAGGAATCGAAGTCGATCGCAAGATCCTCGCCGATCTCGCGGTAACTGACGCCGCTGCGTTTTCTGCTCTTGTCGAGCAGGCAAAAGCAGCGTTATAACCCAGTCGATCGGAGCAGGCTCGGTGTCATCGCAACCTGAGCCACTTTCACCAAGGAACTCTCGGGTCAAGCACCTCCGTGATATTGCGCGGAGCCGTGCGTCCCGAGAATCTGGAGGGGTTGTTCTCGTTGAGGGAGCGACTCTCATTGCCGAAGCACTCGCAGCTGGCTGGGATGTTCTCGAAGAGTTCGTCGGTCCGGGCGGTGAGCAAATAACAGCAGGGGTGTGTACGCCCCTCACCGCAGCTGCTCTTGAACGGGTGGCGACGACAACAGAACCACAACCGAATCTCGCGCTTGTTGCCCGCCGTGAATTTGAGCTCATGTCTGGCATCGGATCGGTCATGGTGCTCGACGGACTTGCCGATCCAGGAAACGTCGGCACACTTATTCGATCGACGGAAGCAGCTGGTCTTGACGCAGTGATTTGCACACCGGGAACAGCAGACGTGTTGTCTCCAAAGACGATTCGTTCGTCTGCCGGTGCGGTATTTCATGTGCCTGTTATCGAGATGTCTCTCGATGACATCGCTGAGGCTGGCTTTCTTCTTGTGGCGACGTCATCTCATCGTGGCACGCCGTATCGGTTATTTGATTGGAGCCCAAAAATTGCGATTGTGATGGGCAATGAGGCTCATGGAGTTGATGAGGGCGGCAAGATTTCGGAGTGGGTTCAGATTCCTCAGCACGGGCGCTCTGAGAGCTTGAATGTGGCGATGGCAGGAACGTTGATTGCGTTCGCGCTTGCAGAGTCGGTCGCTGACGGCGGAGAAACGTTGGCCAGATGAGCCGCCATGCCTATGCTCTTAAGGTGACCTTCATCCGTCGATTTCTATGCCCCGGGCGACCCGTCCGGGGAGTGTGACATCGTCTGTTCTGGGCCTGTGGCCCCATGCGGGCAATGGGTTTCGGTAAGTCGGCTAACGACGCAACGACGTGTGGCTTGAATGAAGACGTGGAGAGGACAGTTTTGTGACGAATGACATCGCAGCGGCGATTGAAACCGCTTTGCAACGGGTGAGTGATGCAGCATCACTCGATGAGATCGATGCGGTATCCGGTGAGACGCTTGGCAAAAAGGGCGTGCTGGGTGGCTTGAAAGCCTCGCTGGCAAAGATTGCTGACATTGAGGAACGAAAAGCAGTTGGTCGCTCCTTAAACGAGGCCTTCGCGTCGGTGAGTGCTGCCATTGATGAACGCCGACAAGAACTTATTGCCATCGAACGAGCGGCGCAGGTTGCGGGGGAGCGGCTCGACCTTACCGAGGCGATGGATGCTGCATCTCGAGGGCACCTGCACCTTGTAACACAAGCTTGGCAAGAACTCGAAGATGTCTTCGTTGGGCTTGGTTTCACCGTTGCTGAAGGCCCGGAAGTGGAGACCGACTGGCATAACTTCGAAGCTCTCAACATGAGTGAGGGGCACCCGGCGCGGGGCGAGTTTGACACCTTGTTTATCGGCCATGATGAGCACGAAGATGCAGGCGATTCGGGATTGCTGCTTCGAACTCACACGTCTCCAGTTCAGATCCGGACGATGCTTGCATCTGAACCACCGATCTACATCGTTGCTCCCGGGCGGGTATTTCGGCGTGACACCCCTGACGCAACACACATGCCTGTGTTTCACCAGATCGAGGGGCTTGTCGTCGATCGTGATATTTCGATGGCCGACTTGGCGGGCACGATTGAGGCATTCACCCAAGCGTTCTTCGGTAAGGGCTTCACCTCTCGTCTTCGGCCGTCATATTTCCCGTTTACTGAGCCATCGGCTGAGTTTGATATTCGTCGCCCCGATGGCTCCTGGCTTGAACTCGGCGGTTGCGGAATGGTTCACCCCGAGGTGCTTCGAGCAGGTGGGGTTGACCCGGAAGAGTGGAGTGGCTTCGCGTTCGGTTTTGGTATCGACCGCATGGCGGTAATGCGGCATGGCATTACCGATATCCGAGACATGTACGTCAACGACATTCGCTTCATTGAGCAGTTCTGAGGGGTTGAGATGAAGGTACTTCTTTCATGGCTTAATGAATTTGGGCCGTTTGCTGACCCGACCGATCACGAAGCTGTCGAAGCGGTCGCTGCAGATCTCACTTCGCTCGGTCTTGCTGTTGAGGAGACAATCGCTATCGGCTCCCCAGTTGAGGGGGTTATTTCGGCCCGGGTGTTGCGGGTTGAGCAACACCCAGATGCGGCGAAGGTTCGCCGGGTTTGGGTAGATGCGGGTGATGGTGACGAGCGCCATGTGTGGTGTGGTGCGTCGAATATGTCGGCTGGTGACGTTGTGCCGCTCGCAACGCTAGGGACGACGATGCCGAACGGAATGACGATTGAACGCAGAGGCATACTCGGTATTGATTCAGAAGGAATGCTCTGTTCGGCCGTCGAGTTAGGAGTCGGCGAAGATCACTCGGGGATCCTGCTGCTAGATGGTGATGCTGAGCTGGGCCTCTCCTATGCGCAGGTCTTAGGGATTGAACCGGACGTCGTCTTTGACCTTGATCTCACTCGCAACCGTCCTGACTGCTGGTCGATCGAAGGGGTGGCTCGAGATCTTTCGGCGTGGCGTTCGCAGCCTCTGGCCGAGGTTGGTGAGGGCTCAGCGGTGAGCGGTGAAGCTCGAACGGTTCCAGTTTCGATTGCTGATCCTGCCTGTGGTCGGTTTACCGCAACGGTGGTCTCAGGGATTCGCGTGGGTGCATCGCCCGAGTGGATGGTACGTCGACTCGAAGCGCTCGGTATGCGGGCAATCAACAACGTTGTCGACGTGAGCAACTACGTCATGCTTGAGTTAGGGCAACCCAACCATGCCTACGATCTCTCCACCATCGGAGGAGGGTTCTCGGTTCGCATGGCGCGCGACGGAGAGACACTGACAACGCTCGATGACGTCGAACGCTCATGCACCGTCGATGACCTTCTCATCTGTGATGGAAATGATGTGCCGGTTGGTCTTGGTGGCGTCATGGGCGGAGCAGATAGCGAGATTTCCGACTCAACGACCGAAGTGGTTCTCGAGATTGCGTGGTTTGCACCGCTTGGAATTATGAAGACAGCCACTCGCCACGGATTGAGGTCAGAGGCCTCAGCTCGTTATGAACGTGGGGTTGATCCGGCGCTGGCGGACCGTGCGGCTCAGCGTTTTGCTGCACTTCTTTCCCTCACGTGTCCTGACCTTGTCGTTCATGCCGGTGGGGCTGACGAACGGTCATCGGGTATGCCCGAACTTATTCGCTCGGTTGACGTTCGTATTTCTGAGGTCAACCGAAGTCTCGGCACTGACCTCGCTGCGAGTGATCTGCCAGGGCTCCTCAACCCGATCGGGTTCACGGTTTCGGCAAACGGTGATGACGTCACGGTTGCACTGCCGTCATGGCGTCCAGACTCCACTTCTGAAATTGACGTCATTGAAGAAATCGCTCGACATCATGGCTATGGGCGTCTCGGTCGGTCCGTGCCAAAACCAACAGGGCACGGTCACTTGACGCAAGCACAGATTCGTCGTCGCCTGCTCCGTGATGTGTTGGTCGGATTAGGCATCTCTGAGGCCATGCCGAACCCGATCGTTGCTCCTGACACCATGGCTCGGGCGGGTATCGAGGGTGAGACGTTGAGAATTCTCAATCCACTTGTTGCAGATGAGAGTGCACTGCGCTTGTCGCTGCGTCCGGGTTTGCTGACCTCGCTTGCTCACAACGAGCATCATCGCCGAGCCGGAGTTTCTCTGTTTGAGATTGGAAAGGTGTACCCGCCGTCGGGTGAGGGTCTGCCCGATGAGCACGAAGTCTTGTGCGTGGTGCTCGCAGGTCAGGATGCATATGCCGCCGTTCTGGTCTGGCGTCAGATTTCGCAGGCGCTTGGTGTTGGGGCAATGATCGACCAGTCAACCGTTCCAGGCGGAATGCACGGCACCCGTTCGGGTGTCCTCCGAGCTGGCAGAGACATCATTGGAGCGATTGGCGAAATCGCCCCCGAGGTACTGGAAAGCTTTGAGGTCACGGAGCGTGTAGCGGTGATCGAGGCGCGCATTGATGGGATGCTTACTGGCAAGGGCGGGTCGCGTGTCTATCGGCCAATCAGTCGGATGCCATCAAGCGACCTCGACCTTGCGTTCGTGCTGAGTGATGATGTTCCGGCTGATCGGCTTGAGCGGGCACTTCGGCAAGGGGCGTCGTCGCTCCTGGTCGACCTCAAACTCTTTGATACCTACCGCGGCCCTGGAGTGCTCGAGGGGCACCGTTCGCTCGCGTGGCGGCTTCGACTGCAAGCCAATGATCGAAATCTCACCGATGCTGACATCGCTGAGGTGAAGTCGGCCTGTGAGTCCGCCGCGAAGAAACTTGGTGCAGAGTTGCGCAGTTAGTTCACATGGTCAGCGTCGTGGTGACCTTTAATTCAGGTTGATATCACCCGGCGCGTTTGCAAGCCACTTGATCGGTGGCGGTTGACGATTGAGGACGCGACGCCAGAGGTCTGCGGGTTGATTCCCAAAGACATCGTTGGTTTCAGCGGCCACGACAATCCAGCCTCCGGCATCGATTTCGGCGTCGAGTTGACCAGAAGACCAGCCTGCATATCCACTGAAAATTCGGATGCCAGCAAAGTGAGGGGCGATGACCGCAGGATCGCCTGCAAGGTCGATCGACCACACTCGATCCGCCACCCGAACAGCCCCCTCAATTTCTGTATCAATGGTGTTTTGTGTGACGCCAAGGGCAATGAGAGCAGAAGGGTCGACCGGGCCCCCGTTGAAGATCACCGGTGGTTCTGTGAGCGAGTCATTCCAACGTGAGATCGGTTCAAGATCAGGGTCAGCAAGCGGACGATTGATGACAACGCCGATGGCGCCCTCATCGTTGTGATCGATGACGTACACCACCGATCGGTCAAAGTTTGAGTCGTCGAGTGCAGGGGGGGCAACAAGGAGTTGGCTGCGCGCCCCACCGGTGAACATGTGGGCAATATTACTGGTGAGGGGGTTGGGTATTCAGAAGGTAACGAATTTCTATTCGTTACTCTGTATACTCATTCGGCATGGGTGGGATGAACATACCTCAAAACGCGAAATCGGTCGGTGTGGTCGGTGCCTCAGGATTCACGGGCGCAGAATTACTCAGAGTGATTGACCGACATCCAGCGTTGCATGCGAAAGTACTGCAGGCTGCCTCGCAGGCAGGTGAGCGTGTCGCCGACCTGTACCCATCGATGGCCGCGGCGCACAGAGCTGCGACATTCTCAGAATTTGATGTTGGCCACCTTGATGGCCTTGACGTGGTGTTCTTGGGTCTGCCACATGAGGCATCGATGGAGATCGCTCCTGTGCTGTCTGATCGAGTCGGTCACATCGTTGATCTCAGCGCTGCGTTCCGGTTGACCGATGCATCGCAATATCCGCTTTATTACGGCTTCGACCACGATCAGCCCGCAGCGCTAGCGGCTGCGGTGTATGGCTTGCCTGAGTTTCACCGAGACGAACTAGTGAGCGCAACGTTGATTGCAACCCCTGGGTGTTATGTCACTGCCGCCATCATTGCGGTTCGTCCCTTAGTTGAGCAGGGTCTTATCAGCACCGACACGGTCATCGTCGATGCGGCAAGTGGTGTGACAGGAGCAGGTCGAAAAGAAGACCTCGCTTACGCTTTCACCACCGTTGACCAAAACTTCACTGCTTACGGACTCCTCCGGCACCGACACACACCAGAGATGGAACAAGAGATAGGCACTCAGGTGCTGTTCACCCCCCACCTCTTGCCAATGAGCAGAGGAATCCTCGCGACCTGTTACTCGACACCGGCCAATGATGAGGCAAGGTCGCAAGAGGCAGTGATCGAGACGCTGCAGGCAAAATACGCACACGAACCATTCGTCGAAGTCGTCGATGGGATTCCGGGTACTAAGGCCACCCTTGGGTCAAACCTTGTGCTCGTCACGGGTCGTTACGACGAACGAACTGACACCATCATCACCATTTCAGCGCTTGACAATCTTGCGAAAGGAGCGTCGGGCGGAGCGGTTCAAGCCCTCAACGTTGCACTCGGTATCGACGAAACCTCAGGGCTCGATCGGATAGGAGTCGCACCATGACCGATGTCGCTGCCCAACGCGCCGCCATTCTCGTTGAAGCATTACCTTACATTCGGCGTTTCGCCGGCCGCACCATCGTTGTGAAGTATGGCGGTAATGCCCTCGCCGGAACGTCAAGTGAGGATGCCCTTTCGGTATTCGCCACTGACATCGTGATGATGCGGTTAGTTGGCATGCGCCCGGTCGTCGTGCATGGTGGTGGCCCTCAAATCAGCAATTTGATGGATCGCCTTGGCAAGACAGCTGAATTCAAAGATGGGCTGCGGGTGACAGACGCGGAGACCGTCGACATTGCTCGGATGGTGCTCATTGGGCAGGTGAATCCTCAGATTGTCTCAGCGATCAACGTGCACGGTGATTACGCAGTCGGGGTTAGTGGAGAAGATGGCGGTCTCATTAGGGCGGTCGCACGCAACCCTGAACTCGGATTCGTCGGCGATATCTCATCGATCAACCCTGACGTCTTGGAACGGTTGCTCGACGATGAATTCATACCTATTGTTGCGACGGTCGGGGCCGATGCAAAAGGGCAGGCGTTTAATATCAACGCCGACACCGTGGCGGGCGAGATTGCAGCCGCACTCGGTGCAGAAAAGTTGGTTTATCTGACCGATATCGATGGCCTTCGGCGCGATATCGCTGACGCTTCATCGCTAATTCGACAGACCACTCCTGACGAACTTGAGCAACTCATCAGCGACGGCACTATCGAGGGGGGCATGATCCCGAAGGTGGCAAGTTGTATTTCGGCTGTCCGAAATGGAGTTGGCCGTGCTCACATTCTTGACGGTCGCACCCCTCATGCTCTGCTGCTCGAACTTTTTACCGACGCCGGCGTTGGCACGATGGTCCAGATACCCGGGTCACAGAACGGAGAATGACATGGGACACGTATTTGATGCCGATGCCGCAGTAGGGCACTGCCCATTCATGCCTGTGTTTGGTCCACCTGCGCTCATGCTTGAGCGAGGAGATGGAACAGAGGTGTTCGCCACCGATGGCACCCGTTATCTCGACTTTCTCGCCGGTATTTCAGTGGTCTCGCTCGGACACTCAAATCCGGTCGTCGCTGACGCAATTGCCGACCAGGCGAGAAAACTGGTGCATGTCAGCAACTTCTTCGCAAATCCGGTCGCAACTGCAGCCGCAATGTCGATTGACGGTTTACTCGCTGACGCGACAGGACGTGCAGGCCAAGTGTTCTTCACCAACTCAGGTGCCGAGGCAAATGAGTGCGCACTGAAACTCGCCCGCAAGCACGCCGGACTCGGTCGACACAAGGTGGTAACCGCCTTGGGGTCGTTTCACGGGCGAACTCTTGCGACATTGGCGGCAACCGGCCAGCCGGCAAAGCATGAGCCGTTCGCGCCAATGCCCGATGGATTCATGCACGTGCCATGGGGAGATCTCGCCGCGATTGAGGCCGCCGTCGACGAAACCGTTGGAGCGGTTTTCCTCGAGTCAATCCAGGGCGAAGGGGGAGTGAACCCTGCCCCCGGTGGCTATCTCGAAGGCGTGCGCGAGATCTGCACCCGTGAGGGTGCCTTGATGATGATTGATGAAGTGCAAACAGGTTTTGCCCGCACTGGCGAATGGTTCGGGTTCGAATATTCGGGTGTGTCGCCCGACGTTGTTACCCTCGCGAAGGCGATGGGTAATGGTATGCCGATCGGCGCCTGCTGGGCACCCGTTGAAGTTGCGGCTGCATTCGCTCCTGGAGATCACGGCAGCACTTACAGCGGGACGGCTTTGGCGACTGCAGCCGTTGAAGCTGTGATTGCTGAGATGAAGCGGCTCGATGCGCGCTCACTCGCTCGATCTGGTGAGTCGAAGATTCGGGCGATGCTTGATGGCGCTGACGGCGTCATTGGCGTCCGCGGCAACGGGTTGCTGCTCGGTGTTGCGCTCGAAGATGGCATCATTGCCGGTGACGTGGCGGCTGGAGCGCTCGCAAATGGACTCATCGTCAATGCGGTAAATGCAGCAACTATTCGAATCGCGCCACCGTTGACAGTTTCCGAAGGCGAAATCGAAGAGGCGATGGCAATTCTGCTCTCAGCGATCGCAACCGTGAAGGCTGCGTCATGACCGTACGTCACCTTCTCAACATTGTTGATCTGTCGGTTGACGAACTTGCGCTCATTGGAGATCTCTCAGATCGCTCAATTGATGACCTCGGGCGCCCTCTCGCAGGTGGCGGTGTCGCTCTGATATTTGAAAAGCCTTCAAACCGGACGCGGCAATCAATGGAGATGGCCGTTGTTCAACTCGGCGGCCACCCCATCTACACCCGTGGTGAAGAGGTTGGCCTCGATGCCCGTGAGTCGGTTGAAGATGTCATTCAGATTCTCGAGGGATATCACGCAATGGTCGCAGCTCGTGTGTTTTCCCATGGTGTGGTCGAGCGAATGGCTGCGTTGTCAACGGTGCCAGTCATCAACATGTTGTCCGACTGGTCGCACCCGTTACAGGCGCTCGCCGATGTGCGAACAATGCGCCACGAATTTGGTGCGCTCTCGGGTCGGGCCGTTGCTTGGGTCGGTGATTACAACAACGTGGCTCGGTCGCTTGGCGAAGTATGCGTGATGTCAGGTATGTCGGTGAGGTTTGCTTGCCCTGATGGGTTCCAACCGTCCACGGCAGAATGTGACAGGTTGTCGCAGCTGGGACCGGGAGACGTTGCATCCACTGATGACCCCGCAGAGGCCGTCGCGGGTGCCAATGCAATTCATACAGATACGTGGGTATCGATGGGTCAAGAAGAGGAAGTCGAGAAGCGTCACAAAATCTTCGACACTTACAGCGTGACCGATGCCCTTATGAGCCTTGCAGCTGATGATGCCATTTTCATGCACTGCCTCCCGGCCTACCGCGGCTATGAGGTCGCTGCATCGGTGATCGACGGCCCTGCGTCACGGGTGATCCGTCAAGGTCACGACCGGATGCACGCAGCTCGCGGTGCACTTGCATTTCTTGGGGGTGTGCGTTGAGTACGAAGGCCCGTCGACAGCAACTAATTACCCGTTTCATTGAACAACACGAGGTGGGTAACCAAGCCAAACTCGTAGAGATGCTGTTGTTTGAACATGTATCCGCAACGCAAGCGACGGTGTCGCGTGACCTCGACGACCTCGGAGCGATAAAAGTGCGAACCGCGTCGGGCTCGTCGGTCTACGCGTTGCCCGAGTTCGCCCCTGATCGGGTTGCTCCGTTAGAGCAGCTGCGGCGCGTGATGGGCGAATGGGTTGGTGAGGTCACGAGTTCGTCAAATCTTGTGGTGGTGCGAACCCCGCCAGGATGTGCTCATGTCGTCGCTTCGGCCCTTGACCGCAGTGCGGTCGATGGCCTCATCGGCACTGTCGCAGGAGATGACACCGTTATTTGCATTGCTGGTGAAAACTCAACTGGACAACGACTTGCTGCGCATCTTCGTGAACTTGCAGGAATTGATGGAGGAGTGAACAATGGGTGACAACAAGAGTTCAGACTCGTTATGGCACGGCCGTTTCGCAGGCGGTCCTGCAGAGTCCTTAATGGCCTACACCGTCAGCCTTCCGTTCGACCGCCAGTTGTGGGAGGTCGACGTCCAGGGCTCAAAGGCGCATGTTCGCGGTTTAGGTCGTGCAGGTGTCCTGTCGCCTGACGAGGTTGAGAGCGTGCTCAATGCCCTCGAGGTCGTCCACCAAGAGTTCTCTGATGGGTTGTTTCAGTTTCGTGACGGCGATGAAGATATCCACACCGCGGTTGAGCGGCGGGTTACTGAGATCGCCGGAGATGCTGGGTCGCGTCTGCACACAGCGCGAAGCCGTAATGATCAGGTTGCAACCGATCTGAGACTGTGGACCAAGCAAGCGATTGCTGAAGTTGCATCAGGTGTCGTCAACCTTCAGCGCGTCCTGCTTGATCGGGCTCGTCAGGCCGGTGATGCGTACCTGC
The DNA here is from genome assembly GCA_002501485.1 of Acidimicrobiaceae bacterium UBA7830. Classification (GTDB taxonomy): domain Bacteria; phylum Actinomycetota; class Acidimicrobiia; order Acidimicrobiales; family Ilumatobacteraceae; genus Casp-actino5. Next base: position 30,720 of record DLTS01000042.1, read on the forward strand.
CGGGATACACGCACCTGCAGCGTGCGCAGCCGGTCATGCTTGCGCACCATCTATTGGCTCACGCCTGGTCGTTGCATCGTGACTTTGATCGCCTGGTCGATGCGCATCGTCGTCTCGATGTGTCACCTCTCGGCGCTGGGGCGTTAGCGGGCACGTCGATTGAGATTGATCCGGCCCTCACTGCTGAAGATCTTGGTTTCGCTGCCGTATTCACCAACTCGCTTGATGCGGTGAGCGATCGTGATTTTGTTGCCGAGACGCTGTTCGACCTTTCGCTCATTGGTATTCACCTTTCGCGTATTGGTGAAGAGTGGGTGCTGTGGACGTCTGACGAGTTCGGGTTCGCTCGTCTAGATGATGCCTATGCGACCGGTTCGTCGATGTTGCCGCAGAAGAAGAATGCTGACATTGCTGAACTCGCACGCGGAAAATCAGGTCGGCTTATTGGCAATCTCACGGGTTTGCTTGCCACGTTGAAAGCGCTTCCACTCGCGTATAACCGTGACCTGCAGGAAGACAAAGAACCGCTCTTCGACTCGGTCGAGCACACTGTGCTTGCGCTCGCAGCCATTGCAGGCATGATCGGCACCGCAGAGTTCGATACCGATCAAATGGCGGCGGCAGCTGATGCCGAACTTCTCGTTTCGACTGACCTTGCGGAGCATCTTGTTCGCAACGGTATTCCGTTCCGTCAGGCGCATGCTCAGGTGGGGCAGTTGGTTCGTCGTCATCTGAGTGGTGAGGGGCAACTTCGTGATCTCGCAATGACAGAAATTGGTCCTGAGTGCGCCGCATATTTCGAGCGGGGTGGTGCCACCAAGATGCGAACATCCCCAGGTGGAGCTGGCCCGTCGCCTGTCGCCGTTCAGATTACGGCGTTTACTGAGAAGCTCTCTGAGTCAGTGGCTCGGTTGAAGGAGTTAGGTTAAGCACTTGCCGGTGACCTTCAGTGCAGTGTTTGTCACGATGCTCGTGATTATGGACCCGATCGGAAATGTCCCTATCTTTCTGTCGGTAACTCGACGCCTTTCACCTAAGCAAAGGTCTCGCTCAGCGCTTCTCGCGGTGGTGACAGCGGCATTAGTGATCGCCGGTTTCGCGGTTGGCGGCCGCCAAGTTCTGGGCTTTCTTGATGTGTCAGTGCCAGCATTGCAGGGCGCCGGTGGTCTTTTGCTATTGCTCGTGGCGTTGCAGTTGTTGATGAGTGCTGACGATGACGCTGAGGCGGGCCCCATCGATCATGTTGCGGTTGCGATGGTTCCTTTAGGCACGCCACTCCTTGCTGGTCCGGGTGCGATCGTTGCAGCGATAGTGTTCGTCCAAAACTCCTCAACGGCTCGTGAACGCTGGTCCATTGCCGGCGCACTTGCCGTTGTTCTCTTGTTGGTGTACCTCATGATGAGGTTTGCTGAACTTGTGAAACGTGTGCTCGGGCGTTCGGGGATCTTGCTGCTGAGCCGTATTGCAGGACTGCTCCTCGCAGCGATTGCGGTTCAGATGATTGCTGACTCGGTGATCGGCTTCGTCAACTCAGGGAGTTGACGACGAGAGGTGCGGTTTCAGCGCGCGCTCGGGTGGAACCAATAGCCATGAGGGTGCATGGTTCCGAGATGGCGTGTGTGTGAGTTCCCATCGTTCCAGTCGATGCGTGTCACTGCGGTAAGTTCAGATCGCTGCGGGTCCCGAGCAATCTGTTGATTGTGTTGGAGTGCAGGGGTGGTTGAAGGCTGTTCGAGATAGACCCATGTCAGATTTCGTCGTCGTCCGAGTGCTTCGAGCCGTTGTCGATATAAGTGCTGGTCATCGAGGCTCAGGTACGACAGCACCCATGAGTTGACGATGGTCAGGTGGTCATCTCGCATTTCCTCGATCTCGGTGAGAGCAGCGAGAGCATCTGCGGTGCGAAGGTCGACCGGGTGGGCCTTCGCCCAGGCGACTGCTTTCTTGAGTCGCTCAATGCGGTCAAGTTGATCTGGCCACACGCACGCAAGCAGCCATATGGCGTCATTGGTGTCTACATCAATCGGATGGGGGTCAAATCCGATGCGGCCAGCGAAGGTGCCAATCTCAACGTCAGGTGGCGCTTCGGCCCTTACGCTGCAGCGAAGAGCGGGAGCAGCCGTATCGCCGGCGGACGTGATCCATGAGCCGTTCTCTGCGGTGAACGTGCAGTGGTATGCATCGAGATGGAGATTGAGCCCCGCCGAACATCCCACGTCGATGAGAGTTGAGTTCTCGATAACTGGTTGAAGCGCAAGCGCGAGACGCAGCAGTGCTGAGCGTGAGATGTCGTTGGTTTGGGTAGGTCGTGTTCGTACGAGGTCGCCGAGTTCATCGCGGTAGGTGTCGCAAAACTCATGAAGGTCGGCTGTGAGTTCGTTTCGATCAAGTGACGCCACGTGAGGTGTCCCCGTTACTGAGGGGTATAACTGCGAGAGCGCCGTGTTCTGGTGCTGCAAGACGAGGTAGTGGATTGCGGCGAGAAGCAGTACCGGTCGTTGTTGCGGTTGGGGTGCGCGATCGAGCAAGCTGCGAACTGTCGGCTCGGAATCGTCACCAATTGCGTGGGCGATATCGGCGTAAAAGGGAGCCCTCGCGCTCACAGATTCTGCGAACTCGTGGAACATGGCTGCGATCTCACGGTCCGAGTCACCCGTCGACATTCTCGAAGCGTAGATGTTCGGCGATGTCGGTTCTGGTGCTGAGTCGTGGCACGCTATTTGCTGTATGGACTTCACTGCCGAACTCGAGGCCCGTGGGCTGATTTACGACACCACCGATCGAACACAGTTTGCGGCGCGTTTGAATTCGGGGCCGATTGGGGTTTATGTCGGTTTTGACCCGACCGCTGATTCGCTACATGTGGGGCATCTCCTCGGTCAAGTCGGCTTGCGTCGATTTCAGCTGAATGGCCACCGAGTATTTCCACTAGCGGGAGGAGCCACCGGGATGGTGGGTGACCCAAGCGGTCGCTCAGAGGAACGAAATCTGCTGACCCGAGACGAGCTTGAACACAACGTGCGGAGCATCTCGCAGCAACTTGAGGGCATTCTTGACTTTTCCGGGTCGAATCCGGCGACGATGGTAAATAACGCGAACTGGACAGTTCAGATGCCGCTACTTGATTTCTTGCGTGACATTGGCAAACACGTGTCGGTTCCGCAGATGCTTGGCAAAGATTCGGTGAAGTCGCGTCTTTCCGCCGAGTCGGGGCTTTCATTTACCGAGTTCAGCTACATGCTGCTGCAGGCAAACGATTTTCGGCATCTGCACGCTCAGCACAACGTTGAACTGCAAATGGGCGGTAGCGACCAGTGGGGCAACATCACTGCAGGCATTGACCTCATTCGACGCACTGCAGGCGCCGCTGCGTTTGGATTGACGTGGCCGTTGCTCACAAAAAGTGATGGCACAAAGTTTGGGAAAACCGCTGCGGGAGCAGTCTGGCTTGACCCTGAGCGAACGAGTCCCTATCAATTCCGCCAGTTTTGGCTCCAAACCGATGATGCCGATGTGCGCGACCGACTGCTGCGGTTCAGTTTGCGAACGCTCGATGAGATCGACGCTCTACTTCAGCAGCACGAGGCGGCGCCGCATGAGAGGTCGGCGCAAAAAGCGCTCGCCTACGAGATGACCGCAATGGTTCACGGAGGCCCCGCAGCGGTTGCCGCCGATGCCGCGGCTGCAGTGTTGTTCGGGTCTAATCCTCGTGATGCAGATGCCGCCGCAATGGGGGTCGTAGCGGGCGAACTTTCGTTGACGGTGGTGTCCGCTGTCGAGTGCGACGACCTTCCGGCGCTGTTGGTGCAGTGTGGGCTGGCGAAGTCAAAAGGTGATGCCCGCCGCACGTTGGAACAGCGTGGTTTTCGCTGCAACGGAGAGGTGCTTGAGCTCGACTCAAACGTCTCGGAGATGTCGGCGCTGGAGGGCGGTTTTCACCTGATGCAAAAAGGACGAACGTCACATCATCTTCTACGTATATTTTCTTGAGTCAGGGTTGTGCACTCTCGGTGTGAGCAGTAGTGTTTTACCTCGCCCCAAAAGCCAGATGGCTGGTGGGTGACACCGAGTCACGAAAGTGAATGTGTCAGAGCAGTAGCTCCTTGAAAACGGAAGAGAAGACAGAACGCCAGTGCGGGCAGTCGGTCAGGGGAAACTTCGGTTTCTGAGATGCGACTGTCTGTCAATTCAGTTGCCGGGTTCCCACCCGGTGACGAAACTAAGTAATTAAGTCAAGATTGCAGTCACTGAGTAAATTCCACTCACACTGCGCTCGACCATCAGCCGCTCGATAGACGAACAACCGTTCCAATATCGACAGGTTTTTGTTGGAGAGTTTGATCCTGG
>DLTS01000077.1 GCA_002501485.1 Acidimicrobiaceae bacterium UBA7830
AAAAGGTGATGCCCTTCGCCAGTGAGGATTGATTCAGGATGAAACTGCACACCCTCAATATCGAACTCGCAATGACGCACTCCCATGATCATCCCATCAACTGTGCGAGCGGTGACGTCAAGGCACTCTGTGGCCGAACCTTCGTCGAGCACGAGCGAGTGATAGCGGGTTGCCGTCAATGGCGTCGGTAGACCAGCGAACACCCCTAGACCGTCATGAGAAATTTCCGATGTCTTGCCGTGCATGAGTTCAGGCGCACGCACGACCTCGGCGCCGTAGACATGGCCGATTGCCTGATGCCCGAGACAGACTCCAAATACCGGCGTGCCTTGTGTCGCGAAAACTGGAATCGCGTCGCACAAGATGCCGGCATCCTCGGGTCGGCCAGGCCCAGGTGACAGCAACACTCCATCGGCACCGATGGCCATCGCCTCGTCGACGGTGATCGCGTCATTTCGATGAACGATTGGATCAGCTCCTAATTCGCCGAGGTACTGCACCAAGTTGTAGACGAAGGAGTCATACGAGTCGATGACAAGAACGCGGGGCACCTCAACAGCCTGCCGTAAAGATCGACGAACACCACCATTCCTGTTCGGCATACCCATCGAACATGCCTAGACTGGGCAATCGTGGCTCCTCCGAAGCGAAAGACCGGCGGTCGTGTAACCCCATCTCCATCGGCAGATCAATCGCCGAATCGCGGCCCCGCCGCCAGTTCTCGCTACACACCACCGGTACCTCAAGAAGAAAAGGTCGGCAAACCGTGGGTGCCGGTGCTCATGCTGGTGCTGCTCATCGTTGGTGTTATCGTCATTATGCTGCGCAACTTGGCGTTTGCCGGCAATAACTGGTTGCTTCTCATCGGACTGGGGTCGATTCTCGGTGGTCTCTACACAGCCACAAAATGGCGCTAGCGACGCTCGTCGACACTCATCATCACTCAGCGCAACAAGACCTTTCCACAGAGCGCCGTCTCTAGCAGTTCAGTCGTTTTCGTAGTTATCCACAGGTAGATGGGAAAACTTACAGGGCTGTCACTCGAAGGTGGGGGCGACGATGATCATGTCTTCCAAACAGTGTTTTGGAGGTGGCGGATCTTCATCTGGCGCCATAGTTAACTTCAGTTCCACTCCACAGACATCGCAGCGGAACCTCATGTTCACTTTTCGCATCTCGCCGGGTGGAGGAGGCTCAGGAGTGGCCATCGTGACCGCACGCAACATGGTGATACCAACACGCCACAAGACGTACATCAGTAACACACCAAAGGCGGTCCAGATCACCGAACCCAAAGTCACAGACACAATGCTAGACCTCAACAGGCAGAGTTATCCACAGGTACTGGGGATAATCCCCCAGATCTGAATGTGAAGTGGTCAATTGATGGGATCAGTCGAGGCGCTCAATGATCGTAGCGTTTGCCATGCCACCACCCTCACACATCGTTTGCAAGCCAAAGCGGCCACCAGTGCGCTCAAGTTCGTTAAGCAACGTCGTCATCAAGCGCGCACCAGAGCAGCCGAGCGGGTGACCCAACGCAATGGCGCCACCGTTCTGATTCACCCTGTCCATATCGGGGTGGAATTCCTTCTCCCAGGCAAGCACAACCGAAGCAAACGCCTCATTGATTTCGATGAGGTCGATATCATCGATTGACATCCCGGCACGCTCCAACACCTTCGCCGTGGCTGGAATCGGTGCGGTCAACATGAGACGAGGGTCAGCTCCAGCAAGCGAGAAGTTGACGAAACGTGCCCGAGGGGTCAAGCCAAGCGCCGTTGCTTTGTCTTCGCTCATGATGAGCAAGGCCGACGCACCATCGGTAATCTGGCTTGAATTACCAGCCGTTACTCGACCGCCATCCTCCTCAGCGCGAAACGACGGCTTGAGATTTCCCAATGACTCCATCGTCGTGTCACGCAAACCCTCATCGACCGACATCATTTCGCCGTCAGCACCAAGCACCGGCAAAATCTCACGTTCGAAACGACCTTCATCGGTAGCCCTGCGAGCGAACTCTTGGCTACGAACCCCGTAGCGGTCGAGATCTTCACGACTTAACTTCCACTGATCTGCAATGAGCTCTGCAGAAATACCCTGCGGAACGAGGCCCCCCTGATCTGCATATCGGGCACCGACCTTCGGCCCAAACGGAAACCCATACTTGCCATCGATCATTGAGGCACCCATTGGCACACGAGACATCACTTCGACACCGGCCGCAACGACCACGTCATATGCTCCAGCGATCACACCTTGAGCAGCGAAGTGTGCTGCCTGCTGGCTAGACCCGCACTGACGATCGATCGTGGTACCCGGAACCGACTCAGGCCAACCAGCTGCAAGCACTGCGTTACGTGCAACGTTCGCAGCCTGCTCCCCGACCTGCATCACACAACCCATGACCACGTCATCAACAACAGAAGGATCAAGGTCATTGCGTTCCTGTAACGCCTTCAATGTCTGAGCCGCCAAATCAACCGGATGCCAATCTTTTAACTTGCCGTTCCGCCGCCCAAGAGGGGTGCGAATGGCGTCAACAATCACTGCAGTTGTCATCGGCACATCATGGTGCAGTCGACGACGTCACGAAGAGTCGGACTGCAACTCATGAAATTCGGAATGCGTTGGTGGAATCAGTAATGAAGAGGTGCCAGACTCTTGCGATGGGAACACAACAAATGACCATGGAAGAGATGCACGCCGTCGCAAAAGACACCACAGTCCCCCAGAAATTTTTGGAGCACGCTGCGAACCGAGCAGACAAGGTGCTGTTCCGCTCGATGACATCAGCGCCTGGATCAGGTGACACGACCTGGCAGAACTACACATATGCGGATGTGCGGTCATTGAGCGCCCGCACCGCCGCTGGCCTGCAAGCACTTGACGTAGAACCTGGTGAGCGCGTCATGTTGATGATGCGCAACCGCCCTGACTTCCATTGGCTCGACCTCGGCGCCCAATTCGTTCGTGCAACACCGGTTTCGATCTACAACTCATCATCTCCTGAAGAGTTGCAGTACCTCGCCGAGCATGCTGAGGCACGCGTCCTCATTGTTGAAGACAGCAGCTTTTTAGATCGAGTGCTTGAAGTACGTGACCAGTTGCCACTCGTTGAGCACATCTTTGTGATTGAAGAACCTGTCGGTGGCCTACCAGAAGGTGTTCGCCTCGTCGATGACCTTCTTGCGAACGGTGAAGCTGATCTTGACACCCTCGCTGCGGTCACCAGCCCTGACGACCTCGCTACCCTCATCTACACCTCGGGAACCACCGGGCCGCCCAAAGGCGTGATGATTACTCAGTACAACATCATGTATGCCGTTGCGGTCGTCGTGGAAGCACTTGAAGAAGATGACATCGAGAACTGGCGTGTCATCTCATACCTGCCGATGGCGCACATCGCTGAACGCGTCGTCGGCCACTATCAGGCACTTGTCACCGGTGGTGAGGTGTCAACCTGCCCCGACCCAAGCCTCTTGCTGGCATATCTTGGTGAAGTGCATCCGTCGCTGTTGTTCGGAGTGCCACGAGTGTTCGAAAAGGTCTACGCCGGTGTGAACGCTGCGCTCGCTGCCGACCCAGAGCGACAGAAAGCCTTCAACGACGGCGTCGCCGCCGCCCTCGAAATCAAGGCTGCTGAGCGCTCTGGGACCATCACCCAAGAGCAACGCGACACCTGGGAATTCCTCGACGCAGTTGCATTCTCTCAAGTGCGTGCCCTCGTGGGCATGGATGAGTTGAAAATTGCGATTACCGGCGCTGCCCCCATCCCGACAGAGATCATCGAGTGGTTTAACGCCATCGGCGTCAACCTGACCGAAATCTACGGTCTCTCAGAGACGACTGGTCCTCTCACCTTTAGCCCGAAAGCAAACAAGCCGGGCTTCGTTGGTCAGATTTGCCCTGGCATGGAAATCAAACTCAGTGACGAAGGCGAAGTTCTTACTCGCGGCGGCAATATCTTTCAGGGGTATCTTAAGGCCCCGGAAAAGACCGCTGAGGTGCTCGACGATGATGGCTGGTTCCATACCGGTGACATCGGCACACTCGACGACGAGGGCTATCTGAAGATCATCGATCGTAAAAAAGAGCTCATCATCACCTCCGGTGGCAAGAACATCAGCCCGGCAAACCTTGAGGCCGCTCTCAAGATGATTCCGGTTGTTGGCCAAGCATGTGCAATCGGTGACAACCGTAAGTTCGTTTCGGCATTGCTCGTGCTTGACCCGGAAGCCGCACCTGTATGGGCTGCTGCAAATGGCAAAGATGGCATGAGTCTTGAAGATCTCGCAAATGACCCGGACGTGCTCGCTGCAGTGCAAGCCGGAGTTGATGAGGCAAACACAAAGTTCGCTCAGGTCGAGCAAATCAAGAAGTTTGTGTTGCTTGGCGAAGAGTGGATGCCTGACTCCGACCTGCTGACACCAACATCAAAGTTGAAGCGCCGCGGAGTTCACGCGAAATACGCCCGAGAAATCGAGTCGATGTACGTCGACGCCTAGACGTAGTCGTCGAACGGGTCTTCCTCAACAACCGGAATCGGCGTCATCATCTCTATCGCTGTGTGAATGGCGTCGATGAGGTCGTCATCCATGCGCTCAGCGAACGTGGACTGCACGGCGCGCCGATATGTCACATTCATTGCGCGCCACAGGGTTCGGCCTCGAGCGGTCAACTCGACCTGCATCGCCCGATGGTCTCCGTTAAGTGTCACCCGGTGGCGTGTCACCCAACCATCTTCTTCTAGCCGGTCAAGTCGACGGGTGAGACTCGACAACGGAAGACCCACCTCTTCGGCAATTGCGGTCGGACGCGCCGAACCTCCAAGGCGCTGTAGACCGCCGAGCACATCAAACCAATTCAGCGGGATGTCCCACTCATCTCTCAGCGCAGCATCGATGGTTCGTTCAACTTCAGCGACACGCGCTTGCAGCCCTCGCCATGCAGTGATCCGGTGCGCGTCAAGCCGAGCCATAATCTCCAGTGTGGCGCGATCTAAGTTGAAGGAATGACCACCGAGCCTGTTGCCCTCACTGTCGACACCATCAACGCTGTTGTCCAGTCGTCATTTCCTGGCTCGAGCCACATCTGTCACGAAATTGGTGACAACTATGCAGTCACCCGACTCGAGGTCGACGACGCACACATTCGGCCTGGTGGATACGTATCAGGGCCAACACAATTTGGAGCTGCTGATGCCGCGCTGTGGTATGCCTGCTTCGCGGCACTCGGTCGAATTGAACAGATGGCGCTCACCAGCGAACTTTCCATCAGGTTCCTACGCCCCGCCATCGGCAAGGTCGTCTGGGCACGAGCTGATGTTGACATCATGACCCGCCGGTCGATCGTTGGCACCGTTCAAGTGTGGATGGATGATGACCTTGACCGCATCACCGCGACGGCTCAGGGCACCTACGCCATTCCGCTTGCGAAGTGAGAACCGTCACCCCGCAAGCGGTCACGACAGCCGGCGATCCACGTCTGCACGATTACCGCAACCTCACCGATATCCCAGGTCGGCGAAAAATTGAGGGGGATCAGTTCTTTATCTGCGAAGGTCCGGTTGCAATTGAACGTCTCTTCACGAGCGGCCATCAGATTCGATCTGCGTTGGTGCTTCACGAAAAAGCGCCACGCCTCCAAGAGCTCTACGCAGCCCACGGCGTCAACGTTCCGCTCTTCACCTGCGACCGCAACACAATGATCGCAATCACCGGCTTTGATCTTCACCGGGGGGTGATCGCAGCCGCAGATCGTGAACCAATACCGACGGGCTCACAGCGCAATGATGTCTTGGCGGGCCTCAGCAAGATCGCAGTGCTCGAAGGGCTCAACGACCCAGAGAACCTTGGTGCGATCGCCCGCAGTGCGCACGCTCTCGGCGTGCAGGCCCTCGTCCTCGACGAACGCTGCATCGACCCCTACACACGGAGAAGCGTGCGAGTGTCGATGGGTGAAGTGCTCCACATACCGACGATGCGATTCACCACGGCCGATGACCTCAACAACCTTCTTGCGGGCTGGACAACTTGGGCCCTCACACCTCACCACAGTGCCGACGATATTTGGCAACTCGACGTGCCACCTCGGCTCGCACTCATGCTCGGCGCTGAAGGTCCCGGGCTTCTCGATGCCACGATGAACATTGCTGAACGACAAGTACGCGTACCTCTTCACGGCGACGTCGATTCGCTCAACGTTGGTAACGCAGCCACAGCGGCGTTCGCGATTGTTGGTCGCCCTTCAACTTCGTGACTGAAATCTGCGAACATCGTGTGATGAGCGATAGCGACATCAGCCGATTCCACGTGCCAACCCTCGATGAGATGCCTGACGATATTCGGGAACTCATCGAATCAGTGTCAGAAAAGTCAGGGTTTGTTCCCAACGTCTTCGTTGCTCTTGCCGCTCGACCGGACGAATTTCGAGCGTTCTTTGCACTTCATGACACCTTGATGGACAAATCGGAAGGCCTCTCAAAGGCCGAACGGGAACTCATCGTCGTCGCCACGTCTGCCGTCAATGAATGCATGTACTGCGTCATTGCGCATGGAGCAATCCTGCGCATTCGCTCAAAGAACCCGCTCATTGCCGACCAAGTCGCGATCAACCCCGTCAAGGCGGCGCTCAGCCAGCGTGAACGCGACATCGTCAACTTTGCGCTCCATGTTGCGACCGATTCAGCAACCATCACCGACACCGAAATCAACGATATGCGTGCCAAAGGATTCACCGATGACGAAATTTGGGACATCGGCGCAATCACCTCCTTCTTCGCTCTCTCGAACCGCCTTGCGAACTTTGCCGGAATTTCACCAAACGCAGAGTTCTACGCAATGGGGCGTTGAAACATCTCATCCATCGAATCGTCGTAACATCTCATCGTGAACGAAGGTCGCCGCAACCGCTCGCTAGTCGAGTTTTCGCGACTCTTCGCTTACGATGAGCGCTTCGATCGAGATGAGCGCATCGAGGTACTCAAGCGCCTCATTCCCGACCAAGACCGAAAGTGGCTCGTCAGGTTTTTCCTGATGCTCACTCTTTCCGTGACGATCGCCGTAATGGGGTTGGCGGCAAACTCGGTTGCAGTCGTGATCGGTGCAATGCTCATCGCACCCCTCATGACACCGATCATGAGTTTCTCCGCCGCAGTCGGTCTCGGGCTCGGTCGACGAGCAATTCAAGCTGCAGTCGTTGTTGCTATCGGCTCGCTGTGGTCGCTCGTGTATTCGATTTTGCTCTCTCGATTGTTGCCGAGCCTTGAACTCGGTAGCGAGATTCTCGGGCGCACAAGCCCCGACATTCGTGACCTTGTTGTTGCGATCGCGGCCGGCGCAGCTGGTGCGTATGCGGTCGCTCACGAAGATGTCTCTGCGACCCTTCCCGGCGTTGCCGTTGCGGTTGCCCTTGTTCCACCTCTCGCCGCAACGGGAATTCTCATAGGTGCCCGTGAAGGTGTGCTCGCTGAAGGGTCAGCCCTGCTGTATGCGACGAACCTGTTCGCCATTGCATTTAGCGCTCTCGCAACCCTTCTCATCACCGGCGTCATTCCGACCGCCCGCTTCTTCTTCAGAGATTCTCGAATGGCCGCCGTCGTCATCGGTATCTTTATTGCAACGGTTGCAATCGCAATTCCGCTCACATCACGTTCGCTCAACGCTGCAGCGTCATCGCGTCAACAAAGTGACATTCTCACCGAAGTCGAATTGTGGCTCGGCAACAAAGATCTCGACGTCACCACCCTCGATGTCATCGGTACCGCCGTCACCGTCGAACTCACCGGTCTCGACGAACCACCAGAGGCCTACGCCCTTGCGACACGTCTTGTTCCTGTGCTGGGCGCTGATGCAGAAGTGACTGTGCGCTGGGATGCTCGGGCGCAAGGTTCTGCTTCGGCTGGAACACCGCCTGCTGCCGACCCCACCGAAGTGGCAACAGCAGTGCTCAACGACTGGCTCGCCAGTATCGCCAACGAAGGCATCATGCTGGAATTACTTGAGGTCACCGTCACGGAAGGGCAGGTCGATGTCATCGTGAGCGGCCCGGCCGCTCCTCCAAGTTCACCCGAACTCGCAAACAACGTTGCCGAGGCAATCGGTGCGACGGTCACGCTTGACATTCGCTGGATTCAGTCGTTTGACCCCACGCTCGCTGATGAACCGCCGGTCGATCGCGTCGGTCGTCTTGTCAACGCCTGGGTCGGTCGGCGAAGCAATGTGCGAGTTCTCTCAACTGCGGTAACCGGCTCGTCATCGAACGGATGGAATGTGCTCGTTGATCTTGCTGCTGCACGACAGCCACTCGGCCTTGACACACTTCGGAGTGTGCTCGCAGAGGCTCTGCCGGGAACGGTGAGCGTGTCGATTCGCACAACTCCCCTGGAGGTCATCGATCAACCCGACACTCCGGTCGCTGTACCCTCAATGGGGTAATTGCTGCGCGAGGAGACTGCGCCCTACGGCGTGATGAGTGCAAGCTCAAGTTCGAGATCAATACTTGATGACGTCACAACTGTGAGCAAGACGTCACCGTCGAGCGGGGTGTCAGGAAATACAAGGAGCGTCTCGCCTGATTGTCCGGCGGCGATCTGATCGACACCCCACGACCCGAGCGTCTCCACCGGCTGCAGGTCAGCAGATGTCAACGGTCGGTGGATCGCTGCGAAGCCGAAGATCGTCAGCGCCTCGTCGGCCGCAGTGACCGAAACCAATATTGCGGTAACACCCGATGGTGCCCGGTATGCGGATACAACTCTCGCTTGCACTGTTTCAACGACGGAGACTGGTCCAGGCCCGATCACCACTTGCTCGATCGGAATGCCGTTCACTGAAAACGATCTCAACCCACCCTCTTCATCGAAAACCGGGGTGTCGTACATCGTGCAGGTGTTCGTCGACTCACATCCGACCACTACCCTGCTCGTTGTTTCAGGTGCTGTGACAGTCGACGTTATGCCTTCCCCTTCAACTGAGGTCGTCGGCATCGCAGCAATTTCGTCTTCTGCGATAGCTGCCAACTCAGCAACGGTGAGCTGGTGTCGCACCGCAATGTCAGCCGGGGAACCTGGCGTGACGAGTCCGGTAATAATCGACAGCGCCTCGGCTGAGCCATCGCTCATCGCTGCAAAGACCGCCTCGCTAATCTCAGTCGGTGACACCGTCGTCGTTGTCTCATTCACCGGTGGCACCGTGGTGACAGCAACAGTCGTTGTCGGAGCAATGTCGACGTCGTCTCCGCCACAAGCTGCCAACATGACGACAACAGCAGCGCACAGGATGTACCCGACACGATTCACAGCACGAACGATAGGCGACGTGACGATTTCCTGCACGACCACCACCGTCACTCGCCCCCAACGTTTGTGATTGACGCCATAACGGCCCAGACTCAAGAGGTCATGTCGACCAGCCACATCCTCACGCTAATAACCCCCGACGAGCCGGGCATTGCCCATGCCGTGTCGGCTGGGCTTCTCGATGTCGACGGCAACATCACCGAGAACGCCCAATTTGGTGACCCTGGATCAGAGTTATTTTGTTTGCGGACGGTTCTTGAAACGCCGACCGACGACTCAGCGACCGTCGCAGATGCTGTTCGCCAGCGACTCTTAGATGCCGGTCACACAAGCCCAGTGAAACTGCGGGTGCGCCAAGCAGACGCGCGGCCACGTGTGCTCATCATGGTGTCAAAGTTCGATCACTGCCTCGTCGACTTGCTGTATCGCTGGCGCAACGGGCTTCTCCCGGTCGATATTCCTGCAGTTGTCTCAAACCACCCCGATGTTGCTGAAACCGCTGAGCGATACGGCATTCCGTTTCACCACCTGCCGGTCACCGCCAACACGAAAGCTGACCAGGAAGCAGCGATCATGTCGATCGTGGACGAACACCACGTCGACCTCGTCGTACTTGCGCGCTATATGCAGATTCTTTCCGACGACCTCTGCAAGCGTCTTGACGGACGGGCGATCAACATTCATCACTCGTTGCTACCTGGTTTCAAAGGCGCAAAGCCCTACCACCAAGCGCATCATCGGGGAGTCAAATTGGTTGGCGCAACCGCTCACTTCGTCACGGCTCAACTCGATGAGGGGCCGATCATCGAGCAAGACGTCGCTCGCGTCAACCACAGCCACACGGCTGCTGACATCGTTGAACTCGGTCAGGACACCGAACGTCTCGTACTCGCCCGAGCGGTGAGGATGTGGGCCGAAGACCGGGTGCTGCTCATCGGAGACCGCACCGTCATCTTCCCGTAGCGACATCAGTAGCTTCGTGGAAGCCCAAGCGCGGTTTGGGCAATGAAGTTCAGCGACATTTCTTGGCTCACCGGCGCCAGGCGTTGCAGTCGTGCCTCCCGCCAAAATCGCTCCACCTGGTATTCGGTTGCGTACCCAAGACCACCGTGGGTTTGTACGGCCCGGTCAGCAGCCGTGAACGCAGCATCGGCCGCCAGGTATTTCGCTGAGTTTGCGTGCTCTCCACATTCGAGGCCGTTGTCGTATCGCCAAGCGGCCTCCATCATCGTGAGATATGCCGACCGCAAATGAATGTGAGCATCTGCGAGAGGGTGAGAGATCGCCTGGTTTGATCCGATAGGGCGATCAAAGACGACTCGCTCACCGGCGTAGTTCACCGCCCGCTGTAAAGCGACCTCGCCGATGCCGCACGACATGGCTGCGAGCAAAATTCGCTCGGGGTTGAGCCCATGAAGAATGTGTTGGAAACCGCGGCCGCGTTCGCCGACGAGACGCCAACCCTCGACCGGTAGTTCGTCGTAGGCCACCTCACATGAGGCAACCGCGTTTCGCCCCAACTTAGGAATAGGCCGAATGTCGACGTACTTCGGATCGAGTTCCGCCAATAACAAGCTAAGTCCGCCGAAACGCGCCGACCCAGTCGCTCCCTCGGGCACATCATCGGTGCGGGCGAGCAACAGCACGACTTCGCTTTCGAGCGCTTTCGACGTCCAGATCTTTCGGCCAGAAACCACGAACCCGCCCATGCCATCATCGACTGCCCGAGTAGAGATTCGGCTGGTATCAGTGCCCGCATCAGGCTCGGTAACACCAAACGCAACATGAAGGTCTCCGGTGGCAGCTCGAGGCAAGTAGGTCGACTTCAACTCCTCATTGCCAAACTTCACGACAGGGTTGAGCCCAAACATGGTGAGGTGAAGGGCGGTCGAACCGTTCATTCCGGCTCCGGATGCAGCAACCCGGTTGAGAACGAGTGCTCCCTCGGTGATGCCACAACCCCCGCCGCCGAACTCTTCAGGAATACAGATGCCGACCCATCCGCCGGCGGCCATCGCCTCGTAGAACTCCCAAGGGAATGTGTGTTCTGAATCGCACGTTGTCCAGTACTCGTCATCGAAGTCTGAGCAGACGCGATCAACGCCTTCGATGATTGCGGCATGGTCATCATTTGGCTGGAAGTCCACGTCTCCAGTATCACACGCATTGCGCCGGAGCCGACGAGGCGGCACCGGTCCATTACCGTCTGCGGTAAGGGGGGCGACATGGAACAGTTAACGAACGAGACCGTTGAGTTATTACAAACGATGATTCGTAACCAATGCGTCAACGACGGCACAGCAGAATCAGGACAGGAAGAACGTAACGCCGACACGTTGGTGAATTTCATTGAAGGGGCGGGTCTGGATGTCGAGATCTACGACGCAGCCCCCGGCCGGCGGTCGATGGTTGCCCGCATCGAAGGGAGCGACCCAGACGCTCCCAGTCTCTGCCTGATGGGGCATACCGATGTGGTACCGGTGAACCCCGACGGTTGGAGTCGTGATCCGTTTGGTGGCGAGCTCGTTGACGGTGAGGTATGGGGCCGGGGCGCCGTTGACATGTTGAACCTCACCTCGTCGATGGCGGTTGCGTTTCGGCATCTTGCGACCACTGGTTTCCGTCCAAAAGGAGACCTCATCTACTTCGGCGTTGCTGACGAAGAGTCAGGGTCGGCATACGGTGCCCAATGGATGGCTGACAATTACCCCGATGCCATCCGTGCTGACTACGTGCTCACAGAAAATGGAGGGCTTCACGGCGGCCCCTCTCACTCACCTTCGGTCTCAATGAACGTTGGAGAAAAAGGAGTTGCCTGGCGACGTATACGCGTGCACGGCACGCCAGGTCATGGGTCGACTCCATTTAGAAGCGATAACGCTCTCGTTCGAGCAGCGGCCGTCGTCCAACGCATTGCTGACTATCGCCCACCAGCACGTTTTCATGAACATTGGGGAACCCAAGTCGCCAACATGGATATCGACGATGAAACTAAAGCGATCATGCTTGACCCCAACAAAATTGATGACTACCTCGAGTCATTTCCGCATCGTGGCGCCGCCGCTCATCTATGGAGTTGTTGTCACACCACGATGAGCCCAAATGTCGTTGCCGCCGATCACATAATGAAAACGAACGTCATCCCCGATTCCATCGACCTCAACATTGATGTTCGAACAATGCCCGGAGACCATACCGACGAGGTCGATGCACACCTTCAGGCCGCACTTGATGATCTCTATGACGCCGTCGACGTCGAGGTCATCATGAATGACCCCGCGAGCCTGTCTCCCACCGACACCCCGCTCTGGGATTCGATTCAGCGCGCAGTTGCAAAACCATTCCCTGGCATGTCGATTACGCCACAACTCGTCGTCGGATTCACCGACGCCCGGGTGTACCGCAACATGGGGTCGATTGCATATGGCGCAGGATTGTTCAGCCCGTCAGTGTCACCCGGGGATTTCAGCACTCGATTCCACGGAAACGACGAACGAGTCGACGTCGAAAGTCTCGAGTTGTCAACGAATTTTTGGATCGATGTCGCCAAAGATCTGCTCGGCTAACTCGCTCAGAATGAACTCTTCGCAGGGGCGCAATTAAGGCCATCGCGCAAATTTTTCCATGAATGAAAACCCGTTTAGTGGAGACGATGGGAATCGAACCCACGACCCCCTGTGCCACAGACAGGTGCTCTAACCAACTGAGCTACAGTCACCATT
>DLTS01000043.1 GCA_002501485.1 Acidimicrobiaceae bacterium UBA7830
ACCAGGTGTGTCCATGACCACGATGAACGCAGTTGCTCCACTGCTTTGTGCTTGATCGATCTGACGTTCGAGAAATGCCGCAATTCCGAGATCGATTGTCCCTGATAAGTCGATGACGTGAACTTCGGTTGTTTCAGCAAGTGCTGGTCGAGAAAGCCCAGCGATAGTCATCAGTACTCCGAGAAGCACAAGCACTGAACGTGATATGAGTTGGCGAAGGCGATCGATGCTGCTCGTCTGGCGCATGTCAGTTGCCACCTGTCGGTTCTTGATCCCAGATCTGCCGAGAAGGTGAGTCGCCGTAGAGCACTTCGGCTGGACTGCGCTTATCGATGTTGCCGGTCAGTCCGCGGTAGACCCCGAGTCCACAGAGTTCGCGAAGTTGTGGGGTGAACGTCGCCATGATGTGCGGTGGGATTCCAAGTTGGATGTTTTCTTGCTGCCGAATGAACCCTGCGCAGTAATTCATTGCAATACCGATCCGAGTTTCGTCTGTGGTTGTGTTCGCTCCCCCACCATGCCACAAGCTTCCATGCCAAATGAGCACACTGCCTTTCGGCATTTCAGCCGGCATGGTCCTAACGTCGGTTTCACCGTCTCGGTAGTTGGGGTTCTGCCACAGATGACTTCCTGGCACGAGACGGGTCGCTCCGTTGTCTTCGGTGAAATCGGTGAGAGCCCACATTGAGTTACAGACGGTCGCGATGTGCGGCTTTGCGAGCGGCTGCACTTGGTCATCCGCATGAAGCACTTGTGCGCGCTCTCCAGGGCCAATCGCAATTGATGCAAGACTCGAGATGAGACATTCAGCACCGAGGACAGATTCGACGACTGGCAACACTGACGGGTGAACGGGCACTTGTTGCCAGAGTTCGCTGTATGCGAGCAAGTTGTAGGTCCTGGTGGTGTGGTTTCCTTCGAATTTGTTGTTCGCAGGCCTGCGCTGCAGTTCGTCTTGTAGCCGCTCTACGTCGTCTCGCAACTCGTCGATAAGTTCGAGATCGATCGCGTCGTTGATAATCGTGTATCCGTCTCGAGACAGTTGCTCGAAATGAGAATTCACGTCGATCGACACACCATTAGCGTAGATCGTCGTCGGGCTGTAGGTTCGACGGGGCCTCGCTCATGAATTCTCACCTTCACCGTTGCATCATTGGCCTCGCGGCCCACACCCTTGTGATCGCTGGCTGCGCAGGAAGCAGCGATGTCGCTGAGACTGCCGTAACGGCCGAATCGTCGGGGACGGTCACTGTCGTTGAGACAACAGTTCCAACGACTCCGTCAACGGTTCCCCGAGCGACGTGCCCAGAAGATGAATCAGGTGAACTACGGGCGGTCATCGAAGCGCAAACATTTGCGATATCACGGGGCGATTTCGTTGCCGCTCTCTCGTATTCCTCAGCGTCATTTCGTTCGAACACCACAGCCGAACAGTTCGAACGCATGATTTCTTATGAGTACGGGTTTCTATTAAGAAATCCGTCAATTTCAGTGGCGGCATGCCAACTTATGGGTGATTCACGAGATCTTCTCGTTGAACTCGGCACCGAACGCCGCCATGTCATGGCGTATGTCCTCACTCCAGATGAAGGACAGTGGCGCATCGATGTTGCGGCTCTGCTCGGCGAATTTGATGGAATGACCGCATGAGTGAGGCGAGATGATTTGCGTGGCAACGTGGAACCTGTGGTGTCGACATGGCAACTGGCAAGAACGTCAACCAGCAATCTTTTCAACACTTGCCGCCCTCGATGCCGACATTGTTGGGTTGCAAGAGGCGAGCACAAAAGACCCTGACCAAGTCGCACAGCTGCGCAGCGAGTTGGGCTACCATGCCGCTGTCTCACCTGATAAAGAGCATGATCGCTGGGGAATCGCAAACGTGATTGCAAGTCGATGGCCGATCATCAGCCACGGTTGGGAGTATCTCGATGTTGGCGATATGCCCCCTCACCGGACGGTGTTGTGGGCACGCATCAACGCACCTGTAGGCGACCTCATGGTCTACTGCACTCATCTCTCACATGGGTTTGACAACAGCGAACTCCGGCAGCGTCAGTTAGCCGAGATCTGTGAGCTCATCGTTGCCCAACGGGGTGAGGACAGCGATTCATACCCACCGATCTTGATCGGTGATCTCAACGCCGTTCCTGAAAGCGACGAGATTCGACGCCTGACCGGTCTAGGGCCGGCATATGTAGCCCGTTTTGTGACGACAGATGCGTGGGCTCAACGAGGTGAAGGGGTTGGCGCGACATACTCGTCGAACAATCCCTATGTCCTTGATTCTGCATGGCCCGAGCGACGTCTCGATTACGTAATGTCGGGCTGGCCGCGTTCTCGGCCGAAAGGCAACCCGGTCAGCGCTGAACGTTTTGGTATCGAGCCGGTGAACGGTGTCGTTGCGAGCGATCATTACGGCGTGATTGCTGAACTCGCCACGTAACTCGGCTGTTGTAGTGCCCTCAGGAACGGCTACGGCAGGGTGACGAATCCACCTTGAGCAGAGACGTTTCCTGCATAGTCGGTGATCACGAGTTCGACGTAGATCTCGAGACCTGAGTCAAGGGGTTCGAGATCGTAGATCAAGTTCGGAAGATCTGCGTACAACCCAACTTCACTGAGGGTGAGCCATTCGGCGGTGCCATCTGGGTACTCGTTCAGCACGATGGGGAAGATCAGGCCATCAGGGTCAGCTGAAAGTTCACCGATCATTCCGTCATCGGTGAACTCGTAGTACACCTCACTGACGATGTTGCCTTCGGCATCGAGCGTCAATGCAAGTAAGAGGTCGTGGTACGGGTCGTCGGTATCAAACTCTTCTGGTGGCATGTACCAAAGGGGTACATCAAAGAAAAGGAATCCTGACTCTTCATCGAATTCCATGTCGAGGTAGGCGTAGTCGGTGTCGATGCCGTCCGACAATGTGAGTGCTGTCAAGTCATAAAAGCCGTAGACCTCGCCGGTGCCGTCGCCATATGAGGTGTAATCAGCTGGCTCTTCTCCAATGAAGATGATCGATCCATCACTGTCATCGATTACCCCGTAAAGAATTTCGGCAGAAACGATGGAATTAGACCCTCCTTCAATGACGGTTCCGAAAACATTGATGCCTGAATCGTCAAAGAAGTATTCGATACCGATCTCTTCATCGAATGCGGCGGTGCCTGTAGAGGCGAGTCTCGATCCGCCATCGAAATAGGAGTTGAGAACCATTGACCAGCCGGGCACTTCTCCAAGATCAAAGTAGTCACCATCGAAATAGTCAGACGATGGTGGGAAGTACACGCTGAGGCCGGTGGCCTTTGAAGTTGCAATTCCGCTGATCTCATGGATGACGACTGTCTCGAGCGCCCCCAGCACTGCGTCGGCTTCGGGGCGGACAGAAATGTTGTTCTCCGACAACTCGGTCATCAGAACACCGAGGTCCACTGCATTGGTTGCAAGTGACGGGTCAGGGCTATCACCAAACGCAAGTGAGTCTTGCCGGGCGGAGCCAAGTGCTGCGAGTAGAGCATTATCAGCAAACTCCATGACGTCACCGAGCTCTCGCAGTGCGGAATCAAGTTCGCCAAGTTTGGTGAGGTCAACTGCCGACAACGTGATGTCGAATGCGGTACCAAAATCTTTTGCGTGCGCTTCATAGGTGTCGACGATCGTCGTTGCAAGTTCGGTAGCGGTGACATCATCTCCACTGCGGAGAATTTCGAGAGATGAGAAATCCCAGCCGTGACCTGGCTCAAGTTCTTCTGATGCAACCATGACATCGGCGAGGTCGCGCATGGCGTGAGCGACCTCGAAAGTGCCCATGAGGCAGGCATCAAATCCGATGAGGTCGAGTCGATCAACTCCGGTTGCATCGAGTCCTGCGGCGATCCCTTCACTTATTTCGGGGAGGGTGAGAATGTCTTCGCCATCGGTTTCGTCAGGACCCATACCGGGCCAACCGGCACCGTGATCCCAGATAATGAGCGCATAACGGTTCGCCGGGAATTGCCGGATTCCAGCAGTCACAAATTCGGCAAGTTCGTCTGCAGACCCAGTGTTCACCTCTCCGAGATCAACTGATTGGAGTACCTCGTCTTTCCCAACGTGAATGAGTTGCGTGCCCTCGAAGTTCCCGAGAGGGCCTACCTCGTCATCCGAATATCCCGGATGTCGATCAATGAGGGAGACGATATTGAGGTGCTCATTTGATCCGGCCTCTGCCATTTCGAATATGTCTCCGACAGCAAATGGCTCAAGGTCATTGTCGCCCATGACATACACCAGGACCGTCCAATTGGCTTGTTCGCTGTCATTTGTGATGCTGGCAATTTCTTCCTCGCCTGCACTTTCGTCGGAGGCGCCAGCGCCGGCCTCGGTTTCTGCCTCTCCGCTGCGGTCTTCATCAGTTTCTTCAACAATTTTGCCGGAGTCGTCAGAGGCTGGATCTCCGCCACAAGCAACCGCTCCTAGCCCAAGGATGAGAGCAAGTAGTAATGGACGAGTGCGAAACTTCATAGTCAATTTTTGCACACGCCACTAAACAAAATCGTTTCCGAGTGAGCAAGTTATGCCACTGGCGGCTTGTTGATTGGGTGGCTCCACTCGTTGAACGGCATGTTTGAGCCGAGCACCACGCGAGTTTGTGTACCAGCGAGCGTTCGATGAAGCCATCCCGCATCTGCAGTCACCATGCATCCCGGTTGAACCTGTGTTACCGCGCCTGTCTCATCGGCAAATGAGCCTGACCCGAAGACGACGATCGCCACGGAGTTGAATTCGTGCCAATGCAGCTCTTCATCGACGTCATGTGAATCGTCGAATGCAAGTGAGTGATAGCCAAGCGATTGCACATAGTCGAGGGCTTTATGTTCGGTTAGCGGCTCGCGTTGGGTAAATGTCATCAAAGAACTCATTCTTCGACCATATCCGACGGTCGTAGCAGAGCCCGACTGATGGGCAGTGACGAGTCAGAACGAGAGAACGACGTCGGCAGTTGCACTCATGGCGACCACTCCTGGAGGGCCGCTCCACACTAAACCGTCTGGGTCCATGAGCACTTCGGCCGCATTATCTGGGGTGACTCCGACAACTGCTTGAGAGCCTGTCGAGCAGGCGATCTTTGCCCCTTCGATGAGGGTCTCCATCATTGTCCGGCATGTGCCTGATGGCATTCCAACCCGATCATCGAGACCGTCGATGAACTGTCCTTGCAGAAGTTGAACTGCGTGCGAGGCAAAGAAGACTTCGACTTCATTACCGCTGGTCACTGCTTCAGCTGCGCAGGCAATCGCGACTGCACATTTGCGAGGGTCGACGTCTGGATCTGTCGAGATCATAAAAAAGTATTTGGTCATTGTTTCCTCCAATGGCGTACTCGGCGTAGGCAACTATCGATGAACCTTGAAGATTCTTGAGGACGATGAGCCGGGTCCGTTGATGAGAAGGTAGCAGTCGTCTATTCGGTGACGGTGATTGTTCCTTGCATGGAGGGGTGCGGGGAGCATCCGTAGGCATAGGTCCCGACACTGTCAAAGGTCACCGAATGGGTGTCACCGTCTTGCAACCCTGATGAGGAGATCGACGCCGACCCGCTGAATGTGACGGTGTGGATCGCAGAGTCCAAGTTTGTCCATGTGACAGTGTCGCCAACTCGAACGGTTAGCGCTGAAGGGGAAAAGCTGAATCCGCTGATGTCGATCGAATAGTTCCCCGGTGTTGTGGGCGGCGGCAAGACAGAGGTTGGTGACGGAATTGTCGTAGTCGGAGTTGGAAGCTCTGCCAGTGATTCACATGGTTCGCCGTCGCCGTCAGAGTCAAGGAAAGCAACGTCGCCGTAGTGCGGGTAGTAGTAGTCGAACCAGGCTTTGGCTTCCTGATAAGAGTCAAAGTCCGAGCAGTTCTTAGTGTTGCCAGGGTTCGGCGGGATCCCATCATCGGTCGATGAAGGGGCGCTGGGTTTAGTTGCCGTTGTGGTCTGCGTGACAGCAGCAGTGGTCGATGGTGCCGACGTTGGCATCGTCGGGTTCTCGACCCACCAAGAAATCTGGCCTTCTTTCCCGCAGTACCCAAGCATCTCTTCAAGTGCATCAAACTCCGCTTGATCGACTGACAATCCGTACGTGTACTTGACAGAGACAACCATGCGGGCTGTTATGCACCACACCGGTTGCATGGGCCTCCACTCTGCAACATCTTTATCGCTTTTGGATCGATTCGATGAGGCAGACACCAACAGGAGGTTTCTCTCGTCGTTAGCGAACTCCTGTTTTTTTGAACGAGACCAATTCGCGCCGCCAGAATCATGAGCTTCTGCGAGGGACACGATGTGATCAACATCAAAAGATGAGGAGTTGTCTGTCGTCACACCATCGAACCATGAGTACCAAACTCCACCTGATACAGAACAGCTGTCGTAATCAAGAACTGCGTCCTCGAAGGCGTAAAGCATCACAAGGTCTTTACGGCTGTCACATCCACTTCCGTTCGTATCTCGCCAGTGAGGCCAACTGTCACGGTCATACCCCGACCTCGGCTGCTCCTCTTCTAGCGAGATTGCTTCCAAAGTCATTAGCCAACGTTCAGTCTCGTCAATCTGGCCTTCTTCATTATCGAGAGACGCATTTGGAGATAAGGATGATTCGGACCCAGTCTCTGAGTTTGCTGTTTCGGAATCGGACTCTGCTGCTTCGACCGCAGTTGTTTCAGATCCAGTCATGTTGGCTGTTGTTTCGATCGTTGGCGTTGTCGACTCAACCTGCTCGGTTGATGTCGGCAGCCTTTCGGAACATGACGCGGCCATTACCGAAGCGGCCAGAACGAAAGCCAGCAAGCGAAGATCCCGCTTGGGCCTTTCGTCAAACCAGCCTTTCGGATTACTCATAGTTGATATTTCACCAAATTGGATTGCACCCAACCGAGCTGGTTATCGACATCTTCAAGAGGTGACTGCTTGTTCCTACTGCTCGTCAGAGGGGGCATCGGCCACAACGACCCCTTGACGCTGATAGAAATAGCAGGGCTATGGCTGAAATCTCGCTCGGAGTCGATCCATGCTGAAGTCACTGGGAGTTGTGGTTGCCCAAGCAGCCCGACAAATCCGATCGACAGATCAAGCGACCCCTCGTGGACGCTTTGAACGAGCGCAGCAGGTGGCCCAACGGACGGAGCGCCGGCGCCGACGCAGAACTGTCATCGTCCTTTCGCTCATCTTCATAATCCTGGTGCTGTCGTTCAGTTTCCTCTTCCACGAGATTATGGCTCGAGAGGGAAGGTCGTTCTCATGGCCGACTGGCATCTACTGGACGATGACCACCATGACCACGCTCGGATTTGGCGACATCACGTTTACCTCCGACTTAGGACGATTGTTCTCGGTTCTAGTTCTCGTGTCGGGATCAGCATTTCTTCTCGTCGTACTTCCCTTTGCATTCATCCAGTTCGTGTTCATTCCGTGGATTAACGAAAGAGAGCGTCGTCGGGCACCACGAGCGCTGCCACAGTCGACCTCGGGGCATCTGATCCTCACCGCGCTGGGACCTATTGAGCAGGACCTCATCGACCGAGCCGACAAAACGGAACTCCCATATGTGCTCGTAGTTGAAGACGTTGGTGAGGCCGCTCGTCTGCACGATGAGGGCCGAAACGTAATCGTTGGAGCACTTGACGATCCGGGCACAT
>DLTS01000016.1 GCA_002501485.1 Acidimicrobiaceae bacterium UBA7830
AAACGGAAATAGCAGTTCGTCGATTGAGGTGATGATCGTGTTGAAATCCCCACCCTCATATTGAGTGGCTCCCGGACCTCCGGGAAAGAGGGTGTCGCCAGTGAAGAGCAATGGTGTGCCATCAAGGTGAAACGAGATCGACCCCGGCGTGTGGCCGGGGTTGTGAATTGCGTGCAGTCGAAGTGATCCGAACTCGATGACTTCTTTGTCGTCGATGAGAACGTCATAGCCCACCTCTTTAAGCATTGGAGCGTCGGCTGCGGTGACGGCAACTTCGTAGCCCGCCTCTCTCATTTCGGTCACCGCTCCGATGTGATCGTGATGGCCGTGCGTTTCAAGAATCCGTCTGACTCCGAGTGCCCGTGAGAGCTCGAGGAGACGCTCATGTTCGTTAGCTGCATCGATAAGGACTGCCTCTCCGGTCGCCGTGCAACGAACGATGAAGACGTTGTTGTCGTATGAGCCGACGACGAGTTTGTGAACTTCGACATCTGCATTTGCCCAATGAAGTGTGCTCATGCATTCATTCTTGCTGGTATTCAGTGTGGGCTAAGTGATCGAGGACGAATGTTGTGGCCTAAGTTCACGTTGACAAGACCTCGTAGCCGAGGTCGAGCGCGGTCGGAATCTGGTTGGGGTCGAGTGTTGCGTATGTGAGGTTTGAGGGGAGTCTGTCGGCTGCCGCGAAATGTATTGCATCGCTGAGGCGTAGTGGGCGTTCTCTCGCCAAGGTTGCGGCCCGTTCGGTGCAGCGAGCATCCAAAGGGACGATGTGGAGGTAATCCCAAGTGAGGCGGACTGCATCTTCAAGGTCGACTCGTGCATAGCGCTCGTCGGTGAGGCGGTCGAGCGCGGGGAGTGCTTCGGTGAGAGCGAGGCCTGACGCGGCGACAATGTCAGCGCAGTCAAACGCAGTGAGGATGGTATCTCTCCCTGCAGTTTCGGTGGCGATGGCGAGAAGAGCGGACGTGTCGAGAAAGAGTATGTTCATCCGCGGAGGTCCCGAAGCGCTTGGTCGAGGCGGGTGCCTGCCCATATTCGAACGGGTGTGGGCGGACGCCAATCGGCTGTGCGCCGCGGTGGGATCACGGCACCCGAGGTAATCAGTTGTTCGACCGCTGGGGCGGTCACACCGAGGGGGCCGAGAACCGCAACCGGTTCACCGCGGTCGGTGATGATGGTCGATTCACCATTCTCTGCTCGACGCAGAAGCGATGCGAATACGGCTCGGGCGGCGCGAGTACCTAATGTGTACATATGTGTACACATTAGGATTTGTGGCCGCAAGTGTCTAGTCGACAAACTTAGAGATATGAATTTTGCATTTACTGAAGAACAAGACGAACTGCGCTCGACCATCCGGGCCTTCATGGAGGCTAAGAGCTCCGAAGAGGCTGTACGTGAGCAAATGGAAACCGACAGCGGCTTCGACTCCGACGTATGGACTCAGATGGCAGAACAGATGGGCCTCCAAGGTCTCCACATTCCCGAGGAATATGGCGGTTCAGGCTTCGGCTATGTCGAACTCGGCATCGTGCTCGAAGAAATGGGCCGTGCACTGCTCTGTGCACCGTTCTTCTCATCTGTCGTTCTCGCTGCAAACACCCTTATGCAGTCAGGTGACGACGCCGCAAAGTCAGCTCACCTCCCTGGCATTGCGGCAGGCTCAACCATCGCAACCGTCGCCTTCACCGAGCCCAATGGTAAGTGGGACGAAGCAGGCCTCACGATGGAGGCATCGGGCTCGGGTTCAGATGTCACCCTGACCGGCACGAAGTCATTCGTTCTTGACGGGCACCTCGCTGACCTGATCATCGTGGCGGCACGCAGTTCCGCTGGCGTGAGCCTCTACACCGTTGCAGGTGACGCCGCAGGCCTCACCCGCACCGCTCTGTCGACTATGGACCAAACCCGCCGTCAGGCCAAGCTTGAGTTCTCAAGCACCCCAGCAACTCTGCTCGGTGCCGAAGGGAAAGGCTGGGACATCCTCTCAACAGTGCTTGATCTCTCCGCAATCGGTCTCGCCGCAGAGCAGGTCGGTGGAGCGCAATTTGTGCTCGAAATGGCAGTGCAGTACGCAAAAGACCGTGTGCAGTTCGGACGTCCAATCGGCTCGTTTCAGGCCATCAAGCACAAGTGCGCCGACATGCTCCTCGAGGTCGAATCAGCGAAATCAGCTGCTTATTACGGCCTCTGGTGTGCGAGCGAAATGAACGAAGAGCTTCCTTCGGTCGCATCGCTCGCAAAGGCTTACTGCTCAGAGGCGTATTTCCACGCCACAGCGGAGAACATTCAGATTCACGGCGGTATTGGCTTCACTTGGGAGCACCCGGCACACCTCTACTTCAAGCGTGCGAAGTCGTCAGAGCTTCTGTTTGGTGATCCGACGTATCACCGTGAGCTTCTCGCCCAGCGGATCGGAATCTGATTGCGCTCCACCTGCCTCCAGCACGGTCGCAGTAATAGTCTGAAGGCGTGGATCTCACCCTCGGAATCTTCGTAGTTCTAGCGGCGGTCGCAATTTTTGCGATCGCCGCTGGTGCGATCGGGCGCGAAGCACATCGGCTTGATGCGATTGCTCCCCGAGCTGTATACACCCTTGACGAGGCGGTCGATTTCGTCGCCGACCAAATTCCCGAGCGCAGTCAGGCTCGGCTCACCCCCGCAGAAGTCGAATCACTTCTCATTGCCCATATCAATTGGCTTCACGCCCAAGGCCTCGCACCTGACCGAGTGATTGACCAACGGCAGAATATCGATTCAACCCTGATCGTTTCAGATGAGGCATTGATCGCCCACCTCATGATGGTTGCCACCGACACAGGAATCGAGGTGCTTGACGACGTCGACATCGTTGAAGTGGTCGATGGACACCTCAGTTACTTTGACGCAATCGGAGCTGTCGGGCCAACGGCACCACCAGACGATGTCATCTGACAACCCAACTCTGACCCCAATCATTAGGTAGCGTGGAAGGCATGGAACGTCCGGTCAGGTTTGAACACACCCGATTTATCGGCGACAAGCGCACCCAGCTGGTGTACGACCTCGACGAATGGACCGATGAATCTGTCATCGACGACATCATGACGGAGGAAACAGGGCTGTGCTTCGGCCCGGATACGCTCGCTGAAGCACGAAACCGCGGGTACACACTGGCCGCTCCCGGAATGACACGGTGGCACCGCAAACCACGGGCATAGCGGTAACAGCGATGGAGGACAGCTTCGACAGTGGTCGAGAGCGACTTGCTTGCCACCTGACGCTTCCATCGAACGTAGACGACAACACTCCAGGGCTTATTCTATGCCATGGTTTCCCGATTGGCCCGCTCGATGCTCGCCGTTCGGCAGGCACCTTCCCCGAGCTCATTGATCGACTCGCCCACGAGGTTGATTACGCCGCAATGGCGTTTACTTTTCGCGGTTGTGGCGCGTCAACCGGTGACTTCTCCTTGCAGGGATGGATGGACGACCTCAGAAACGCGGTTGATCACATGGTGAAAACGACCGGGGTTCACCGGGTCGTGCTTATCGGAACGAATACCGGTGGATCACTCGTCGTTTGTGAAGCCGCCGACGACCCTCGTGTTCACGCAGCAGCGCTGCTGTCGCCCCGAGCAGATTTCGATGATTGGGCCGAGCATCCACGCCGATTCCTTGAACATGCAAGGCAAATTGGGGCAATTCGGACGCCGGGCTTCCCATCTTCGCTTGACGAATGGAGCAGGGCATTCCGTCGCTTTCGGCCATCGGTGGCTGCACGCCGATTCGCTCCGAGACCCCTGCTCGTCCTTCATGGAGATGAGGACTCGAGCGTGCCGGTGAGCGATGCACGTCAACTTGCGCAATCCCACGGAAATGCAGAACTCAACGTGCTTGCCGGCGCCGGTCACCGTCTGCGTCACGACCCGCGAGCGGTAGCGGTCCTTTCGGGATGGCTTGACCGTGTTCGTTGACAGCCCTACACCACGTAAGGGTTGGGGGCGTCACTATCGATGCCGTACCGCTTTATGGCATCTTCCACGACGTCTGCTGACACTTCGCCGTCGTTGAATAATGCGCTAAGAGTGCTGACGACAATGTGACCTGCATCGACCTCGAAATAGCGGCGGAGCGCTTCACGGGTATCGCTTCGGCCCATGCCGTCGGTTCCAAGCACGCTGAAACGACGACCCTCGGGCACAAACGGCAAGATCTGCTCAGGCACTGCTCGCATGAAATCGCTTACAGCAGTGATCGGCCCCGATGAATTGTCGAGCAGCTGAGTGACCAGCGGTTCTTCTTGGCGTGCCGACGGATGCAGCCGGTTAGAGCGTTCAACCTCGAGCGCTTGCTCGCGAAGACGTTTGTAACTTGTTGCAGACCAGAGTTCGACGCCAACGTCATAGTGGTCGGACAGTTCGTTTGCAGCGATGGTTGCTGCTTGGTGTGAAACTCCCGAAAAAATGATGGTTGCGGTATTGGTCTTCCCCTGCGGTGCCGGCCTCCAGCGGTAGAGGCCGCGAACTGCGCCATGTTCAAACTCTTCCGAGGTTTCCGGATGGTTGGGAAGCGCAGGCATCGGGTAGTTCTCGTTGTACAAGGTGACGTAGTAGATGACATCGCGCTCAGCTTCAGGAGTGTCTGGGCCGTACATACGGTTGATGCCGTCTTTGACGATGGCTCCAAGCTCGTATGCGAACGCAGGGTCGTAAGCCTGCACCGCCGGAACCGTTGAGGCCAGCACAAGGCTGTGCCCGTCTTGGTGCTGGAGTCCCTCTCCGAGCAGTGTGGTGCGGCCAGCGGTCGCGCCCATGAGGAATCCCCGGACACGAGCATCTGCGGCCTGCCAGATGAGATCACCAACGCGTTGGAATCCAAACATTGAATAGAAGGTGTAAAACGGGATCATGGGGACGCCTCGGGTGGCGTAGCTTGACCCAGCGGCGATGAAGCTTGCGAGCGACCCAGCTTCAGTGATTCCCTCCTCGAGAATCTGGCCATCGGAGTCTTCTGAATACGAGAGCAACAAGTCGTGGTCGACCGGTTCATATTTCTGGCCCTGAGATGCGTAAATCTCAAGTTCGCGGAAGAGTGCGTCCATGCCGAAGGTTCGAGCTTCGTCGGGGATGATCGGAACGACGCGCCGGCCGATGTTCTCGTCACGGCACAAGCTGCGCAACAACCTGGTGAACCCCATTGTCGTGCTCACCGGCAATTCTCCAGACCCCATTCGGAGCTCGTGGAAGACCTCGTCAGCAGGCAGCGAAAGTGGTCGTTTAGTCGTTACTCGTCGGGATGGCAGGACGCCTCCGAGCGCCTTTCGGCGCTCCATCATGTACTGGTACTCGACCGAGTCTTCACTCGGCCTGAAATAAGGAGGGTCGTCTTCTTCAACCAATTCGGACGGAATCTCGTCGTGGAGATGGAGGCGATCGCGCAATTCCAGCAACTGGTCGCGAGTCATCTTTTTGATCTGGTGGGTTGCATTGCGGCCTTCAAAGCCCGGCCCCAACGTCCAACCTTTGACGGTCTTACAGAGAATGACCGTCGGCCGGCCACTGCCGAGGTTTTCAGTGGCTGCCTTATAGGCAGCGAACAACTTCTGGTAGTCGTGACCACCTCGAGGCAGATTTCGAAGTTCATCGTCTGAGAGGTGAGAGACCATCTGCCGCAGCCGAGGATCTGGTCCAAAAAAGTTCTCACGAATGTAGTTACCCTCTTCTACGGCGTAGCGCTGGAATTCGCCGTCAACGGTCGTGTTCATTTGGTTGAGAAGAACTCCGTCCTTGTCCTGGGCCAACAATTCATCCCATTTCGAACCCCAGATGACTTTGATGACGTTCCAACCCGCTCCCCGGAAGACCGCTTCAAGTTCTTGAATAATTTTTCCGTTGCCTCGAACCGGTCCATCAAGGCGTTGCAGGTTGCAGTTCACCACAAAGATGAGGTTGTCGAGTTGCTCGCGGGCGGCGAGCGAAATGGCACCCAAGGTTTCGGGCTCATCGGTTTCACCATCACCAAGGAACGCCCACACCCTGCTATTTGAGGTGTCATCCAGCTGCCGGTTCATGAGGTACCGATTGAATCGTGCATGGTAGAGGGCAGTGATCGGGCCTAGGCCCATCGACACGGTGGGGAATTCCCAGAAATCAGGCATGAGTCGAGGGTGTGGATAACTCGACAACCCTCTGCCATCTCGACCTATCTCGCGCCTGAAATGGTCAAGATCTTCCGCTTCGAGCCGGCCCTCCAAAAAGGCTCGTGCATAAATTCCGGGGGCTGCGTGGCCCTGAAAGTAGACGTGGTCGCCGAGGCCTTCAGCATCTTTGCCGCGGAAGAAGTGGTTGAAGCCAATCTCGCAGAGCGAAGCCGACGACGCAAAAGTTGAGAGGTGGCCCCCAATGCCATCCGCCTCATTGTTCGCTTTAACCACCATGACAGCAGCGTTCCAACGAATAAATGCTCTGATGCGACGCTCGATGTGTTCGTCGCCTGGGAACCATGGCTGCTGCTCCCGTGGAATCGTATTGACGTACGGGGTGCTTACCGTGGCTGGGAAGCTGACCTGACGAGCGTTTGCGTGAGCGAGCAGTTTCGACAAGATGAAACGTGCTCTTGTCTTGCCTTTTGAGTCGACGATGGCCTCGAGACTGTCGAGCCACTCTCCGGTTTCGGTTGGGTCGGTATCAGGGAGCTGGTGCACATGCCCATCAAAAATCATTACTTCAGTCTCGCAGGTATGCACCTAAAGAAGCGGCTACCTGCGGTGAATGTTGTTTCTTCTAGATGAATTCGCTTCGTATAACAAAGCGTGCATCGATCACCCGTCGAGTGGAGTAGAAAGAGCGGCTTTTCATCCCGATCCCTCCGACTGCGCTGTCGGAGCAGCTAGTTAACGAAATTCGACGTTGTCATGTCGGCTGAGGCAAATGACAACTAACCACAATCAATCTCTGGCAGGATGACATCGTGCCCGATCAGCCATCGTTGTTTTCTGCTTCCGCTAACGATCTGGGTGACGTAGTCACCGTGTTCACTGATGGAGCATGCAGTGGGAACCCTGGGCCTGGCGGATGGGGTTGGGCGGTATCGCCAGACGGATTGCCTTCAGGAGCTGGCAGTGAGGCAAACACGACGAATCAACGTATGGAACTCGCTGCAGTGCTTGAGGCCTTACGGGCCCTGACCCCTGAATACTCAGCAGTGCACGTCGTCTCAGATTCGACCTATGTCGTGAATTGCTTTCGAGATGGCTGGTGGAAGAAATGGAAAAGGAACGGCTGGAAGAACTCCAAGCGTGAACCGGTTGCGAACGTTGATCTTTGGGAACCACTTATCGAACTGGTCACAACCAACGAAATTAGTTTTGAGTGGGTGAAGGGCCACAGCGGGAACCCCATGAACGATTTTGTTGATGAGCTCGCAGTGGCTGCTGCTCAGCAGGTCGAATGAATCTGAACGTATCCAGACATTCGACTGGCCAGCCTTCCTGATGTGGGTCGATCGCTTTCCCCCGCTGGGGCCCCGAAATCTTTGCCCTTCTTACGTAGTTGGTGGCGGTGCTGCCCGGTGACGTGCAAGTAGTAGCGGCTGTCCAATCAGTCAACAAGATCGGATATGTCGGGGCCCACCTATCGGGCACCGCCGATCTGCTCGTTGATCTCAACGGTCTCGTCACCTCGTAAGTTACGTTCTCAACTGGTTGAAAGCAGGTGCCTGTCGCCTATGGTGCGAGCATGGAACTCATTGGAAGCAGTGCATTAGTAACCGGCGGAGCCTCAGGAATTGGAGCCGCCGCCGCCCGTCAGTTGGCAGCAAAAGGGGCGAAAGTTGTCGTTGCTGACCTTCAAGAAGACTCAGGGAATGCCGTTGCAGACCAGATCGGTGGTGCGTTCTGCAAAGTTGATGTCACCAACACCGACGACATCATCAACGCAGTCGAGATGGCAACGAGCATGGGGCCACTCAAAGCACTCGTGAACTCAGCAGGTATCGGTTGGGCACAGCGCACCGTTGGCAAAGACGGAAGTTATGACTCAGCGGCAAACCTCGAAGCCTTCCAACGGGTCATTAACATCAACCTCATCGGCACATTCGACTGCATCCGCCTCGGCGCAACTGCGATGAGCCGGAACGAGCCCGACGAGTTCGGCGAGCGCGGTGCAATTTGCAACCTCGCATCAGTGGCTGCGTTCGATGGCCAGATTGGGC
The DNA here is from genome assembly GCA_002501485.1 of Acidimicrobiaceae bacterium UBA7830. GTDB lineage: Bacteria > Actinomycetota > Acidimicrobiia > Acidimicrobiales > Ilumatobacteraceae > Casp-actino5. The sequence continues at coordinate 8,196 of DLTS01000016.1, forward strand.
AGGCTTCATACTCCGCATCGAAAGGTGGCGTCGTTGGTATGACGCTCCCCATCGCACGCGACCTCGCCGCAGTTGGCGTACGCGTGAACACTGTTGCCCCAGGTCTGATCGACACTCCGATTTACGGTGAAGGCGAGGCGAGCGAACAGTTCAAGGCAAACCTGCAGCGGGGCGTGCTCTTCCCACAACGACTCGGCTCACCTGACGAACTCGCATCAATGGTCGTGGAGTGCATCACCAATAGTTACATGAATGCTGAGACCATCCGTGTGGATGGCGGCATTCGCATGCAACCTAAGTGATGATCTTGCATCGGCCGCACGGCTGGCCCACAATCTTCGATAGTCAGAAAGAGGCGGCTGCTCTCAGGTGGTGTAGTCGGCGTTGATTCTCACGTAGCCATCGGTGAGGTCACAGCCCCAGGCCCGCGCGGTGCCCGAACCAATTCCGAGTGACACATGAATAAGCACCTCGTCTCCCTGTAGGTATGACGAGAGCTCTTTAAGTTCGCTTGCAGAAACCTGCCGTGGAAAGAGTTCTTCGTTGCCGATTCGAATGACGACATTGTTCTGATCGATGTCGTCATCATTGACCTTGCCGACTGCCATGGCGATACGCCCCCAGTTTGGGTCGGCTCCATGAATGGCGGTTTTCACAAGCGGAGAGTTGACGATCGACTTTGCGACCTGGCGAGCTTGAGCCTCGTTGCGCGCTTCGTCGACAAGCACCTCAATCAAGGTTTCTGCACCCTCGCCGTCGGCCGCGATTTGGCGAGTGAGGTCGGTGCAGACCTGCATGAGCGCCGATTCGAAGGCGTCGTGAGACACGTCGGCGATGGACCCTGACGACATGATGATCGCCGTGTCGCTCGTCGATGTGTCTCCATCGATCGATACGCAATTGAAGGTTCTGTCAGCAACGCGTGAAAACGTGCTCTGAAGCACCTCTGCAGAAATATCAGCGTCGGTCAAGATGATGGCGATCATCGTTGCCATGTCGGGCTCGATCATTCCAACGCCCTTAGCGACTCCTGAAACAACAGCCGCGCTCCCGGCAATTATCACCGATGACGTCTTCTCGACCGTGTCGGTGGTCATGATTCCCCGAGCAATGTCGCTGAGTTGAGCCGACCATGTTTGATCGGAAATATCTGCGAAGCCGGCTCGAATAGTGTCCATTGGATACGGGCGGCCAATGACTCCAGTTGATGCGATGAGCACATCACCGGGCTCGCAGCCGACGTGGCGAGCTGTCAGAGCAATTACTTCACGGGCATCACCCTCACCTTGTTCGCCATTGGCGACGTTCGCATTTTTTGAGATGACGACAACCGCAGAGGCCCGAAGATTGGTGATGTGCTCTCTGCTCACCAGCACGCTCGGGCCAACAAATCGACTTTGCGTAAAGACACCGGATGCAGCAACCGGCCCGTCGGTTGCGACGATGACGAGATCGTCGGTCGAATCCTTGACGCCGATATTCGCAACGATGCCGCGAAATCCGGTGGGCAGAGAAAGATCTGATGACAAGTTCATGAGCGCAACCTAACGAAAGCACTCTAGCGATCAGAGAATTTGCCCACGAGATATCGATTTACGTTCGGGATCGAAGAATCATTTCGGCACATCGCCGGCCCGAGTAGAGCGCTCCTTGACTTGAACCTGTGTCTCTGTGATCACCACACACATACAAATTTGGTTCGACCTCAACTGATCGCTTCGGTGAGAAGTGTGGAGTTTGGTCTGGTTGGCCGTACTCGATCTTATCGACGCGAAGCGTTGTCCAACTTTGAACTGATGGCCCCCACCACGCCGTCAACTGCGATCTAGCATGCTGTTCAAGATCGACCCCGATGAACCCCGGTGCGGCTGCGGCAATAAGGTGTCGGCCCGGTGGGGCGTAGCGAGATGACACGTTTGACATGACCGACACATTTGAAACCGGCCCAGAACGATCTCCGTCGAGCACGATCAGCCGCCGATCGGTTGGTGCTTCGGGAGCGTCGAACCATACGCACCCAGCCGAACGCGGGGTGTGGCGAGGTCGACCGAGCAACTCGGCAGCCGAGTTGCCGTCGGTGGCGACGACGACCGCTGATGCATCGACCTCTCCTGAGTCGATGCGTACCGCAGAGGCCGTCACCGACCTCACCGGCACGTGCAAGTGGACTGCACTCGATGGAAGACGGCTGCCAAGCTGCTTTGAAATCGTTTGCATCCCGTGTCGGGGCACAGCTGCCCGTCCGGCGAACAACATTTTGAGAATCGTGTCGAACATTCGTGCACTCGTATTGAGAGAGGGGTCGAGCTGGATACCCCCAACCAGTGGCCGAAAGAAGCGTTGAATGCTGCGGTTGGAGAAACCGAGGGTGGTGAGTGCGTCGATCGTTGGGACATCAGGTCCGCGAAGCAGGTCAGGCACATCGGTTTTTGACAGGCGCAATCGAAGGGCGAGCAGTCGAATGAGGTCTCCAGGGGATGCCACCGATCGAGAGATCGCTGTGCGCAATGTCGGAATGAGCGATGCGGGGCGCTGCAGGGGATCACCTAATTCCCAGAACTGATTGCCGGTATGAATCAGTGCACCGGGGTCGAACAGTTCGAGTTGAAGTGCCCCAACATCAAGTTGTCGGTCGAGCTCGGGGTATGCGGTGAGGAGCACCTGAAACCCGCGATCGAGTAAAAAGCCATCAACCTTGTCGGTTCGGACCCGGCCACCAATGTCATCAGCAGATTCGACTACTACGACTGGAACTCCCGCCTCGTGCAGGGTTACTGCACATGACAGCCCTGCGAGACCGGCTCCAACGACGACAACTGGTCGATCGGTGATGGTTGACATCTAGATCACAGTAGGGCGGCGAGCGCTTCTTCCAGCGTCTGATGCGTAAATTCGTAACCAGATTCCTGGAGTTTCGTCGGCAGTACCCGTTGCCCGGTCAGCAACAGTTCTTCAGCGAATTGTGATCCCACGAGAAGCTTTGGAGCGAAGCCGGGGACGCTGAAGATTGTCGGGCGACGCACCGCCTTACCGAGAGCCGCAGTGAACTCTTTATTCGTCACCGGGTTTGGCGCAGTCAAGTTCACCGCCCCCTCCGTTGATGTTGAGAGAAGGTGGACAATCGCTCCAACTTCATCATCGATTGAAATCCAACTCTGCCACTGTCGGCCCGATCCGAGTCGTCCACCCAACCCCAGTTTGAAAAGGGGGAGAAGCTTCTTCAGTACTCCGCCACGTTTTGACATGACGATGCCGGTTCGAAGGTGCACGACGCGAACGCCGGCTTCTTCGGCGGGAGTGGTGGCGGCTTCCCATTCGACACAGATGTCGGCGAGAAAGCCATCGCCGTGTTCGCTGTTTTCGTTGATCTCTTCATCACCGCGTGGGCCGTAGATGCCGATCGCTGAGGCGTTCAGCAACGTTCGTTGCGTTCCGTCGCTCGCAAGTGAAGCCATCGTGGAAGCGAGGAGAGACGTGGTGAGCGTCCTGCTTTCGAGGAGCGTCTTCCGATACGACTGACTCCAGCGACGATCGCCAATTCCTGCGCCAGAAAGGTTGATGACCGTGTCTGCTTGGGCGATGACGTCGGTGTCGATCGTGCCCGCCATTGGATCCCATTGCGACTCGTGGGCCTTGGAAGGCGCTTTCCGGACGAGAGTTGTCACAGAATGACCTTCGGCGCGGACGCGTTCCTGTAATTCGGTGCCGACAAGCCCGGTCGCACCTGAGATGACGATGTTCATGCCGTCAAACTAAGTGGAGCAGGGGTCATTCGTCAGACTGTGCGGCCAAAATCCCGTTAGAGCAACGACTCGATGAGGTCAGCATTGAACACGCCGCGAAGGAGTTCGCTCGACCCGTCTGGACGGATGACAACCGCAGCGGGCTGATAGGGCACCCCGAAGCGGTTGTAAATGTCTCCCCCGGTGTCATCAATGTTGGGGAAGGTAAGTCCTCCTTCGTCGATGAAGTCGAGATACGTCGCTTCGTCTCCTGACCACGCAACGCCAATGATTTCGATGGACTCTTTCCACTGTTGTGATGCCTCCTCGACCGAGGGGGCTTCTCTCATGCAGGTAGTTCAATACGGTGACCAGAACCAGAGCACGACGGCAGAGTTGGCGTAGCCCGAAAGATCGATCGAACCTCCGCCAACGAGGGCTGCCGACCAGTCGTAGACCTCAGGGGTGGCTTCCGGGGTCGGTTCATTGGCTGTCGATGCGGCCTGGGGTGTTGTCGACGGTGTTGGTTTGGCGTCGGTCTCTGGTGTCGGAGGCGCGGAGTTCGAGTCACTCGAAAGCGCCGAGGTTTCCGAGGAATCCACGGGCTTGGCTGAGTCAGTATCAGAGGCACATCCCGCAGTGATCAACATTGCGACGCACACAATTGACAGGCTGGCTCTACTTCCCATGTGGAATTCAAACGTACATGGAGATCTCAACTTCTTCTATCTGTGCGTAGTCTGATCGTGTGAAGACCCGAACGCTTCTCTTGCTGTCACTCGGATGCGCAATCGTCATTTTGGCGGCAGGAATTGGCCTCTTCGTCCGACTTGGAGCGAATGATGCAACGACGTTTCCAAGTGAGTTTGGAGACCGGGTTGAGGTTGGAGATCTTGAAGTTCTCGTGTCGAATGCCTCGAGGGAAGGCCTTATGCAGCGCATTTCGGTCACGGTGTCAGGAATCGACGACCGCGAAGTGACCGACTCCTTCGCCGTGATCAGTAGCGGGGTCCCCCTCAACGCAGAGCCAAACGATTGTGTTGCGATCGCCCAAGCTGACACCTCTTGTGAGGTCGAATTTGTGCTGTCGACTGAGACATCAGAACCTGCCGTGCTCATCGTCACACGAGGTGAAGAACGCGGGCGCTGGGTATTGGCAGCGACTGAAGACCCGATACCGTGATACATGATGTCTGAGAACTTTGATCTCGTCGTTATCGGTGGCGGTCCCGGAGGATATTCGGCTGCCCTCTATGCAGCATCAGCAGGGTTGTCGGTGGCGCTCGTAGAGAAAGACAAATTAGGAGGCACCTGTCTCAACAGAGGGTGCATTCCTGCGAAGGCCTTCCTCGAGACGGCTGCAGTGCATCGGCATGTGCAACACGCAGCAGATTTCGGAATTGAATCATCATCGCCCCAGGTTCGTTTTGAAGTGACCCAAGCTCGCAAACAAAAAATAGTTTCGGGCCTTGTCGCTGGCATTGGGGCGATGTGCAAAGCACGGAAAGTCACTGTTTTCAACGGTGAGGGGTCGCTTCGCCCCGGCCGACGCGTCGACGTCCGTCACGAAGACGGTTCGACCACGGAAATCTCTGCAACACATGTGCTGCTTGCAGCAGGTTCAGTACCTCGGACAATTCCAGGTTTTGACCCGGGCGGCGCCATCATGACGAGTGATGAGGTGCTCGAACTTGAAACTGTTCCTGCTCGAATTGCGGTGATCGGTGGCGGCGCCATCGGATGCGAATTCGCATCGACGTTCGCTGATCTCGGCGCTGACGTCACCATTCTCGAAGGTCTCCCGAAGATCTTGCCTGGCCTCGATGCCGACGTCGCAAATGTTGTTGTAAAAAGCTTTAAACGTAAGTCGATTGATATCCGCACAGGAGTCAGCGTCTCTGGGCACACGCCGCAGGCTGATGGCGGCACTGTGGTGCACCTCGAAGACAGCACGGAACTGGCCGTTGACGTAGTCATCGTGTCGGTTGGTCGCCGCCCGAATAGCGGTCCGCTTGGGCTCGAAGCAACCGTGGTCAACGTCGACGAACGCGGATTCGTCGTTACAGATGAATACTGTCAGACGACCGAAGAGGGCGTGTATGCAATTGGCGATCTCATCGATAGCCCGCAACTTGCCCATGTTGCCTACGCAGAGGCAGTGATGGTCATCAAGCACTTGCTCGGCGAGCAACCCTTACCGGTCGACTATGACCGAGTCCCCTGGGCAATTTACTGCGACCCTGAAGTGGCGTGGGCAGGCCCGGGTGAAGACGCAGCGAAGGCCGCAGGGCTTGACGTCGTCGTTGGAAAACATCCATTCAAATTCAACAGCCGCGCTCAGATCGTTGGCTCGACCGATGGCATGGTGAAAGTCATCGCGAAGAAGAACGCCGATGGCTCCGCTGGCCAAGTCCTTGGCGTCCACATGGTGGGTCCATGGGTGACGGAGCAACTTTCTGGTGGGTATCTCGCCGTGAACTGGGAGGCAACCGTCGAGGAGGTTGCTGCATTTATTCAACCCCACCCGAGTTTGAGCGAGTTGTTCGGCGAAACGATGCTCTCCATGACGGGGCGCTCGTTTAACGGTTGATATTCGACGCACAGACGTATTTGGAGATGACATGGCAGACGTAACACTTCCTCAACTCGGTGAAACGGTGACCGAGGGCACCATCACTCAGTGGTTCAAAAATGTTGGCGATGTAGTGAACGCCGATGAGCCCTTGTTTGAGGTATCAACCGACAAAGTTGACACCGAAGTTCCAAGCCCGGTGAGCGGAGTTGTGACCGAAATTCGTGCAGCGGAGGGTGACACCATTGATGTCGGAGTCATCGTTGCCGTCGTGGCGAATGAAGGCGAAGCGCCTGCAGCTGCGCCAGCCGCCGCTCCGGCACCGGCGCCAGCTCCAGAACCCGCTCCGGCACCGGCGCCAGCTCCAGAACCTGCGTCAGCCCCTGCTCCGGCACCGGCGCCAGCTCCCGCAGCGGCGAGTTCATCGGGTGAGAACGACGCCCGGCTGCTCTCTCCTGTCGTGCGGCGCTTGGTCAATGAGCATGGCATCGACCCTTCGGTAGTTACCGGCACGGGCCCTGGCGGCCGTATCACCCGCGAAGACATTCTCGACCACCTCGACAAGGTTGGGTCGAATGCTGCTCCGGCGCCCGCCCTAGCTCCCGCAGCGGGACCAGATCCTGCACCGGCACCAGCTCCAGCCGCACCGGCAGTTGTAGGAGCCCGTCAAACAGTTGTGCCGCTGTCAAAAATTCGTCAACTGACCGGCGACCACATGGTTGCCAGCAAAGCAACATCCCCGCATGTCCTCAGCATGGTGGAAGTCGACTATGCAAACGTCGACCGCGCAAGGTCAGCGATGAAAGCTGACTTCCGAGCAAGCGAAGGATTTTCTCTGACGTACCTTCCGTTTATCGCACGGGCACTCGTCGACGGTCTGCAAGAATTCCCACACCTGAACGCAAGTGTCGTCGGGTCCGATCTTGTTGTGTACGGCTATATCGACCTTGGTATCGCAGTCGATCTCGACTACGAAGGATTGATTGCTCCGGTGATTCGAGGGGCCGAGACCAAGCGTCTTCGAGCGATCGCTCAAGAGATCAACGACCTTGCGGATCGCGCCCGAAATCGACGCTTGAGCCCAGATGAGATCCAGGGTGGAACCTTCACCATTTCCAACAACGGATCTGCAGGATCGGTGCTCACGATGCCGATCATCAATCAACCCCAGCTCGGCATCGTCTCGACCGACGCGATTGTGCGTAAACCTGTCGTCGCAAATCTCGCCGACGGCGGCGAAGCGATTGTGGTGCATCCCGTTGGAAACATCGCCATGAGTTGGGACCACCGTGCATTCGACGGAGCGTATGCAGCTGGATTCTTGCGTCGAGTAAAAGAAATCTTGGAAACACGCGATTGGATAGCAGAACTCTGAGCGACACGCTGCGCCCACTCCGGGTGAGATGGCTTGGGCGTGTTCCCTATGCCGAGGCGCTCGAACTTCAACGCGGCTTCCACCGGGGAAGCGATTCTCATTTGTTGCTAGTCGAGCACGAGCACACCTTCACCTACGGGCCACACGCCAATCTGGCTGAACATTTGCGCTGCGCACCGGAAGACGTTGATGCCGAACTCATTTCGGTAGATCGGGGAGGTGACATCACTTACCACGGCCCTGGTCAGTTGACCGGATACCCGATTCTTTCCCTCGCCGCTCGGGCGGGCCCACTTCGACATGTTCTTTCTGTCGAAGAGGTCCTCATCAACGCCTTGCGTGACCTCGGCGCAAGCGATCCAGGCCGCCTCCGCGGTTATCCGGGTGTGTGGGTTGATGCCTCATCGGAGAATCCTCGCAAGATTGCGGCGATAGGTATCCGCGTCGCTCGTAAGCGAACGTTGCACGGCTTTGCTCTCAATGTCACCACCGACATGGCCTACATGCGAGAACACATCGTCGCGTGCGGTATTCCTGATCGCCCCGTTACGTCGCTCGCCGAGGAGGGGCTCACGGTGTCGATGTCAGATGTCGTGGCAGCGGTTTCGCGTGCCGCCGAAGCGCAGTGGGGAAGTGGCGGGGTCGACCGGCAAGATGTGCAGTGGCGAACATCGGTGACCGACCTCTCGTTGTTCTCGCAAGGTGCTGGCCCCGGTGAGCCTGCGCGGTTGCGCTCTCGTGCTCGCTCCGCCGGTCTTGACGACGGCTTGCCATTAGAAGAGCGAAAGCCAGACTGGTTGCGGCCGGTTGTGCGCCATGGCTCCGAAGTGTTGGCCACGAGAAAAGTACTTCGCGATCACAATATGGTCACCGTGTGCGAAGACGCAGGGTGCCCAAATCTTTCCGAATGCTGGGCTGACGGAACGGCGACATTCATGGTGCTCGGAGATCGTTGCACTCGGGCCTGCGGGTTCTGTCTCGTCGACACGTCGAAACCTGACGGCATCGATGCTGACGAGCCTCGCCGAGTCGCAGAGGCAGTCGCAGCGCTCGCGCTTCGGCATGCGGTGTTGACGATGGTTGCACGCGATGATCTCGCCGATGGCGGCTTCAGTCACGTCGCCCAATGTGTTAAGCACATTCGTCAGCTGAATCCCGACACGACCATTGAGACGCTGGTGTCGGACGGAGCGGGTAATAGCGATGCGTGGAGAGCACTGTTTGCCCAGCGGCCCGATGTGGTGAACCACAACATCGAAACGGTGCAGCGCCTACAGCGTGTGGTGAGACCGTCAGCCGGTTACGCGAGAAGCCTCGCGTTTCTCGCAGCAAGTAAGGCCGAAGGGCTCCTCACCAAGTCAGGGCTCATCCTCGGATTGGGTGAATCAGCAGACGAAATCACTTCAGTGCTCGCCGACCTTGCGGCCCTTGAGATCGACATCGTGACGATTGGGCAATACCTTCGTCCGACATCACATCACCTTCCGGTTGCTCGTTGGGTCGAGCCCGAGGAGTTTGCGCAATGGAAACAGGTCGGAGTGTCGATGGGTATCCGACATATCGAGTCGACCCCGCTGACGCGGTCGAGTCACCACGCCGCAGAATCAGTGACGGCGGTTCAACTTTCTCTGAGCCGTACTTCAGTTGATCATCGCACGACTGCTTGACTAGAGCTATGAGTTCGACGCTTCACTCAGCCGAAGAGTTCGCTTCTCGCCTTGCGTCGGTGAGAGCACGCATGGTGGAAAAGAACATCGATACGGTGCTGCTGTCAGTAGGGCATGACCTGCCATACCTGACCGGGTACACCGCGATGCCCCTAGAGCGCCTCACGATGCTGGCCGTGCACTCCACCGGAGTTCCTTTGCTCTTCGTCCCTCGACTAGAAGGTGCTCGAGTTCAGGAGATGCCGGGCTTGTTCGAACTCGTGCCGTGGGACGAAACCGTTGAGCCGCTTGACCTCGTCGCACAAGACTGCTCTGGCAGCTCGACAATTGCAGTTGGCGACCAGACATGGGCCCGGTTCATCGTTGGCCTGACCCATCGGTTGCCCGGAGTGCGTTGGGAGCGTGCCGTTGAGGTCGTTGGCGATCTGCGAATGCGGAAATCAGAAATTGAAATTGCAGCATTGCGGGCAGCGGCTCGAGCCGTCGATGAGATCGCAGGCGAGTTGCAGTCTGGGGCGATTCCCCTCATCGGACGCACTGAAGCAGAGGTGTCGGCAGATCTGTCTCAACGTATTCTCGATAGGGGTCACCAGAAAGTGAACTTCGCGATCGTCGCGGCAGGAGAAAACGCGGCAAGCCCGCACCATCACCCCGGTGACCGAGTCATTCAGCCAGGAGAAGTAGTGCTGTGCGACTTTGGTGGCACGATGAACGGATACTGCTCTGACATCACTCGATGCGTCGTCACTGGTGACATCCCGATTGATGTCGCTGCGGCATATGGCGTATTGATGGAAGCTCAGGCCGCAGGGGTTGCTGCCGGTATCAATGGAGTTCCGTGTGAAGAAGTTGATGCTGCCACCCGACAGATCATCGTTGACGCCGGCTACGGAGAGTATTTCGTGCATCGAACCGGTCACGGGATTGGCATGGAAGAGCACGAAGACCCCTACATGGTGTCAGGAGACCGTCGGGTTGTAGAGACCGGTTTCGCCTACAGCGTTGAGCCAGGGATTTATATTCCAGGCAAGTGGGGCCTCCGCCTCGAAGACATTGTGGTTGCCACCGATGACGGCCCGGTCAGTCTGAATGAGGCTGACCACAATCTTCACGCAGTCTGATCGCTTACGTTCCGCCGATTGAAAATAACTCGCGATTGACGGTTGTCGAGTAGCCGGTGAGCTCGATGAGAAGGTCAGGTCCGGCGTAATGGGCAAGAACACCCTCATCGGTTGCACAGTAGACCTTCGTTCCCCCGACCACAGGCACTGAGACGCAGTTGACTTCGGTGTCGGCAAATTCAGCGAGATACGACTCGCTCGGACCGATATTTCGACTCGCGTCGATGCGCAGACGCTGCTCAGTTGCCCGAGACCAAAATTGATGAGTGATCTGAAGGTCGCTGACCTTTGTGTCATCGAGGCCTTGGGAGCAACTCGAAGATGCGAGGTCACAAGTTCGGGTGCGCCTAGTTTCTATCAAGTAGCGAGTGTCACCAATCGTGATCGACCTCTCTTGCTCTCCTTGCGTCACGATCGCCGTCGCAGCTGTATTGCCGTAGTTGACGTTGATGCGGTACGAAGCCGTGAATTCCGCTGAATCGACGAGAGCAAATGTGTCGAGCAGAGAAACAATATTTGCGTCGCCGACGGGAAGGTCTTCGACGAGAGTAGGCCGAGGGCCAAGTGCACACGCGGAGAGCGTGATGCTCGAGCAGAGCACCATGATGAAGGTCGATAGTCGCATCGTTGATTCAGGCTACGGGTTTAACCTCACACCTGTTGTCCGATGAGAACGAGGTACCCTGCCCAAGGTGAATACGGCACCAATCACGCTCGAGGCCTCGACGTTTCTTCTTCAATGGTCGACGGGTGGGATGTTGCTCGGGTGGGTGACAACCCGGCGCCGTGAAGTGAGCCTCGGATACGGCTGGATGCTCCGGCTCACCTACGGCCCGCTCGCTGCGGGAGCAGTCATCGCAGGGTTTCTTTACGGATCGCATCTGGTTCGTGATGCGGCAAGTGCTCTTGTTGCTGTCGCAATTGGCATCGCATTCGTGTCATCGGTTGCGAGAAAGTCAGCAGGTGTAAGCGGAGCTCAGAAAGAGTTCGACCGTCGATCTGAACGCGTCGCTGCAATGACCGGCATCGATCGTTCGACAACGAGCACCGCCACGGGCCGTGAATTCCATCCGCTCCTCGACCTTGTTCCGGTGATGATCGGCGTTATCGGTCTCATCGCAGCTGGGCTCGCCGCAGCAAGCGATGGGTTCTTGACCGATGCTCTGTCAGTTGCGCGACTTCTCGTAGGTGCGCTGTTCTTGGGGGCGGTAACGAACGCGATGCTGCTCGGTCACTGGTACCTCGTGCAACCCGGGCTGCCTCGCCGACACCTCAACGAGTTGGTTGACATTCTCGGGAAGGTCTGGCCGTTCGAGGTGTTGGTATTGATAGCGCCGACTGGGATGGTAAGTGTTCTCAACGGCTCAATCGATGATGGCTGGGGTGGCGTGCTCGGATGGTTCTGGGTGACCTGTGCGCTGACAACGATTGTGCTGGTCGTCGTCACCAAGGCTGCGCTGAGAGAACGTCAATACTCTGCGGTCATGGCGGCGACAGGGTTGCTGTACCTCGCCATTCTCACTGCCTTTGGCACCGATCTCGTTGCGCGAGCGATTCTCGACGCAGCCGCTTCTACATCGGCGGTCTGAGCCCTAGTTGACTTGGCGATCGTGGCCTACCCAGTACTGCTCGCGGAGTTTGAACTTTTGGAGCTTTCCGGTCGCAGTACGGGCGAGTTCGTCTCTGAAGTCGACCTTCTTCGGACACTTGTAGCCTGCCAACTTCTTCTTCGTCCACGCAATGACGTCACCCTCTGTGAGCGATGAACCAGGAGTGGTCACCACGAGCGCGGTGACGAGTTCGCCCCACTTCTCATCAGGGATACCGATCACCGCAACCTCTGAAACATCAGGGTGCTGGAAGATGGCATCTTCAACCTCAATTGACGACACGTTTTCGCCACCCGAAATAATGACGTCCTTCTTGCGGTCAGAGATGGTGACATAGTTGGCTTCATCAATGTGACCGCCATCTCCGGTATGGAAGAAATCGTTCGGGATGGACGCTTGCGTGGCCTCGGGTTGCTCCCAGTAGCCCTCCATAATCATGTTGCCTCGGGCGAGCACTTCACCATCGGCTGAGATGTCCATGGTGCATCCGACGACTGGTGCGCCCGCACGATTCAACATCGTTGCTCGGTCAGCCGAGCTAAGGTCGTCCCACTCTTCGCGGCCACGGTTCATCGTGAGCAGAGGAGCGGTCTCGGTCAGACCGTAAATCTGCACAAACTCCCAACCAAGTTCTGTTTCGCAACGCTCAATGGTGCGGGTGGGAGGCGGAGCGCCGGCGACAACGATTCGAACCCTTCCTGAGCCCGGGATTGGACCATCCCATTCGGCAACTGCATCGAGGACGGTGTTGAGGACTGCGGGAGCTGCACACATCAGCGTCACGCCCTCAGATTCAATCCTGCGGAGAATTTCTAGGCCATCGACTTTTCGCAGAATGACATGTCGAACACCCATTCCGGTGGTGGCGTACAGCATTCCCCACCCGTTGCAGTGGAACTGGGGGAGGGTGTGCAGGTAAACATCACGGTCGTCAACGCCCATGTGCCAGCCGAAAATCGCGGCATTGAGCCACACATTGCGATGCGTGAGTTGCACACCTTTCGGGCGAGCCGTTGTTCCGGAGGTGTAGTTGATCGTCGCCGTCGCATCCTCATCTGGCTCCCATGCCACGGGTTCGACGTCATAACGCATCAACTTGTCATCGGTCTCAGATCCGATGATCCATTTCATCTCACATTCGACATCTTGCATGGCCTCTTCGAGTTCGGGGTCAATTAGGAGAATGCGGGCGCCGGAATGCTCGACGATGTACGACACCTCTTCAGCGACAAGCCGGAAGTTGACAGGCACAAGAATTCGACCTGAACCTGACACACCGAAGAGCGCTGTGAGCAGGCGAGCCGAGTTGTGTGACACCATCGCAATGCGTTCGCCGACGGCAACGCCGAGCTCGTCAAGGCCCGCGGCGATTGCCCGTGCTCGGCGCGCCATTTCGCGGTAATCGATTCGACCCCAGTCATCAGCAGGCTGATCTGGTTCGTCGACGATTGCGACTCGGTCGGGGTACACCAGTTCGGCGCGTTGAAGAAAGTCGTTGACGGTTAATGGAACTCTCACAGCCATGATGTTAGTCATCTGCGGTTCTCCGCCGTGTTCGGAGTCGTATCGGTTGCGGGTGTTGAAGGTGACTACCGTGTCGATATGGCCAGTGAAACTCCCACCCTTAACCGCCGCCTCGGAATGACAGTTCCGCTTCCCGGGCCTCTTCACAGTCACAGGGAGTGGTTGCATGAGTTAGCTGACGTTGGCTACACCGATATCTGGAGCGCAGAAAGCGACAGCGCAGACGGGTTCACCCCTTTGGCGCTTGCGGCCGCATGGGAACCTCGACTGCGTCTTGGTACGGCGATTATTCCCGCCTATACGCGTGCGCCAGCATGCATGGCACAATCTGTCGCCTCGATGGCCGATGCCGCCCCAGGTCGCTTCTGTATCGGCATTGGTTCGTCGAGCAACGTCATCGTCGAGCGGTGGAACGGGGTTCCCTTCGAGCAGCCCTACCGGAAGGTCCGAGACATGGTGCGGTTCTTGAAAGAAGCGCTCGAGGGCGAGAAAGTTAGTCGAGAATTTGACACATTTTCGGTGAATGGGTTCCGCCTTGGAATTCGTCCCGAGCACACTCCGCCGATTTTCGTTGCAGCGTTACGTGAGCAGATGTTGCGCCTTGCGGGTAAGGAGAGCGATGGAGCGATCATCAACTGGCTCGGTGCCGATGATGTGCCCCAGGTGGCATCGATTGTTCATGATGCAGCAGGCGGCGAGTCGCGTGAGATTGTTGCGCGGATTTTCGTATGCCCGAGTGATAACAATCAGGTCGTGCGAGAAGCCGCAAAGTTCGCAATCGCGGCGTATATGAACGTGCCGGTGTATGCGAAGTTCCAGGAATGGCTGGGCCGTGGCCCCGAACTCGAAGGGATGTGGGCTGCGTGGTCGGGAGGAGATCGCAAAGCGGCTCTCGCTGCAATTTCAGACGACGTTGTTGACGCTCTGATCGTGCATGGCACGCCCAAACAATGCCAGGAACAGATTGGTCGATACCTTGACAACGGAGTTACCACTGCGGCGCTTGCACTACTGCCTCTCGACAAAGAACTTGACCAACGTGAGGCAATGCGAGCGCTAGCTGGGGTGTAAACCGGTGCGTGCTTAGGCGAGGCTGGTTAGCTGCGAACTGCAGTGACAACAAGGCGATATGAAAGCGACGTCGGTGTTCCGTCGGCTCTCGAGCAGGCGACCAAGGAGATCGATGGACCGCCATGTGAGCGAGCCTCAGCATAGATATCTGCTGAGCCCGGGTCCACAACCTCGCTGCCGGCAACGCTGTAGCTCCATGACTGACCTGTCGGGCCTTCAATCGTGATGATGTCGCCGACATCGAGCAGGTGAATGTCTCGGAACGTTCCGCCTTTGCTAGTCCGGTGAGCAAACGTCACAATATGCGCATACTCGTCAGGCATACCGGATCCAGTCCAATGCCAGATCGCTCCGGTGTCGACGACCTCGTTTGAGTCATCTCCACGATCAACTATCTGATTGAGGCCAATCGCATTGGCGCTCATAGTCCATGGAAACGCAACCGCTGACGACACCTTCTCTCCGGAAGGTGCCTCGGATACCTCTTCAGTAGCAGGCTCTTCCACTGCTACTTCTTCGGGTGCGTCTAAGCCCGTTTCAACTTCCCTGGAACCACCAGAAACATTCGACGTTCCCGAAGGTGTGTTGTCATCGTCATCTACTTCAGAGGCAACAAGCTCATAGGCGTAAGGGTTCTGATCAATGTTGAGAGTGTTTTCAATCGAGACCAACTTCATGTACCACAGCTCTGAATGCTCTTCGACATTGGCAGCGGCTCGAAGCGAATAACCATCGATACGTCCGCCATCAACGGACGCACGTTGTGTAGCAAGTACGACGCCCAGCGGCAAAAGGAAAAACAGCGTAAGACCAGCTGCAGCAGCCCGCCTCACAACCTTCACACCTTTCCCAATGCGGTTTTTCATGCTCGATACTTTGCAGGCTCCTTTTGCTGAATTTCGAACCAGCCTCGCTCAGGCTGCTGGCTGGGCGCTGTTGCGGGCCATTCGTCGATGTTCAAGCTCGGCTCGTAACTGGCTGATGCGGCGCAACCCTGTGCTGCGGGTGACGTCGTCGATGCGAAGGCACTCCGGAAGTTCTGATGTTGGCAACAGTATCAGTTGAATTGGGTGTTCAGGCTCTGTGGTTGTCATGCCGCAAGTGTGAACGAGGGGTGTGACAGCGAGGCAGAGAGCGGCATTTAGAGACCGGGTGTAGATCTCAGGTCAACCTACGATGACAATGCATCCAGCCGCAGCCGCCAGAAAGATCGCCACCAGAAGAAGCAGCTGACGTTCTTTTCGCACAGCGGTTTGCCGAGGGGCGGTCACGACGAGAGCACTGAGCGCGCCCGTTGCGGCGCCGCCTAAATGCCCTCCAATGGAGATTCCGGGAACGAGGAATGTGATCGCAAGATTGAGAAGCAGAAGGGTTCCAATCTGCGTTCGCATCGGATTGATACCGCGCTGCTGGTACGCCATAGCGGTGACCCCCATCAGCCCGAAGACTGCACCCGACGCACCTCCATGAAGGCCATCTGGTTGCAGCAACAACGCACCAAATGAACCACCAGCGAGGCAGGCAACATAGAGAAGCAGCATCTGCACGCGCCCAAGAGCGACCTCGAGCATTCCTCCCAACTGGTATAGCAAGTACATGTTGAACCCGAAATGCAGGAGCCCGAAGTGGATGAAGCCCGATGACACAATCCGGTACCACTCGGCGGGCCCCTGGGCAACGAGCGAGCTGTTGAGGCCAAGGTCGATCTGCAATTGGGTAAGTGAACCATTGAGAGCGCGAGAGTCAATTGCTGCGGTTGCGGCAAAGACCGCAAGGTTGAGGCCGATCAGTATCTTTGCGATCAGCACGCCCTGTGACGCTTGCCAATATCTCATTCGAGTGGTGGCACTTGGCGTTGACGCTTTTCGACATGCAACGCACAGACTGCCAATTGAACCCCGAACAAGACACTCACTGCACGCAGGAGATCCGCATCGAGTGCACTGCCTTCCGGTCGAGCGGTTGGGGTGGCGAAGGCAACGAGAATCGTCGATCGGCGTCGAAGAGAGGGAGGGAGGAGGAGGTAATTCGCTCATCTGTTCAGAGTTTGAAAGGGATAAGCCCGGGTGCCGTCGCAGCGGAAGCTTGCGGCGGCTTCATTTCACGACCGTCATTGGTGTCACAAGACTGTGCTGCCCAGCACGACAGCACGGCAATGGCCACAAGCGTTCGCTGCTGTCGTTGTGCGCTCTTCTTCATAACCCGGAGGCTACAGGTAGCCTAAGCCCTGTGTCTGACGTTGATGAGAACCAGCAAATACGCTCTCCAGTCATCATGACTGTTCACGCTCACCCTGATGATGAGGCATCAAAAGGTGCTCCGACAATTGCAAAATATGTCGAGCGGGGTTGCTCTGCGGTTCTGGTCTGTTGCACGGGAGGTGAGGAGGGTGATCTGCAGAATCCTTCACTCCAAGAGCCAGGACAGCCGTTCGAAGGTCTTGATGAGTCTGAAACAAAAGCATTGCTCGGCAAGGTTCGACTGAGAGAACTTGAGGCCTCAGCGAAAGTAATTGGGTTCTCTGAGGTCATCATGCTCGGTTACCGTGACTCCGGCATGGCAGAAAGTCCGTCGAACAACCACCCGGAGTGCTTCCATATGGCAGACCTCGATGAAGCAGTGGGCCGTCTCGTGAGAGAAATTCGTCGGGTTAAGCCAGATGTGCTCATCACCTACTCAGATGACCAGGCGGGGTACCCGCACCCGGATCACCTCAAAGTTCATGATGTGAGCGTTGTCGCGTTTGAGCAAGCAGCGGACCCTACCGCATTCCCTGACATGGGTGCGCCGCATGTGACGTCAAAGCTTTACTACTCGGCATGGTCAATCGAACGGTTGAAGCGAGTTCATGAGGCCCTTCTTGCGAAGCATGGGGAGTCGCCATTTGATGAGAACTGGTTCTCGCGGCCGAGCCAAGACGAGCGCATCACGACCCGAGTCGACGTCTCTTCGTACATGTGGGCTCGAACGGGAGCACTTCGCGCCCATGCAACCCAGGTTGATCCGGCGGCACTGTTCTGGTTTGGGCTCGACGATGACGAACTTGCCACGGTGTATCCGAGCGAAGACTGGATTCTCGCGCAGAACCGGTGCGGGCCTATCTCTTATCAAGAAACGTCGCTGTTCGACGGCCTAGCACAAGTCATCAGCAAAGTGTGAGGAGCAGACAATGTCAGTCGCTGTGCAATACCGAGTGCAAATCTCAAAAGGGAATGAGAACGTCGACGGACCCGATGGAGCCGATCTCGTGATCACGGTGCCGATCAAAGTTGCCCAAGAAACAGGCTTTGATCCGACCGTGGCATTCATGAGAGGTCAACTCAAAGCGGTGGGCGGCACTGGGGCGCTGTTCGACGAACTTTCATCAGGCGTCGCCAGCGAGATCATCGAACGACTTGTTAGTGACGCTGATTAGGCCTGCATTGCGGTGCGCAACTCGCGGTAACCGATGAGGTGAACTTCGGCAGTTGCGAGTGCACCGTTGAGTTCCGGTCCGAGGAGGAATTGGTAGTCGTCGACCCATCCAGCAGCATCGTCGGTGAGCGCCCGCACTTCTGGGGTGTCGACTGCGGGCTGCAAGTGCAGTTCGGTAACCCCCGACGGAAGGTTTGCGATCGTGTCGATCACACGCTGACGCGAACCTGCTCGCCAGTCGTGGTTGAAGAAATCCGGAAACAGCACTCCCTCATCGGCCGCAAGCGAACGATACGGAAACCCTGCCTCTGCGGCGCTCACTGTCGACGGCAGACGGATGGGCAGTTGGAATTCGACCGCAACATCAAGGTAGGCATCGAAAAATTCTGGTCGGAGGGTGATGGCCGACAGGTGCGGTGCGAGGTGGGAGACATCGATTCCCCAAGCTTGCGCCCGTGTCACCTGAGTTCGGAGTTCGCGGCGCACCTCCGTTGGGTCGGCGTGTTCCCAAAGATCATCGATCGTTGAGGGAAAGCCTCCGTCTCCAGATAGCAGCGAGGGAGCGTGAGTGAGCGGCCCAAACCGGTAGCGCTCGTGTTCAGCATTGAGCGTGAGGTGCACACCGATGTCATCTGTGTCGCTCACAAGTTGAGCGGCATGACGGGCCCACGGTGCAGGCACCATGATTGACGCACATGTTGCGGCTCCGTCACGAAGTGCGGAGATCACACCCTCATTTGATGCGTGAGAAAGACCAAAGTCATCGCAGGAGATGATGAGGATGCGATCGTTTGCGGCAAAGCCCAGGCGCTCGTTGAGTTCGCTCATTACCGTTGAATGTATCCCCGAGAAGTTTCACAGGCTCGCCAGAGCTCGAGGTTGCTTCTGTGGGCGAACGCAGTGCCGGCGCGCATTTCGGAGAGGCACGCAGTGTTCGGCTTTGTTTCAAGAACCTGCTCGTGGCCTCTAGCAATGAGCGTCTCATAAGGAAACAGATTGTCGGCGGCAGTGAAGAGATATGCGAGGAGGCCCTGATAGTGATCTCTCGCAACGACATCATGAACAACGTTCACCTGGGAATCCGCAGGCAGCATCTGCTCAAGCGCAGCGGTTGCCTCGTGAGCCCAGCATTCGTCAGAATGGCCGTCTCGACCGAACTCGGATGTCTTAGATCCGCTCGATAAGCGTTCCTGTGCCGAGACCCCCGCCGCAGCACATCGAAATGAGGCCGTAGCGGCCGGAGGTGCGCTCAAGCTCATACAGCGACTTCGTCATGAGGAATGCACCGGTTGCCCCAAGGGGATGTCCGAGCGCAATTGCGCCGCCATTTGGATTGGTCTTGGCGAGATCTGCTCCAACCTCTTTTGCCCAAGCGAGAACGACCGATGCGAACGCTTCATTGATTTCAAAGTTGTCGATGTCATCAATAGAGAGCCCGGAACGGTCGAGGAGGCGGCGGGTTGCATCCATCGGGCCGGTGAGCATGAGAACAGGGTCAACTCCGACGAGACAGGTGTCGACAACTCGTGCCCGAGGGGTGAGCCCGAGTGCCTCTGCGCGCTCCGCTGTCATCATCAGGACCGCTGCTGCGCCGTCAGAAATCTGTGAGCTGTTTCCGGCGGTGTGCACACCGTCTTCGCGTGCCACTGGCTTCAGTTGGCCGAGTTTTTCGAGCGATGTTTCGCGTATGCCTTCGTCGCGCGTCACCGCAGCGGCCTCGCCGGTGGGGTTGCCTTCTTCGTCAAGAACCGGCGCATCGACTGAGATCCACTGTCCGGCGAATCGGTCTTCCTTCCACGCCTGGCCTGCGCGCTGCTGCGATTCGAAGCCAAAGGCATCGGTGTCGTCGCGGGTGATCTCCCACTTGTCAGCAATGCGCTCTGCACCCTCAAACTGAGATGTCATCTCGAGGCGGGCGAAGTATTCCTTTGGAATCGGTACGCCGAGGCCGAGTTTCTTCGAGGAGTTAATACCGATCGGGATGCGACTCATGACCTCAACGCCGCAGGCCATCGCAACATCGGTGGTGCCTGAAGCGATCAGCGAAGCCGCAAGGTTAGTTGCCTGTTGACTTGAGCCGCACTGGGTATCGACAGTGGTGGCTGCTGTTTCAATTGGGAGACCAGCTCCGAGCCACGCAGTACGGGTCACGTTGAAGCTCTGTTCGCCAACTTGGCTCACGCAGCCGCCGACGACTTGCTCGATTGCTGATGGGTCGATGCCTGTGCGCTCGACGAGCGAGCTCTGCACTTTGCCAAGAAGAGATGCTGGGTGCATTCCCGCAAAACCGCCGTTTCGGCGTCCGATAGGGCTCCGAACCGCGTCAACGATGACAATCTCGCGGCCGCTTTGAGAGGATGAGGTGCTGGTCATACCCTGAGGTTACGCCCTCGGCTCTCAAGATCTGCAGTCAGTTCGTTTTGTTCGAGGCGCATCTCGCTCCGCCGGCCTCGTTACCAGTCGGTTATCCGAGAGGACTCATCCCCCCGGATGTAGGTGGTGCGCCACTCAATGACTTTTCCTGAACGTTCAACCAGTCGAGATAGGCCTTGCGGGACCTTTCTGCGTCGACCACGACAGCCTTGCTTGATGATTCATCGCCAATGAGAGGCGAAGCGTGTGAGAGGCACTCGAGGTAGTACTGATCAAATTTCATGAGACCCCCATCGACGTATGCCGAAAGCTATGTGTTCGGACATTTGTGGTCAGGGAGGATTACGAGTCTGCTCCGAACAAGTCGAGTTGCTCCCACGTTGTCGCCACCTGGTTAACCGTTCGCCACGTCAGCCGCCCGCGTCGGTTTGGGCGTTCTACTTCAAGTGCCTCGGGGCGAAGCGATCGCGCCGCTCCATTTTCGTCGTGGACGAGAATGCTTCCGTCGGCACCTACCGAAGCGATATGTCCAAGGGCCCAGCGCGAACGATTTTGGCGTTTGAAGCGCACCCGTTCGCCTTGGCGAAGGCCGATGCTCCGCAGTTCGGCCGCTGACATCGGTGATTAATAGCCCAAGGTGCGACGTTGTAGTCGCTGCATTCCTGTGATCCACTTCTGTGGGTCAGAACCCTTGAACTTTAGATAATCGCCCACTTCAGGATGGGGCAAGATAAGGAATCGTTCGTCAACAATCGCTTGGTAGACCACCTCTGCAACGTCAGCGGGCTCTAACACCACGCCGACTGCCTTCACGACGTCACCGCCGGTACCGATGGGAGAATCGGCATTCAACATGGCGGTGTTCACACCTTGTGGGCACAAACAGCTCACCTTGAGGCCGCGCTCTCCGTAAGTAATTGACATCCACTCTGCAAATGCGACAGCAGCGTGCTTGGTTAGGGAATACGGTGCCGACCCGATTTGGGCGAGGAGGCCAGCGGCCGACGCCGTCGAGCAGAAATAGCCTTCGCCGCGGTCGAGCCAGGCCGGTAGTAAACGGCGAGCTGCCCACCGGTGTGCGTGAGTGTTGATCGCAAAGGAAAGATCCCAGATTTCTTCGTCGTCCATTGGGTCGGTTCCGAGCGCAACACCAGCGTTTGCAAAAAACAGATCGACGATTCCAAACTCGCGCTCAGCCGCATCAATGAGTTCGATGTTTCCAGCCTCGGTCGACAAATCGACGGCGAGCGCAACCGCACCGGGTAACTCTGCGGCAACCGAATCGGGCGACCTCTGGTCGGCGAGTACTAAACGGGCCCCCGCAGCGTGAAAGCGACGGGCCAGGGCAGATCCGATACCTCCGGCGGCTCCAGTAACGACGACATGACGATTTTGTAAGTCCATTTCTTCACATTAGATCGCCGATCATGCGCGCACGATGCCCGCAAGGGCGATACGGTGAAGGCGATGACTGAAAGCAGCGCAAATAGCACGGCGGTTCTCGATGAAACAGAACTACTCGACGAGGGTGGTTTGACGATCGATGTTGCTGCAGCAGTTGCTGTGATCGACGAATCGCTTGTGCGTCTCACTCAGCGTGAACTCGTCTCAGCCGACGAAGTGACGGATGTTCTTCTTGACGTCCGTCGTTTGCTCGTCGGCTGAATTACAGCAGCGGAATCGCCGCTCCCGCAAGGGCGGCCCCGACAACCGCGCCGGCTATTACATCGGTGGCGTGATGAATGCGGACGTGAAATCGGCTAAGGGCGACGGTGGTTGCAAGCGTAACCCACAGAGCGACCCACCATCCGCCGGTCATTGCCGACAGTAAAACTGCAGAAAATGCTGCTGCTGAAGCATGTCCGCTCGGAAATGACGACGTTCGTGGCTTTCGGACCGCGAGTCCTTCAGCTCCATGGTCGGTTGGGCGCTGTCTACGGAAGAGGCGTTTTATCCCTTGGTTAACGATGAGACTTTCAACGCCCAAGAGACACGACAAGAGGAAGATTTGTCGAAACTCTGAAGTAGCCACCCCCCGGGCGGTGCTCGTGATATGCCAGATTAGGCTCCAATCGCCGAGCGTGCTCGCCGCGACCATGACTGCATTGAGCGCAGCTACATTTCGAAGCGGTCGGTAGGCACGATCAACGCGGCCATCGAACGCGTTGGCACGTTGAGAGATTGACGAAGTCGACATCGGTTTACTCGGAAGAAGTGCTGTTGCGTCGAGGGGCGTCAATGAGTGCGAGTTGGGGGTCGCCACCGAACTCAGGGCACCATGATGAGAATTTACAGAACTTGCAAAGAGCACTCTTTCGAGTCGCAAACTCTCCGCTTTCACAGGCTTGGGAAATTGCTCGATGCACAGCAGTAAGTCGTTGCTCGGTGAACGAAATCGTCTTGCTTGACGGGCGAGTGGTAATTGTCTGTGTCGATTTGACGTACATCAGCCGCAGCTCGGTTGCGTCCTCGGCAAACTCTCGCTGACAAAGCAGTGCATAGAAATGCACGCCTGCTAGCGCCTTTTTCTCAAATGAGGGGCCCGGAGCGCGACCAGTTTTGTAATCGGTGATGACGAGATGATCATCGTTGTCGCGTTCGAGACGATCAATGATTCCACGCAGTGTGACGCCGTCAAATTCAGCCTCAATGCGAAGTTCAAGCCCGATTGGATTCACCGTTGATGGATCTTCCATTTGCAACGCGTTCATCGCAAGTTTCCGACACTCGTCTCCGAGTCGGGTGAACCGATCACCTTCAAGTTCAAGAAAGAGTACGTCATCGTCGTGTCTGAATTCGGTCAACATTTGATCGACCGAATCGTTCATGCGTTCGGCATCGAGTTGAGCAGCGGTATCGGCGTAAAAGTGTTCGAGGGCGCGATGGACCATCGTGCCGCGCACAGTCGCTTCCGTCGGTGGATCGAACAGTCCGTCAAGGCTCGAAAACCGAAACGCAAGGGGACAAGAAAGGAACGAGTCGATACGCGAAGGTGAAAGTGTTGTCGGCGGCGCGTAGCTGCTCATACCGAACAGCCTGCCAGATGCATGTCACGCACTGGTGTTACTCAGCAGCTCTTCGACCGTGTGCGCAACCTGACTGGGCACGACAAAGGGCCCAAAGTGATTCATTGATTCGTCAGGGTGGTACGAGCCGTTTGGAAGGCGCTGAGCAACTCTGGCCGCAAAGTTCGACGGCTGATGCTCTTCGACAATGCCAGCGATCACATTCACCGGAAGCGCGATTTGTGGGAGTGACTCCCAGAGTTCGTTTCGATGGGCGGCTCGAAACACTGACGCTTCGAACGTGGGAGTGCACGAGAGTGACACGCTGCCGTCGTCGTTCGACTTGACCCCATAGTTCACATAGTCACTCAGCGAACGCTCGGTGAAGATCCCTAAAGGAGGCTTTGAGGCGTAATTTGCAATTGCAGCCTCTGCGCTGTCAAAGGTTGGTCGGCGTCGCTCCGCCCCAACGGCAATTGGGAGATGTTCGACATCGAAGTCATCATTCGGTGGGGGAGCGATCGGTTCAAAAGCGACGAGTTTCGAGAATGCTGTCGGATCTTTCAGATGGGCAAGAAGCACCGCAGCGCCGCCCATTGAATGCCCGAACGCCCGAAGCCCGCCGTGAGGAGCGAGGTAATGGGCAGCGATGAGGGCGTCCTCCCCAAAGGATTCCCACGTGTTGACGCTGTCGTCAGCGGAGGGGGTTTCGCCGTGCCCGGAATAGTCCACGGCCCATACGCTCCAGCGAGACGACAGATGCTCTGCCAGTTCGAGGTAACAACGACCGTGAAAGCCTGTTGCATGCGAAATGAAGAGCGGTTCCTCGCCGGAACCACCGAGATGGTGAAGGATGAGCGGCGACCCATCGGGCCGAGTGAGAGAAACCGTCGACGTCAACGGAGAGCATCCACGAACATTTTGGTCTCTTCAGCGATTTGCGCGGGAACGGCATAGCCGTCTCGGTCGCAGATCGTCGACCAGTTGTCGCGCACCAATTCAGGAGACAAATTTGCGTCGGTGAACCCTTGGCATTCTCCGATGAAGACTTCGGCGACACGTCCTCCACCTACGGAGAACATACGGCCTGTTGCATCGCATGATTCGTGGGCGAGGAAGGTCACCAGAGGGGCAACATAGTCAGGTTGCAGTTTTTGACCGAGATCACCAAGGAGGTCTTCGGTCATGCGGGTGAGCGCAATTGGTGCGATCGCATTCGCAGCGATGTTGAAGCGTGCACCTTCGACGGCAAGAACCCGGGTGAATCCAACAAGTCCCATCTTTGCGGCGCCGTAGTTTGCTTGCCCGAAGTTTCCGAAGATTCCTGCGGCTGACGAGGTGGAGATAATGCGACCGTATCCCTTTTCGCGCATGACACGGAATGCTGGCCCGGTGACGTTAAACGCGCCTTTCAAGTGAACATCGAATACGGGGTCGACAAGCGACTCGTCCATATTGTGAAAAGCCTTATCGCGCAGGATTCCCGCATTATTGATGACAATATCAACTGTTCCGAAGGCGTCAAGCGCCGACTGTACGATGGCTTGTCCACCTTCAGCTGTTGCCACTGAATTTACATCTGCGACTGCTTCTCCGCCGAGCGCCTCGATTTCGTCGACCACCTTGTCGGCTGCACCCTTGTCGGAGCCAGTGCCATCGACTGCGCCGCCGAGATCATTCACCACGACGAGCGCTCCTCGAGACGCCATGAGGAGGGCGTGTTGGCGGCCGAGGCCCCCGCCTGCTCCTGTGATGATTGCTACTTTGCCGTCGAATCCAAGTGCTTCAGTCATGCCCGCACGTTACCGACCTTGTAGCACCGTTGGGAAAACGGCGGGAACAAAACTGGGTGAAACCTGCTGTGGCCTCGCCATTGGCCCCTAACTACCGGGAATTGAATCCAGCGCCATTGCCGTGAGCCCCTTGTAGTCGAGTTTTCCGTTGACGGCACGGCCGACGGTGTCGACACGAATGACGTGCCTCGGGGCTTTGTAGCGGGCAATTTTCGAGCGAACGTGCTCAATGAGTGTGTCATCGTCAACCGAAGGGTCGAGCAACTCAACGATGGCGCAGATTGCTTGACCAAACCTCTCGTCGGGCACCCCGACGACCGCACAGTCTGCGACCGCGTGATGAGTCTTGATCGTTTCCTCAACCTCTTCTGGGTACACCTTCTCTCCGCCGGTATTAATGCACTGGCTGCCTCGGCCGAGCAGGGCGACCGAACCGTCGGCTCGAATTTCGGCCCAATCACCAGGGATCGAGTAGCGCACTCCATCGATGATCTGGAAGGTTGCTGCAGACTTCTCTTCGTCCTTGTAGTACCCAATCGGGGTCCGACCGCGAAGAGCGACCCGGCCGCGTTCACCTGACCCGGGCTCAACATCTCGGCCATCTTCGGTGACGACACGAGTATTTGGCCCGAGAGAGAAACTCCCGGTGCCAGATTCGGCAGAATCTTTCGTCGACACATTGCTAGCCATGCCGATTGCCTCGCTCGAACCGAGCGAGTCGACCATGATGAGACGTTCGTTGTGTCGAAGAAGCCCATCTTTGGTTTCACGCGACCACATCACCCCTGAGGAAATGATGACGCGCAGGCTCGAGAGATCCCAGCGGTCCTCGTTGGCATCAAGCGCTCGCAGCATTGGTTTTGCAAATGCATCGCCGACGATCGAGATCGAGTTAATCCTGGCCGACTCAATAGTCGACAGCAGTTCATCAACATCAAAGTTCCGCCCGGTGAGCGTGGTGGTTGACCCGCCAAGCAGCATCGTTGAGAGCGAGTTAAAGAAGCCGGTGCCGTGCATGAGAGGAGCTCCGGGCAGGCCTTTAGGTCCGGACCCTTTGAGACGAGCTGCGGCAACTCCGGCCGCGGGTTCCTCGGGGAGTTTATTTCGATTACTCGATTCGAGAGCGCCGACGAGGTCGTCTTGGCGCCACATGACTCCCTTTGGCATTCCGGTCGTTCCACCGGTGTAGAGCAGCATCAGATGGTCGCCGCTTCGCCCCCACGGGCCCTTGACGTTGTCAGGTGACCCCGA
>DLTS01000048.1:0-53148 GCA_002501485.1 Acidimicrobiaceae bacterium UBA7830
TTCTTAGGAGCCGCTTTCTTAGCTGGAGCCTTCTTAGCTGCCTTCTTAGGAGCCGCCTTCTTAGGAGCCGCTTTCTTAGCTGGAGCCTTCTTAGCTGCCTTCTTAGGAGCTGCCTTCTTAGGAGCCGCTTTCTTCGCTGCCATTCTCAATCAGCTTTCTTAGTTAAGGGTTGACTTCAACGTTGAGGAGGCGCTGAACTTCATGGCATTTGATGCCTTGATCTGCACTGGCTCGCCCGTGCGTGGGTTACGGCCGGTACGGGCTGGGCGCTGGGTGACGCTAAATGCACCAAAACCTGGCCAAGCGACCTTGTCGCCCTTCTTTGCACCTGCGACGACAGTGTCGAAGAATGCACCAATTGTGCGCTCGGCGTCTGCCTTTGAAACATTGGCTGCGCTTGCCACTGCGTCGATGAGTTCTGACTTAGTCATAAATCGTCCTTTTATTCTGTACGCCGGCGAACGGGATTGTCCCCCGGGCCCCACGTTGGTGATGACATCCGGAACCGGGTGGACACCATCAACGAGGGAACGACACCATCGAAATGACCCAAATGACAACGGTGCAACTAATCATGTTATTGCATTTGCAAATGACGCTTGGTCAGAGGCCTTGCATCACAACGATGAAATGCGAATCACCGACCTCGTTACACGTTTATCCACATCTGAATTGACCCGAAATCCACCACCGTCACCATGATGCGCTGTACAAATGGAGGCGTTGCTCTCTACAACCGTTTGCTCCTATCTGCGCTCTCTCAATAGAGGTGATCTGTGACCGATCTCGCCGGAATCGTCCACCAGGCGCTTGCCAATGAGGAGAACACCAGCGACATCTCGAACACAAGAGTCGTCTTCGACACCTCAGTACTTATCGCTGACCCTGCGTGCCTTCATTCGATGGGCGAAGCAGATGTCGTTATTCCGCTTACTGTCATCGAGGAACTCGATGGGCTCAAAAGCCGGTCCGACGATGTCGGGCGCGCTGCTCGAACTGCACTAAGAATAATTGAAGAACTTCGACTTCAACACGGCGGTTCACTTGCGTCACCGGTGCCTCTCGGAAATGGCTCACTCAGGATCGAAGTGAACGGCGTGCAACACGACGCGCTAGTGGAGTATGGGCTTGACCCGGTAAAAGCTGATAACCAGATCATCGGAGCAGCGCTCGGCCAATCTCGTCAAGCGCCAACAATGATGGTGTCGAATGACGCAGCGCTTCGCATCAAAGCAGCGCACCTCGGCCTTAGCGCTATCGAACACCAGCCAACGGGCGGTAGCCGAGAAATTCGACAGGCGGGTTGGCACATTGTTCAAACCGATACCCAAATCATTGATGCGCTGTACCGAGACGGAAACGTCGCTGTTGACGAAGCGACAGATCAGGCCGACCACACACCCGCTGGCATCGACCTTGCGTTGAGCGTCGATACGGCGCCGCTCGTGCGAGAAAACGAATACGTGGTGTTCCGGGCGGGATCACAGTCCGCCCTCGCCCGACGGCGCAGAACCGAGTTTCACCTCCTCCCGCACACCCCGGCACAGCCATGGGGCCTGCATCCACGAAATAAGGAACAGCGATTCGCAATCGATCTCCTTCTCGACCCCGATGTTTCCGTGATTGCACTCGACGGACGGGCTGGCACCGGAAAGACAATCCTTGCGATCGCTGCTGCGCTCGAGCAGGTTGTCGAAGAACAGCGATATGAGCGTGTCGCCATTTATCGTCCCCTCGTTCCGGTTGGCAGGGCCGATGTTGGATTCCTCCCTGGCGGCCTCGACGAGAAACTCGACCCGTGGATGTCGGCTGTGCACGACGCCGTGGTCGCCCTCACCGACCGGCGTTCATCAGGCGACGCCCGCCAACTCATCGATGAACTCACCGAACGACAAAAACTCTCTCTCGAATCGGTGACATTTCTTAGAGGTCGGTCGCTCCAACAGCAGATGGTTGTCATCGACGAAGCACAAAACCTTGAACCAACTACACTGCGAACGATCCTCACTCGCGTCGGAGAAGGAACCAAGGTGGTGTTCACAGGTGACACCAGCCAGATCGACGCCCCCTACCTCGGGGAAACCAATAATGCCCTCGCTGTGCTGGCAAACGCGTTCACCGGACAGCCATGTTTTGGCCATATCACCCTGCAATCATGCGAACGCTCAAGTGTTGCTTCGCTTGCCGCCGAACTCCTGTAGACGACAAATTGAGAAAAATTTCTCAATCTTGGAATAGGAAACCTCTATTTAGTGTTAAATGAGGCATGAGCGTTGCTGAACCCCTCAGTTTTGAATCAGTGGACGACGTCCCGCGTGATGTGGCATGGCAGGAATTTGCTATGTGCAAGGGCCGTCTCGAGCTTTTCTTCGCAAAGAAGGCCGAACGCCCTCAGGCGCGCGAACGCCGTGAAGCGCGAGCCAATATGTTGTGCACAGCCTGCCCGGTCCGCATCCCTTGTCGTCAATTTGCCCGCGAAAACCATGAATACGGATATTGGGGTGGAGAAAACGAAGAAGACCGGCACCTTCTCGGCTACACCGTTGCCGCCCCAATTGGTATCCGGGCTCGCAACGCATAATTCCCCTCGTTACGCCGCTGGCCTAATCTGGCCACGTGAGCCTCGCTATCCGGCACTTTGCGGTCATTGACCTTGAGACAGGTGGTCTTAATGGTGAGTCAGACCCCATCTATCAAGTTGCCGCCGTCTGTGGAGAACTCCACCCGAACGAGACTCGTCTCGCCAATATTTCAACGTGGAGTTCGATGATTCGATTGCGGCGTCCTTGGGATGCGATCAGCGCCCAGCACATACACGGTATTTCGCGCCGAGATCTACTCTTCGCTCCATCATCTTTGCAAGTGCTGAACAACCTTTTCGATCGCATCGGAGCGCGTGAAATCGTTGCGCACAACCTCGCATTTGACTGGAAGTTCCTCACCACGGCCGCTCAGATGAACGATCTACAGTTACCCAACGGTCCTCACCTCTGCACGCTCCGACTCTCTCGCCGCCTCGACCCTGACCGACAGCGTTCACATCGGCTCAGCGATATTTGCAAGAGATACGGTATTGACATCGGCCGCAGCCACGACGCACTCCACGACGCAGTTGCAACCTCTGAAATACTGCCGCTCCTCCTGCGAGATCAACGTTTGACCGAGTAGCGACCTAACACTCGGGCTGCTGCTTCCGATCGAGCGACCCGCATGGAAGTTGGATCAACAACCTCGACCGCGTCGCCAAGACGTAACAACAAACGCTCGAGCCATTGATGAGATGTCACTGCGAGACGAACCTCAACCCAACCGTCTGCATCCGGAGGGGACACCTCATCAACTGGATATCGCTCGTACATCCACCGGCCACGCGGAGCAACCCGAAGTTTCACCCTCTCAATGTCCGCATCGGCAAACCAAATACCAGGCTCAGGCATCGAGTCTGGCGCCTCGTTCTCCGCCTGACCGATCACCGATAGTGACTCGATGCGATCAATCCGGAACGTCCTGAGCCCATCTGAACTTACATCGTGAGCGTGTGTGTACCAGTTGCCTTGTGATGAAAACACCACGAATGGCTCAAGCAGTCGGTCTGTTGGCGCAACGTCCTTCGATGACTGGTACCGAACCTCTACTCGCTGGCGGTTCTCGATCACCTGTGAAAGTTCTTGAACTATTTCAGAAGTAGGAGCAACAACGAGCAGACCCATGTCATCCTCGCCCAATCCCATCGCAATTTTGCCCAAACCCCTCGCAAGCGCCCCATCAGGATCGGCACCCGGTAATTGCATCGCTGCCCGTCCTGCAGCAAGTAACTCAAAAGCTTCTACCTCGCTGAGTCGGAGCGGTCGCGTAAACAAACGAGGAATACCAACGAAAATCATTCCCTCATCAATGAAGACGTCGATCATCTCATCGACGTAGGGCGGTAGACCGCACATCGACACCAGTTCAAGGTCTCGAATGAGATCATCAACACCTACCGAAAATCGCTCGGCAGCCTCATCAACCGATACCTCTCCCCGCTCCATCAACCACGGCAAGATGATGAGCAGCCGCCGCAATCGTTCTGTTGCCGGACGTTGTGCCATCAGACCGCCGCCTTCAACCACTCAATGAGGCGATCTCGCACATCGGCGGGCTCAAGGAGTTCGGCGTCATCGAGAAATCCGAGCACCCACGAACGCAGCGCATCTTCATTGGTGAACGGCAACCTGATGGTGATCGACCCATCATCGTGCCGAACGAGAATGCGTTCACTTCCAATCTCTCGTTCAACCAGCCATCCTCGTCGTGCTGAGATATGCACAACAGCCTCACGCTCAGCTGCGACCTCATCTCCCAGCAACAGCGGGTTCGTTGGCAGTGCAGCCCCTAAGTCACCATCTGCAGGTGGTTCAAACACCACCGCCG
Organism: Acidimicrobiaceae bacterium UBA7830; assembly: GCA_002501485.1. Lineage (GTDB taxonomy): Bacteria > Actinomycetota > Acidimicrobiia > Acidimicrobiales > Ilumatobacteraceae > Casp-actino5. Next base: position 4,414 of record DLTS01000048.1, read on the forward strand.
AATCAATGGCGACCTCTCCCTCGCATCGGTCCACTCGAAATGTGCGTCGAGCACCACGGTTTTGATCGAACCCAACGGCGTACCAAAACCCGTCGCGCAACAACAGCCCCCACGGCTCCACTTTTCGAACATTGCCCGAATAACGAAACGACACAGGATGCCGCTGAGCAACCGCCGACCGCAAGATCGGCAACGCCGGCAACTCCGGAAGGTGCATCCGAATCGGACCACCAACTCCCCCACCAACCCCGCCAAGTTTGAGCAGTGCTTCTTCGCCAATTACAGAATCAGGTCGAGTAGCGGCTAGCGCAACTTGAAGAGCACGAACCTCGTCATCGGTCAAGCCAAGATCGGGAAGCTCAAAAGAACTTCTCTCGATCCGGTACCCCATCTCACCGGCGCGATCACCACCGAAGGTTTCCGTCGATATCTTGACTCCGATCTCACGCAACGCCGCTTTATCACGCTCGAATGCTGCACGTCGAGCCTGACCAGCGTCGGGGTATTGACTCTCAAGTTCTGATGCAATCTCATGAAGGGTGAGCGGACGTCGGGTTTCAAGCAATAACGCAAGAAGATTGGTGAGGCGCTCGACGCGATCTGCCATCAGCGCCGATAGTCGTAAAAACCGCGGCCAGACTTCCGGCCAAGAAGACCGGCATCAACCATCCGAGACAGCAACGGTGGCGGAGCGTAAAGCGGCTCTTTGAACTCTTCATAGAGGCTCTCTGACACAGCCAAAGTTGTATCAAGCCCGATGAGGTCGGTGAGGCGAAGAGGCCCCATTGGATGGCTACAACCCTCAACCATGCCGATATCAATGTCGTCCGCCGAGGCAAAACCTGACTCCATCATTCGGATCGCCGACAATAGATACGGGATTAGCAAGGCGTTCACTACAAATCCTGCACGGTCTTGCGACTTGATGACGCGCTTCGACAGCACATTTCCGGTGAAGGCCTCCGCCCGCAACGATGTTTCCTCCGACGTCATCAGACTCTCGACGAGTTCAACCAACCGAAGCACAGGCACCGGATTAAAGAAGTGAATCCCAATGACCTGCTCTGGACGTGATGTCGCTGTTCCAAGCTTCATGATCGGGATCGACGACGTATTCGAGGCGAGGATTGCGTCGGAATTCGTCAACACTTGGTCGAGTTCACGAAACAGATCGACTTTCATTTCTTCGTCTTCGATAATTGCTTCGATAACAAGGTCCCTATCGGAGAGGTCACCGATATCAGTGGTGAATGACAAGCGCTCCATTGCCGCATCGCGCTCGTCTTCAGTCATTTTGTTCGCGGTCACACCACGGTCAAACGATGCCACGAGACGAGCACGGCCTGCTTCAGCTGCCTCAGCAGAGGCCTCTCGAACGAGCACTTCAAGCCCAGCGCGTGCACACACTTCGGAGATGCCCGAACCCATTAATCCGCAACCAATGACACCGACTCGCTCAATCGTTTTTGCTTCCGCCATATCTCAATCATGCCCGAAAAAGGCGGGTTGAGAGCGCACAGCGGGCAGAATTCTGGGGTGAGCCATGATTTCCATCCATCACGCCATCAGAGGGTGTGGGCTGGCGACCCGCATCCACTAGGAGCACTGGTCGCACGAGCAGAGCTCATCATGCCAGGCAGAACCACGCTCGTTCTCGGGCGCGATACCACGTAAGAGACAATCCCTCAGCGGGCTTTATGCGCCCGGTACCACTGCACTGTTGCAACGGTTGCTGAGTCTGCGTCTCCATCGATGTCATTACCGGCATCTGAAAGCGCAGGGGTGAGTGCGCTTGCGAGCTCCTTACCTAACTCGACACCCCACTGATCAAAACTATTAATTCCCCACATGACTCCTTGGATAAACACGATGTGCTCGTAGAGCGCAATGAGTTGCCCCAAGATTCGGGCATCGAGTTGCTCGGCAAGAATCAGTGTGCTTGGCCGATTTCCATCAAAGTTGCGATGAGGCTCCTCGTGGGACGCCCGCCCGAAAGCAAGAGCTTGGGCTTGGGCAACCAGATTCGCAAACAACGCATCATGCTGTGTGACTAGGTTGTGTCTCGGTCGAGCGACACCGATGAGATCAACAGGAATGACATCGGTGCCTTGATGTAGAAGTTGGAAGAACGCGTGTTGGCTGTTCGTTCCTGCCTCACCCCAAATCACTGGTCCCGTGGGGCCGGTGACAGGCATACCGGCAGACGTCACCGACTTGCCATTTGATTCCATGTCGAGTTGCTGCAAGTACGCAGGAAATCGACGGAGTTCGTGCACATACGGAATCACCGCTTTCGAAGGACGATTCAGCACACTGCGGTGTAACAGACCAATAAGAGCAAGTGTCACTGCGACGTTATCGTCGAGCCGATCATCGTCAACAAGTGTTTCCATCATATGAGCATCAACATCTCGTCCCCCGGCTAGTAACTCAGCAAAGCGTTCTGGTCCCACGAGCAACATCACCGACAGCCCGACTGCTGACCACAGCGAGTATCGACCTCCAACCCAGTCCCAAAACCCGAAGGTTGTGTCGGTACTGATACCAAACTCTTCAACTCTCTCCGCAGCGGTCGACACCGCCACAAAATGATCTTTCACCGCAGACTCACCAAGGGCATCGATCACCCATTGCCGTGCAAGCTGCGCATTTGTCAATGTCTCCAACGTGCCAAATGTCTTCGAGACAATGACGAACAAGGTTGACTTCGGTTGAACCTTGTCGAGTACTGACGTGATGTCTGAAGCATCAATATTCGACACGAAGTGAGCTCGAAGACGTGGAAGAGCGTCGCCCACCAGCGCCTCAGCAGCCATCGCCGGACCAAGGTCTGATCCACCGATTCCGATATTTACAATGTCAGTGAACTCAGGATTCGCGCGAACCGTCTCGGCAAACTCACCCATACGTGTCAGTTCGGCGTGTACCTCCGCCATCACGTTGCGCCCGTCCACTTCGAACGTCGCATCACGCTCCGCTCGAAGCGCCATGTGGAGCGCAGCTCGACCCTCGGTGACATTGAGAGCTTGACCCCCTGCAAGTGCCTGAAAGCGTTGGCAGACGCCAGCTGTTCGGGCCGCAGACCTCAACGAGCCGAGCACCTCGTCGGTGACCGGTTGACGAGACCAGTCGATGCGGAGGTCAGCAAGTTGAGCGACGTAACGCTGAGCCCGAGAGGGGTCGATGGCAAACAGTTCCCGGAGTGTCCGGTCTTCGGCACGCACATCGTTGAGATAATTCACTGACATGACACTACTGAGATTGCTTCGCCCGAATATGTTGTGTCGGTGGATTCTCGTGCTCAGAGTGGTGTTCGCTCGGCAATCGTTGCGTACGCACTCTGGGGCAGCCTCACCGCATTCTGGAAACTGCTCAATGAATTTTCTTCAGTTGACCTCATCGGCTGGCGAGTCATCGCTGCGGTCGTCGTGCTGTGGGTGTTCATCACGATACGCGGCAACTTCTCGACCGTGGCCACCGCCCTCCAAGATCGCAACGTTCGAAAGTTTTTGCTTCCAGCCGCCGGGCTGCTCATCATTAACTGGTCAACATATGTTGGTGCAATCGTTTCGGGGAGGGTTCTCGAGACTGCGCTTGGCTACTTCCTCGCTCCGCTCATCACGATGGCAATCGGTGTGACCATCCTCAGAGAGCGGCTCACCCCCATGCGAGTCGTCGCCATCATTCTCGTCATTGTCTCAATTTCAATCCTCACCGCCTCATACGGACAGGTGCCGTGGCTCTCCTTCGCTCTCGGAGGAAGTTGGGCCTTTTATGGCTTGGTGAAACGTCAAGTCCCGCTCGACCCGATCCATAGTTTGACTGGCGAGGTCACAACCCTGCTGCCGATCGCCATTGTTGTCGGCATCATCTCTCTCACGCGCACGGGTGGTGTCGGCGAACTTGCATCGGGGTTTGACTGGGTGCTTCTCGCCGCAACAGGTCTCGTGACCGCTGCTCCACTTCTCTTGTTCGCCCATGCCGCCCCTCGAGTTCCGTTCACATTGCTCGGCCCTATTGGATGGATGGTGCCCATCATCAATTTCTTGCTCGGCTGGCTGGCGTATAAAGAGACAATGACAACCGCAAGGTTCATCGGGTTTGCCACGGTCTGGCTCGCTCTGGTGGTGGTCGCAGTCGAAACTGTGACTCGAGCGCGGGGTGAGCGGTCAATCGCTCAGAATGAGACTGCGATTTCGCGCTAGCGGCATGTGTCGATGCAGCCCCTCACTCAACTGCTCAATCTGAAAGTCCTTTGAATAACGCGTGCCCTACTCGGCAACCGAGGTCGTCGACGAGGTTGGTGAGGTAGTGGTTGTCGTTGTTGTCGGCGGAACGGTGGTCGTAGTCGTCGTAGTAGTCGTCGAGGTTGTCGTAGTGGGATTCGGATTCGGCACACTTCCATCAAAACTCGGAAGGCTTTCGCTATAGGTCACGTCTTCAGGCTCGCTGACACCATTCCACACGAGCACAGATTCACCGAGTTCAACCAGCGACTGGAAGTACTCGGAGATGTGCATTGGAATTCGAACACAGCCATGTGAGGCCGGCTCAGAAGGCACTTGAATTGCCCCGTGAACAGCGATTCCGTAGTTGAAGTACACCGGATTCCACATGTCGCCAAGAGGGCCATTCCGTATGCCCTCCACAAGGCGCCGATATGCAAAAACTCCACCCGGAGTCTTTGCATATGCACAAATCTCTCTGGTGATCGGCTCTTCGAGGAGTTCACCCTCAGAATCGGTGTCGTAGGTGACAACTTCGCAATACAACGCTGGGTCTCCAAACTCATCGAGTTCTCCCGATGACATATGAGTGATGAGCGCTGGCACGTCCTTGTGAAAGACAACGAGCACCTGCTCCTCAAGGTAGATCTCGGTGTGGTTTTGGAGACCGCCGGTGGGGCGACGTGGTCGCACCATCAGCGGCTCTTGCATCCGATCCCATAGGGCCGGAGTCACCACTCCGGTTGCGTCTTGACGAGGCACCCCCATTACCAACTTTTCGTACGCCCACACGGCCTGCTTCGTCAACGTGCCAACAACTCCGTCAATCGGACCTGGATCGAATCCGATATCAGCAAGCCGTTGCTGCACCATTTCGACGTCTCCTCCGGTAGTTCCGCGCTCGAGATTGCGTGACAGAGGAACCTTCGGAACAATTATCGTGGTGGTCGTAACGGGAATGGTCGTCGACAAAACCACCGGCTCATCAGCAGCATCGTCAACGCTGGATGTTCCACCAACGACTGCGACAACGACGAGCAAAAGGGCTGCAACGACTGCAGGTATCCATCGGCGGTAGCGGTTAAACATCATGTGCAAGAAACAGCGTTGCAAGGCGAGTATGGCAGGAGAACAAGACAACGAACCACGGCAACGCTCAAACGAACCGAGTCCACGTGCGGAGTAGACATCGTGTCGATCATGACCGCCGAAGATCGCGGCGCAGCATCCACATCTCCAAAAGCATCTTTCGAATAACTGCCGGTGATGAAAGTGTCGATTCGCCACGCGTCCTTGGGAAATAGTCGACGCCCGTCTGCATAACTTCAAAACCTTCACGCTGAGCCCGGATTATGAGCTCAGCGTCAATGAACGAACCTTCGCTCTTCAGTTCCACTGCGTCGAGCACCCTTCGGCTCACCAGTTTGCAGGCAAAATTGATATCACGAACCCGAACACCGAAGACCGCCTTAATCAGCGTGTTGTACACCGTTGTGTACACCGCTCGAAGTGCTCCCTCACCAGTTCGGTCAAAGCGATACGCACTCACAATGTCAGCCTCATACTCTCGATGCAGCCGAACAATGCGGGGCAACTCATTGAAATCAAACGGCAGGTCAGCGTCGGTGTAGAGCACGATGTCACCTTGCGCGGCAGCGAACCCTGACCGCATTGAGCCGCCGAGTTTCCGATTTGTCGGGTGGTGGACAACATGAACGCGCGAATCCTCTTCTGCGAGTCGGTCGGCAATAGCAGCGGTGGCATCAGTCGATGCATCGTTAATAATAACGAGCTCATAATCGGCGATTTCGCCTGAGGTGACCATCCGCTCACACGAACGACGACCATACGCAATCGCACGCTTGATGTACTCCTCTTCATTCCACATTGGATAAAAGATGGACAGCATCGGCGAAGCCGGAGTTGTTGCTGACGAGGAGTTCATGGCGCCTCAGGCTACCGACGAACTGCCCACCAGTAGGTTCGGGTCATCACACCTACACTGGCGACAATGACTCTCCCCACCGATCCCGATCCTCCGGCGCCGCCTCGCAGCGGTTGCGAAATGGGCGGTGGATGGAAAGCGACAGTCACCCTCACATGGATTGGTGTCGTGATCGGACTTGCCTCGGTATGGGCGGTGAGCAGGCAAGTGGGTCTCAGCACCTGGTGGCTCGGCCCGCCAGCAAATAGCCGACACCTCGTCATCAACCTCGTGCCATTCATTGCCCCTTTTCTCGCCCTCATTTTGGCGATCGGTGGTTCGCACCGAACATGGAAAGTTGGCATGTTGGCCGGGGCGGCCATCACGCTGATCGGTGCCGTCGACCTCGGCCGAGTCACCAGGCTCGGCATCGTCGAAATCGTTCTCGGCCTTGCCGGAGCGGGTTCCTCCCTAGCTTCCTGGGTTGGTACGCCGCGTACTACTGCGCCCTGACCAATAACGGCGATAGGTTCAAGTGCCATGTCGAACGTGTTGATGACGCTTCCCGCCGGCGAGCGGATCGGAATCGCCTTTTCTGGCGGGCTTGATACCTCCGCTGCCGTTGCCTGGATGCGGGAGGGTGGAGCAAGCCCGTATTGTTACACGGCTGACCTTGGCCAGTATGACGAGCCTGATCTCTCGGCCGTGCCTGACCGCGCCCTTCAGTACGGAGCGGAGGCCGCTCGACTCATTGACTGTCGGGACGAACTCGTCCGCGAAGGCCTGATGGCATTGCAGTGTGGAGCGTTTCACATTCGCACGGCCGGCCGAACCTATTTCAACACCACCCCAATTGGTCGCGCTGTCACCGGCACGCTGCTCGTCCAAGCAATGCAAGAAGATGGAGTCGACATTTGGGGTGATGGCTCCACCTACAAGGGAAATGACATTGAGCGCTTCTATCGCTACGGCCTGATGGTCAATCCAAAGTTGCGAATTTACAAGCCCTGGCTCGATGAGGCATTCGTTGAACAACTCGGTGGCCGCACTGGGATGAGCGAATTCCTCACCACTCGAAACCTTCCCTATCGGGACTCGGTGGAGAAGGCGTACTCAACAGATGCAAATATCTGGGGCGCCACGCATGAAGCGAAGGCCCTCGAGGAACTCTCCACGGGAATGGAGATTGTTGCGCCAATTATGGGAGTTGCCCACTGGGATCAAACGGTCAAAATCACACACGAGGATGTCACCATCACGTTCGAGGAAGGCTGGCCTACCGAGATCAACGGTAAGACATTTGAAAATCATGTCGAATTGGTGCTTGAAGCCAACGCGATTGGCGGACGTCACGGCGTTGGCATGAGCGACCAAATTGAGAACCGCATCATCGAGGCAAAGTCTCGGGGAATTTATGAAGCCCCCGCTCTCGCCCTACTGCACATCGCCTACGAGAGGCTGGTGTCAGCGATTCATAACGAGAACACGATTGAGAATTATCACACGATGGGACTGCGCCTCGGGCGTCTGCTCTATGAGGGTCGATGGTTTGACCCTCAAAGCCTCATGCTCAGGCAGCCACTGCTCAATTGGGTCGGATCCGCCGTCACCGGCTCTGTGACGCTCCGCCTTCGTCGAGGAGACGACTACTCGATTCTCGACACCACCGGACCCGACCTCACCTATGAGCCTGATCGTCTCTCGATGGAACAAGTTGAAGATGCTGCGTTTGGGCCGCTCGACCGAATCGGTCAACTCACGATGCGGAATCTCGACATCACCGACTCTCGGGACAAACTCGACGTCTACCGCCGGGTGGGTGCGCTCGGAAAAGCTGGCGCTCTCGAACTCGACCCGACACGTGACTGAACGCTCGCCCTAACTTGTGCGAGCTTCAATGATGGCGGCGAGCAGATCTGCTCGGCCGGGCATGGTCTCAACTTCGACGAATTCGTGATCGGCATGGGCTCCGCCTCCCACGGCACCGAGCCCATCGAGTGTCGGAACACCGCACGCGGCGGTGAAGTTCCCATCGCTGCCTCCTCCAACCACCACTCCGACAACGGAAGCGTCATAAGCGAACGCAAGCGGCATGAGCTCGGCCGAGGCTGATTCAGGCATCGGTGGGCGCCCGACCCGACCGCTCACCTCAATGGTTGCCTCTGGATGCACCGGAGCAAGACCTGAAAATGCAGTTTCAATGCGGTGAGCTTCTTCGGCCGACGTCACCCGGACATCGACCCGAATTCGGCTTTCGGCTGGGACAACATTGTCGGCCGTACCCGCAAGAGCAACTGTTGGCGTCACCGTCGTCCCCTGCAAATCATCTGCAAACTCTGCGATTGCGAGCACCTGATGCGCTGCTTCAACAAGTGAGTTCACGCCACGATGAGGTTCGAGACCAGCATGTGCGGCCCGACCGCCGATCACGACTTCGAAGGTGCCGGTTCCCTTTCGGCCTGTCTTCAGTGCTCCACCTTCGCCACTTGGCTCCAATACGAGGACCGTTCCGCACGCAACGGCTCGCTCCTCGAGAAGTGACCTCGACGTCGTTGACCCGACTTCTTCGTCACACGAAAGCAATATTTCAACCCCTGAGCGATCGTTTATCGACGCAACCGCGTGAATTGCTTGCACAATTCCGGCTTTCATATCAAATACGCCCGGCCCGGTGGCCCGACCATTCTCGACATTGAACGGCCGTTGGACAAGCGTGCCTGCGGGAAAAACGGTGTCATGGTGCCCCAAAATGAGCACCTTCGGGTCCCCGCCACCGGTCCAGTGCACGTGCGGACCCACCCCTTCATCAATCAGTGTTGGACGCGTCCCTAAATGCCGTTCTATGAGATCAGCAACTATCTCTGCCGATCGTGCCAACAATTGCGGATCACTCGAGGGTGACTCGGCTTCTACAAGTTGCCGGAGATCGTCGATCATCGTTTCGAGCATGTCTCCCATCACCCACACGCTAGCCATGGGTGCGGCCGCTTATCCTCTCAGCCCCAAAGATCAGCACTGAGTTCGTCTCGATGGGGAGGATCAGCCCCTCGCCGACCGACTGCGATCGCAGATGCGTGAACACCTGCCGTGGCTGCAGCTGCGACGAGGTCAAGGTCGCTCAACGTGTCGCAGTGCACGTCAGAATGAGTGCTGCGATGAACCCACCACGCCACAAAACCAGCACAGAACGTATCTCCAGCGCCGACGGTGTCGACGATGTCAACATGTGGAACAGCCACCTGAGTTGAACCCTTCGAGGTGAGGATCTCAACTGGAGATGAGCCCGCAGTCACTGCGACAACCTTCGGGCCTTTCTCAAGCAATCGAGAAGCAGACGTCATCACATCGAGCTCTGGATAAAGATACTTGAGGTCCTCATCACTCACTTTGATGACATCTGCTGCAGCTACAACCGCATTCAGGCGCGCTCGGTACTCGTCAGGCTCGGTGATCACCAGAGGTCGACAGTTAATGTCGATCAACCCCAACGTTGTGGACGGTCTCTGGACCATGAGCTGAGCGATGTGATCGGCCACCGGCGAGAGAACGAGCCCGAGGCCTCCGGTCAGTATCCACCCCTCATCAACGTGAGCGTCGCGTCCAGCGGTCTCTTTAGCAGCAGTGCCATCGACGTAAAACCTGTACGACGCGCTGCCGTCGTCGGACATTTCGGCTAACGCAAGTGTGGTTGGCGATGTCGTGCGCTGCACGTGGTCGACGTTCACCCCATCATCAATCAGCTGAGTTAATAGATCGTCACCAAATCGATCTTCAGAGATTGCGCCGACGAAAGCCGTCTCAACACCAAGTCGGCCAAGCGCTCGAGCAGCATTGAAGGGAGCACCGCCGCACACGGCATCTACTGCACCTCCATCGGTGATGATGAGGTCGATCAAGGCCTCGCCAAAGACGGATACCTGCGGCGATGCTGCCATGTCATTATCGTCGCAGACATTTCGCAGAACCGGCGACATTCTCTCAAGCAATGAGGCAAGTTCGTTTTCCTCTGCGAGGATGGGTCCAATGTCAGTAGTGACTGTTATCGCTTTCATTGTCGGCACCTTCGTGCTGATTTCAGGGGCTGACATCATGGTTCGCGGGGCGGCACGCATCGCCGCGAGCAGTGGCCTGTCGCCGGTGGTCATCGGTCTTACCGTCGTCGCATTCGGAACGAGTGCCCCTGAACTCGCCGTGAGCATTGGGGCCGCGACACGAGGCACAAGTGATCTTGCCCTCGGAAATGTTATCGGCAGCAATATCGCCAACATCCTCCTCGTTCTCGGCTTGTCAGCAGTTGTCGGGTCAGGGCTCGTCGTCGCATTTCGGATCGTCCGCATCGACGTTCCGCTGATGATCGGCGCATCAATTGCAGTCATCCTGCTCGGTCTCGACGGATCGCTCGGACGTATCGATGGTGCGCTGTTTGTTATCGTCCTCCTCGCCTACCTTTCTCGAACGGTGTCATCCGCAAGGTCAAATGCCGATGGCGAAAGCGACCATCACATTGCAAAAGAATATGAGGAGGGTCTTGCAGCTGAGATTTCAGGGACGCACCCGATATGGCAAAGCTTCGCACTCATTGTTGTGGGCATCGCCATGCTCATTATTGGCTCACAGTTACTCGTCACGGCTGCAACAGACCTTGCAACGGCATTGGGGGCAAGTGACTTCCTCATCGGTCTCACCGTGGTCGCCGTCGGAACATCGCTACCCGAAATTGCGACGTCGATCGTTGCAGCCGCTAAAGGTCAACGAGACCTCGCTGTCGGAAACGCAGTGGGCTCGAACTTGTTCAATCTTCTCGCCGTGCTGGGATTTACCTCTCTCATTGCACCAATTGAGGTAAGCAGTACCGCTCTCGGCTTCGACCTTCCGTTCATGCTTGCGGTTGCAATTGCATGTCTACCCATATTCGTGAACGGGTATGTCATCAAGCGTTGGGAAGGTTTGCTGTTCACCGGCTACTACGTCGGCTATCTAGCGTGGCTGGGGCTTGATGCTGCTTCGGCCTCCATCCACGACGAGTTCAGCTTTGCCATGCTCGTGTTCGTTGTTCCACTCACCGCAATCACCCTCATCGTGACTGGCTTGCGTGCGGCGCGTCCGGCGCAAACGGCAGTGCAATAACCCCATGGCTAAAGGTCGCAGCGGCCACATGGCGGTGGCTGACGTCAGGTACGAACACTCGCCATTGCGGCACCAACGATGCCGGCCGTATTTGCAAACTCTGCAACGACAATTTCAGGGCGGACCTCGTCGAGTAATGGCACCCATCTCTCCGCTGACTTCGACGCTCCTCCCCCGACGATGACCAGATCCGGCGAGAACAGCGCATCGACTGTCTGAAGGTACCTCGATACTCGGCGAGCCCATTTGCGCCACGTCAGACCTTCACGCTTACGGGCACTTGCTGCCGCCCACCGCTCAAATGACTCACCTCGGAACTCAAGATGGCCGAGCTCAGAGTTTGGGACGAGATAACCGTCAACAAACAAGGCTGAACCAATTCCTGTCCCAAATGTAAGGGTGATGGCGACTCCCCGACAGCCTGCTCCGGCCCCGAATGACATCTCGGCAACGCCCGCGGCATCAGCATCGTTCATCACCACGACGTCGTGTTTCAGCAGTGACGAGAACAATGTCTCCGCATCGACGTCAATCCAACTCTCGTCGATATTTGCTGCAGAGTGGACGATGCCACTGCGCACCACAGACGGGAGCGCTATCCCAACGGGGCCTTCCCATTCAAAATGCCGAACGAGGTCGACCAGAACGCCAGCCACCGACTCCGGGTTTGCCGGATACGGCGTTGGAATTCGAAACCGTTCAGCTGCGAGTTGACCAGACTCTGACAGATTCACTGGGGCAGCTTTTATTCCGCTACCGCCGATGTCGATACCGAACCCGATGCGTGAGGTCACGGTAACGAACGTTATCGATCAGGCTTTGGCTCTGGTCTTGCGAAGTACAGGGTCCGCGAGCGCCAGCGCTCGGTCCGCAAACGACAGCACGCGCCCGGCAGCGCCCGGGGTGTCACCGTCGACAAGGTTGCCCATGACCTGCAGGGTGATGTTTGCGATTGAGTGAGTTCCGACCGCAACCCGGAGCCCGGTTCGCAACAAGAACGGATGCCCGATGAGGAACGCAAACCGTCGGCCCGTACGAAGGAACGCATCGAATCGCTCGCCAACGGCATCGTCGTAACGGGACTCGGCACCGACGGGATCACGAAGATATTCGTCGGCTGCGAGTATTCCAGATTCGAGCCCGTAGTCGATCCCTTCGCCATTCATTGGATTAACGAGTCCCGCGGCGTCGCCTACCGCCATCCAACCGGGTCCTGAGCGCTTCACCACCGACATTGGCAACCGCCATGCACGTGCCTTTCCAATGTCGGCTCCGAGGCTCCACGAGCCCTCAACCGAAGCTCGGTACGACGCAAGCAACTTGTTGAGATTGAGGCTTTTGAAGCCTTTCATCGTCGAAAGTGCCCCAACACCGATATTTACTGAGCCGTCTCCACATGGAAATATCCAGCCGTATCCGGGAACCGGTGTTCCATGTTCATCGCGGAGTGTGAGGCATGCCTCCAACATCTCGTCGGCATGCCTCGGCGACTCGACATAGCTTCGAATCGCAAGGCCAAATGGTTCGTCAGCGACGCGGACTGCGCCGAGGTCTCTCGCCACAGCGCCGGGTGCACCCGTGGCAACGATCACCTTTTCGGCGTGCACCTCGCGTGTTCCGCCTAGGCACTCGACTCGAACACCTCGAACCACGCCATCTTCAATAATCGGTCGTGCCGTCGACTGAAACGACACTGCTGCGCCTGCAGATTCGGCTGCGCTAATGAGCTCTGCATCGAGGCTCTGACGAGGCCACACCGCTCCGTATCCTGGGAACCGATCGGTTTCGGGCCATGGCAACTCACGTATTTGGCGCCCAGCAATCATTCGTAGACCAGAGATTCGATGCGATGCATCGATCTGGATATCAAGTTCTTTTAGCGCTGCAACCGCTCGAGGAGTGAGCCCATCACCGCAGATCTTGTCTCGGCCTCGTTCCCCAGATTCGAAGACCGCCACTGATGCCCCTGCCCGTGCTGCGCGCATCGCAGCAGCTGAGCCGGCAGGGCCTCCACCAATCACCGCAAGGTCAACTTGTTCGCTCAAGATGGCCCGTCAGTTCTCGCCAGCGATCAAGTGATGATGTCGGATGACCTCCGCAACGATAAACCGGAGAAATTTCTCAGTGAATGCAGGGTCGAGGCCAGCTTCGGTGGCAAGGGTCCGTAACCGTTCGATCTGCTCGTTTTCTCGGATTTCATCTGCTGGAGGAAGCCCAATTTCAGCCTTGTATTCGCCGACTGCTTGGGTGATCTTAAAACGCTCTGCGAGCATGCAAACGAGAGCGGCGTCGATGTTGTCAATACTTGCTCGATAGCGAGACAAACGGTCGTCGTTCACGGGGCACTCTCCTAGGTAATGTCCGCTTCTGAAACGCTAGCGGCATTGCGCCTGAAGAGCCATCTCTGCGCAAGTATTGGCGGTCATCGTGCAGGACCTGGCCGATATCCGATTGCAATTCGATCGCGCCCGAATACGTCACGACGCACCTCGTAGTCGACGTACCCGCACTCTTCAAAGAGATACTCCGTCGTCAACCGCTGGTCAGAACCAATTTCGAGCACAAGAACACCATTTGCCGTCAGAAAGTCGCCTGCCCGGCGAATAATTTCGCGAATTGCATCAAGTCCGTCAGAGCCCGAGTACAGGGCCACTTCTGGCTCGTAAACTGAAACACTTTTCTCAACATCGCAGCTGTCCTGCGCAATATATGGAGGGTTCGACACGATCACATCGGCCTTCAGGTTCGCCGGTATTGCATCGAACCAACGACTCTCGACGATCGTGACATTTCGCGCTGGTCGACCAATCCCTGCGAGGTTCGCCCGAGCAACTGCGAGAGCATCCGTAGAGATGTCGGTCATCCAGATCGACGTGTTCTCAACGGGGAGTTCGGTGGCGAGCGACAGACCAATTGCGCCTGAGCCCGTCCCGAGATCGATCACGGTTCGGGTCCCCTCTGCCGCCATTGCGAGCTCAATGGCAACGCCCGCAACCTCTTCGGTTTCCGGCCGAGGAATAAGTACCCGTTCATCGACGAAGAGATCGAGACGCCGAAATGCCCAACGACCGAGCACATATTGCAGTGGCTCACCTATGCGATATCGCCCGACCATGGCATCAAGATGCGCCACCATACGCTCTGTCACCTCCTCGTCGAGAACGTCGTCGATCCGATCAGCTGACACTGCTACCTCGACCAACCACCGAGCGTGAGTGCGGTCTCCAATGACGTCTGCGGTCGACTCAACGAGTTTGCGAACGGTCGTCACAGGCCACCTTCGGTCTCCTGGGCCAGAAGGCGTTCGCGTTCTTCGAGAAGAAGAGGTTCGATGACGTGATCAAGCGCTCCCGCAAGCACCTCAGGAAGACGATGAATCGTGAGACCGATTCGGTGATCGGTTACTCGACCTTCTTTAAAGTTGTAGGTGCGAATCTTCTCGCTTCGGCCGCCACCACCGACCTGGGACCGCCGATCTGCAGACCTCTGTGAGTCTTGTTCTGACTCCGCATGTGCCTTCAGGCGAGCTCGGAGCACCTGCATGGCCCGCGCCCGGTTTTGTAGCTGGCTTCGCTCATCTTGCATTGTGACCACGAGCCCGGAAGGCCGGTGGGTGATGCGCACTGCAGAGTCGGTCGTATTGACGTGCTGCCCTCCCGCTCCCGATGAGCGATACACATCGATGTCGAGGTCACGATCATCGATCTCAACTTCGATTTCATCGGCCTCTGGCAATACTGCGACTGTTGCAGATGACGTGTGAACACGGCCCTGACTTTCGGTTACTGGCACACGCTGAACACGGTGCGGTCCACCTTCGAACTTAAGGTGCTGCCATGCGTCGTCACCACGAACGATGAACGTCACCTGGTTCGTTCCTCCGAGGTCACTTGCATCGTGAGAGAGCATCTCAAGTTTCCAGCCATGTAATTGGGCGTATCCGCGGTACATGTCGAGTAGGTCTCCTGCGAAGAGATTGGCTTCCTCACCGCCCTCTGCACCGCGAATCTCAACGATTACATTTCGCCCTGCGTCTGGGTCGGGAGGAACGAGTAATTCCCGCACGTGTTGTGCAAGCGCCTCAAGTTCACGTTGGCCAGCGAGCACCTCTTCTTCGAATCCGGTTCGGTCGTCGCCATCAGCGACCTCGGCGAGTTCAGCGGCGGCAGCGATGTCGTCGAGTAAACGGTCTCGGGATGCAAGTGCGTCAACAAATGCTTGAAGTTGGTGATACCGCTGGGACACTTTCCGCAACTCATTCGAGTCGGCAGCGGTCGCAGGGTCTGCTAACCGTTGCTCAAGTTCACGGAATTCGCCGGCATGGGCCGCAAGGCGCTCAAAAAGAGCATCGTGCTCGTGAGAAGGCTGCAACATCGTGCTACGAGACTACTCTCAGCGGCTCAGCAGTTCGGCTTGCGACACGATGCGCATCGGACGGCGCGACCGTTGTGCCATCTCGTTGAGCACGGGCAGACGATTACGACCATCGACGGCGACGAGAATCTCAGTCACGGTCTCTCGATGGGCTGACCACTCGGCATGGTCGGCGGCGTCGACGATGGCCCCGAGATCGGTTCCGGTCGTGCAGGCAACAAGCACTTGTTCCCCATCTAGTTGGGCTGAAATGAAGGCGGGAGCCGCATCGGACATGCTGCCGCGCGGCAGCACCCCGGACATCGCCACACGATTGGTCAATGGCGAATCTGGAGACGACAGCACAGTCGCTCTCATCCAACGTTCCGCCGACAGCCGGTTGAGCGGATGCGGGTCGGCAGCTGGATATCGGTATGTCTGAACGAATTCGACAACTCGCACGAGCGAGTCGAGAGCTGGGGCATCGCCGTGCAGCATCTGAAAGGCCTCACGATCCTGTGAACCGACGCCAACCCGCAATTTCCAGTCGTCTTCAAATATCACTCGGCAGACTTCAAGCCCCGCTACTTCGCCGGTGAGCACGCCGTGTTCGATCACAGCCTCGGCCCCCGCCTCAGAGATGATCGATCGAAACTCATCGATCTCGAAGGCACACTCCGACTCAGTCTCAGCAGGCCACGGATCTACCACTGTCAGCGACCTTCCATCAAGCAGGTACACATCAGAATCGATCTTCCACTGACGCATTCGACGGGCAACTACCGGTGCTTGCTCTCGATAATGATCGGGAACAACGACGTCGAGTCGAGCAGAGTTTTTACGGAGATGGAGCGCGATTGCCGCTCCTAATAGGCGTTCGGGTTGGTCGTCCAACCACACAAAAGAACGGGAAGGTTCATGAATGCCGACTCCGCCCGGCATTGGGACAACAGGGACGCCGACGAGATCAAAATGCTCGCGGGCGAGTGACTGCAACACCGCTGCGATCAGGGCTGGCCGACGGTCATCGGTGACCGCCCCAGTTTCAGGCATAATGCGACCCCGTAGGGGCTGTGTCACTTCTTGGCGCGCTCGCCGTACCGGCGATTAAAACGCTCAACGCGTCCACCAGAGTCAACGAGCTTCTGTTTGCCAGTGAAGAACGGGTGGCACTCGTTACAAAGTTCAAGGATCTGCTCTCCCGAACGGGTCGAGCGGGTCTCGAATGCGCTGCCACAGGAGCAGCGAATGGTGACAACTTCGTAATTAGGGTGAATATCGGACTTCATTCTAATTTCTCCTGACTCAGGCCTTCAGAATGCTAGCGGGCGACAAACGAGGAACCACTGGCGATCTCGCTTACATACCGGGTTGTTTTGCGATCTCGGTGAGGAACTCATCGTTTGTTCGGAAGGTCTTCAACCGGTCGACGAGAAGTTCGAGGCCTGGACCCGCACTGCCGTCGGCCGCGAGTCCTGACAGGACACGTCGAAGTTTCCAGACCATCTGCAACTGTTTCCGATCGAATAACAACTCCTCGTGACGAGTGCTTGACGCATCAACATCGATTGCTGGGTACACCCTGCGCTCAGATAGCTTTCGATCAAGACGGAGCTCCATGTTGCCCGTGCCTTTGAATTCTTCGAACACCGCTTCATCCATTCGGCTATTCGTTTCGACGAGCGCCGTCGCAAGGATGGTTAACGAGCCACCCTCTTCGATATTTCGGGCAGCACCAAAGAATCGTTTCGGCGGGTACAGCGCACCGGCATCGATACCGCCAGAGAGAATACGACCACTCGCCGGAGCGGCGAGGTTGTAGGCACGGCTCAAACGGGTGATGCCGTCGAGAATGATGACGACGTCTTCGCCGTACTCAACCATCCGCTTCGCTTTTTCAATCGCCATTTCCGCAACTTGGGTGTGTTGATCACTTGGCCGGTCGAACGTTGATGCGATGACTTCTCCGCGCACGTGGCGTTGCATGTCAGTGACTTCTTCCGGACGTTCGTCGATCAACAGAACGATCAAGCGAACCTCTGGGTTATTGCGTTCGATCGACGTTGCGATCGTCTTCATAACCGTTGTCTTACCGGCTTTGGGGGGCGACACAATAAGCCCACGTTGCCCCTTACCGATTGGGCAGATGAGATCCATGATCCTCGATGTCATATCGGTCGGATCATCTTCATTCTCGAGCCGAAGCTTTTCATCGGGGAAGAGCGCGGTCATGTCTTCAAACTTGCGCCGCTTCTTTGCTTCTTGTGGTGGACGACCATTGACCGTCTGGATCTCCAGCATTGCCGGGTTTTTTTCATTGCGCCCCGCAGGACGCATCATGCCAACGAGGTGATCACCCTTTCGAAGGCCAAATTGGCGTGACATGCGCACAGGCACGTAAGCGTCCTTTTTTGACGACAGGTAG
Organism: Acidimicrobiaceae bacterium UBA7830; assembly: GCA_002501485.1. GTDB lineage: Bacteria > Actinomycetota > Acidimicrobiia > Acidimicrobiales > Ilumatobacteraceae > Casp-actino5. The sequence goes on from DLTS01000048.1 coordinate 22,469, forward strand.
TTATTGACGCGGACGAAGCCGTAACCCTCTTCGCGCATATCGAGGTAGCCGTCGACCGGCACGGGGTCGTTGCTGACCGGGGTGTCCTCATCGTCGACAAAGTCACGATCTTCTCCCTGCGGTCCTTCATCGAGTCGGCCACCTTTCCGACGGCGACGTCGACGACGATTCCGGCTTTCCACGTCTGCATCGCGCTGGCCGTCTTGGCGCTGCCCGTCGCGTTGCTGGCGTTGACCGTCACGCTGTTGGCCATCACGATTCTGACCACGGCGCTCAGATGACTCGTCCTTCGCGACATCTTCGGCGGGCTCCGCAGAGAACTCCAATTCCCACTCGGCTGGCGGTTCTTGGTCAGTTGCTGGTGCCGGTGCGGCCTCAGCAGCCTTTTTTGAAGGAGGGGATGTTGCCGAACCATCAGTTTTTTCTGCCGGTGCATCTTCTTTTTCTGAGGTGGCCGATCGGTCACCACCAGACGTTGACGTCTTCTCGGCGCCAGATGATGCGGTTTGATCTGAGGCGTCACCCGCAGAGGAACCGCCTGTTGTTGCAAGAATCGCAGAAATGATGTCTGCTTTCTTTGAGCGCGCAGTCACCTTGACTCCGAGCGCTTTCGAGATCGCAAGGAGTTGGTCCTTGTCTTTTGTTTCAAGAACTGATTGTTCGAGTGCTTGAGCAGCCACGTTCACCTTCTCTTCGCCAACAGGCGGAATTTCACTTCACATGCGGCCGATGGGATCGGAATGCGTTTGTAAGCAAGCTCTAAACGATGCTTGCGACAAAAGGAACAGCCCTAACGCCACCGGCTACGTGGGACGAAACAGAATTTCTGTTTCGGTCGTTCAGAGCGAGCGCCCCGACGCCTCAAACCCTAGCACCGATGCTGACCGACAGCAATTATCTCGACACGCGAGAAACCCCTCGGACGAAGTCAGAGACTGCTGCGAGATGAGCGGGAAGATCACTCATCCGCTCCGTGCGCTCCATCAAGTCACCAAGTTCGGGTGGGAGTTCGGGGCGGATGCCCGTTGCTTTCTCAACCGCATCAGGAAACTTCGCCGGGTGAGCGGTCGACAGGCACACGGTTGTGCCGTCTGAGCGGGTTCGCCGTGCCGCAGCCGTTCCGGTTGCGGTGTGAGGGTCGATCAACATTCCCGAATCTCGGTAGACCCGACCGATCTCAGCAAGGGTCTCCTCGTCGTCGACGCGCTCTGCCGAAAATGTGGAAGAGATCCATGTACGGAAGTTCACTTCCTCAACTTCAAGCACCCCTGACGAGCGGAAATGCTTGAGTTGCTCTGCAGTGCGTCCTCCGTTGCGGTTGTTCATCTCAAAGAGCAGCCGCTCGAAGTTAGATGACACCTGGATATCCATACTTGGACTCAATGTTGGAACCACTTCGGTTGCCGACATATCACGATGGTTCACGAAGCGAGCCAGAATGTCATTTGCATTCGACGCGATGAGAAGATTATCGATCGAGGCTCCAGTCGATTTCGCGATCCAGCCGGCCAGCACATTTCCGAAGTTGCCCGTGGGCACGCAGAACGTGGCCGGCTCAGCAAACGCTTGCGAGGCCGTCACGTAGTAGACGATCTGGGCCATCACACGAGCCCAGTTAATAGAATTCACAGCTGACAGATTGCAATCACGACGCAACTGTTCGTCCGCAAACATCGCCTTTACGAGATCTTGACAGTCATCAAAGGTTCCGTCGACTGCGACCACATGCACATTTGGCGAATCAACGGTGGTCATCTGTCGTCGCTGCACATCGCTCGTTCGACCGCGAGGGTACAAGATGACGATGTCGACATTGTCACATGATTTAACTGCATCGATTGCGGCTGACCCGGTGTCACCACTGGTTGCACCGACAATGGTTACTCGGTCGCTACGTTCAGCGAGAACGTGGTCGAATAGCCGCCCAACCACCTGCAACGCAAGATCCTTGAAGGCAAGGGTTGGGCCATGGAATAACTCTTGAACCCACAGATTCTCTTCGATCTGCACCAGCGGTGCCACCTCCGAGTGGCGAAACGTCGCATACGCATCGCGGACAATGGCTTCGAGCACCTCACTCGAAATGTCATCGCCGATATACGTCGCCATGATGGAAGTCGCCGTTGACGAATAGTCGTCAACGGCCGCCGGAAGCGTCGGCCACTCGGTTGGAACATACAAACCACCGTCGGACGCAAGCCCACTCAGCAGTACGTCTGAGAACCCCAATTCAGGGGCAGTACCGCGAGTCGAGACGTATCTCACTTACGCTCCGATCACGCGAATGAGCCCGCCGATCCGGCGAACGACGTCGAGTTCACGTAGCTGACGCACAGTGGCCTGCACTGAAGACTCAACCGCCTCGTGCGTGATGAAGACGAGACGAGCTTCCTCACCCGCACCCTCCTGCTCGGCTGCACGGATACTCACACCATGTTCGGCGAACACACCTGTGACGCTGTGCAACACCCCGGATTGGTCAAGAACATCAAGAGCGAGCAAATACTCGGCACTAGTTGCGTCAATCTGTCGCACCCTCGCCCGCTGAAACGCTCCAAGAGAGCCGTGTGTGCCCTGATCGCGGTTGACCGCCGCATCAATGAGATCTCCCAGCACGGCGCTCGCAGTTGGATCGCCTCCGGCTCCACGACCGAAAAACATCAATGAACCAACGGCATCACCTTCGATAAACACCGCGTTGTACGAATCGCGAACCGACGCCAACGGGTGTTCGTTCGGAACCATCGCTGGATGCACTCTGACTGCGACCTCGCCTGTGTCACGATCTTGCTCGGCAATTCCGAGAAGTTTCACGACGTAACCGAGACGCCCGGCGATTGCGATATCGCTCGCAGTGATGTTGCTAATGCCCTCGTGGTACACATCTCCGGCAACTACTTTCACCCCGAAGGCGATGCTCGCGATAATTGCGGCCTTGGCACCCGCGTCAAAACCTTCAACATCGGCAGTTGGGTCACGCTCGGCATACCCCAGACGCTGGGCTTCAGCGAGGGCGTCTGCGTAGTCAGCACCCTCATTTGTCATCTTCGACAAGATGTAGTTCGTAGTGCCGTTGAGGATTCCCATCACCCTCGACACAGGCTCGCCTCGAAGGCTTTCTCGCAACGGTCGAATCAACGGAATGCCGCCCGCAACGGCCGCCTCAAACAGCAAATCGACCCCGTTGGAGTCTGCAAGTTCGAAAAGCTCCGCTCCATGATTTGCGAGAAGTTCTTTATTTCCCGTGACCACCGGCTTTCCGGCAGATAGTGCGGCAACAATGAGTTCACGAGCGGGTTCGATGCCACCAATCACCTCAACGACAACATCGATTTCCGGGTCAGAGACCACTGCCATCGCATCATTCGTTAACGAGACATCGCCCAATTCGACGCCACGGTCGCGCGACATGTTTCGAACTGCCACCGAAGTGACGACAAGGTTGAGTCCGGTGCGGGCGGCAATCGCGTCACGTTGGGCGCGCAATAGCGGCACCAATGCGCCGCCAACATTGCCGCAACCGAGCAACCCGACGCGAACCGTCCGGGCGTCCGAGGAAACCGCTTGATCTGTCACCCTTGAGAGGCTATCTGCGAGCAGGTGCCCCAGCCCCGACACGCCTCACCGGGCTCGCCCATGCTTCGATAGATCAATGACTTCTGAGAACATCCCTGCACTACAGCACCTTCGATGGGAACACGCCGAAGGAGACACCGTCGGCACCATCGTCCTCAACCGACCAGAGCGCCTTAATGCACTGTCGGTAGCGCTCATGACAGAGATCGTTGAACTCTGTACATGGATTTCGCATCAACATGAGATCAAGGTCGTCATCATGCGCGGAGAGGGTCGAGCATTCACTGCAGGTTTCGATCTCGATGACTTCACCGACGTCTACGGCGGATCTAACCCACGAGCAGGCGCCGAACTCGGACGCGTCATGGCAGACACCGTCACCAATATGCGTCAACTCACTATTGCTGCAGTGCACGGACACTGTGTCGGCGGAGGCGTCGTGCTGACCGCTGCATGCGATCTTCGCATGGCTGCAACTACAACCCGATTCTTAATTCCTGAAGTTGACCTCGGAATTCCTCTCGCTTGGGGAGGGGTTCCACGCCTCGTGCGCGAGGTGGGGCCAGCTGTCGCAAAGGAACTCATTCTGTCGTGCCGACCGTTCTCTGCCGACGAGGCCCTACAACTTCGCTTTATCAACCGTGTGGTCGCCGAGGACGAACTCGTTGCAGAGGCCGAGTCATTCGCCGAATCGTTGGCGAATAAACCCACATTTTCGTTGCTCGCAACAAAGACGCAGGTCAATGCGGTCATGGAAGAGATCGCAGGTACTGGCCGTAGCGCTAACGATGCCGACAGCCTTGTGGTTGCGTTACACGATGAAGAATCGCGGGCGGCATCTCAGCGCTATCTCGAATCACGATCTCGCTCGTCTGGCAACAAGTAGTTCGCTGACGTCCTTAAACGAGATCAGAAGACGTCGGTGATGAGAAGGTCGTCGTAGGTTTCGCGGCGAACGACAAGTCTGGCATCACCATCGCTAACAAACACGACGGCAGGGCGCAGCACCTTGTTGTAGTTCGACCCCATTGAATGGCCGTACGCCCCGGTAACCGGGGTGAAGAGCAGATCTCCCACCGCAAGATCTTGCGGTAAACGTGCGTCAGCGACCAGTACGTCACCGCTCTCGCAATGCTTACCGACAATTCGGACTTCGAGTGACCTCTCTGCGAACGGGTCGCGAACCAGAGCGGCTTCATAGCCTGATCCATACAGAACGGGTCGAGGGTTGTCGCTCATTCCGCCGTCAACCGATACGTACCTGCGAACTCCCGGGATGTCTTTTACCGTGCCAACCGAGTACACCGTGATCGCCGCTGCGGCTGCGATCGCCCTCCCTGGTTCCACCGATACTTGCGACGTCACGCCGAGAGTCTCACATGCTTCACGAAGGACCGAACCCCAGATCGGAATGGTTGGCGCTTCTTCTCCAGCAACATACGGCACGCCAAGTCCACCGCCGAGTACGAGTTCGGGAAGATTGAAAGGAACGGCAAATGCAGCCATCACCTCGGCAGCTTTCGCGAAGCTCGCTGCGTCAAACACATTTGAACCGATGTGGCAATGCACACCAATCAAAGTCAGGGCAGGCGAGGCACTCACTCGCTCAACTGCGATGAGTGCATCGCCATTTTCGAGGTTGAAGCCGAACTTCGAATCATTCTGCCCTGTTGAAATGAATTCATGGGTGTGGGCTGAGACACCAGGAGTGATCCGAAGCAAGATGGGCGGAATCGGCGCACGAGACGACTTGGCGAGGCGGTCCAAACGATCGATCTCATCAAATGAGTCGACGACGATTCGGTGCACGCCCGCTTCTATCGCCATGGTTAACTCGGCCACACTCTTGTTGTTTCCATGAAGCACGCACGCCGACGCTGGCACACCTGCAGAAAGCGCAATATGGAGTTCACCACCCGAGGCGACGTCGAGCATCATTCCCTCTGAGTACGCAAGGTCAGCCATCGCCCGACAAAGAAAAGCCTTCGTTGCGTACACCGCCGATCGATGACCGAACGCCTGTACCGCCTCGCGACAACGAGCTCTCAAGTGCTGTTCGTCGTAAATGAAGAGTGGGGTTCCGAATTCGGCAGCGAGGTCGGCGACGCTCACGCCACCGATCATGAGTGAGCCGTCGTCAGCAACCGATGCATGATCGGGAAGGAGGTTCTGCGGAAGCGTTGTCACATCTGCTCCGGAGCGTCGATGCCCAACAAACCGAGTCCGGCCGACAAGGTTCGAGCGGTGAGGTCACATACCGCAAGTCGAGAGCTGCGGGTATCTCCATCAGACTTCAAGACCGGGCACTGCTCGTAGAACGACGTGAACAATTGGGCGAGTTCGAAGAGATAGGTACACAGCCGGTGCGGTGAGTTCGACTCAAGAGCATCGGCAACGACCGCCGGGTAGCCCAGCAAGTGCAGACCGAGGGCGCGCTCGGCAGGTTCACGAACTGCAATCTTCCCTGCCGACACACCTTGTTCGGCTGCTCGGCGGAAAATGGAGCAAATGCGTGCATGGGCGTACTGAAGGTATGGCGCTGTGTTGCCGTCGAAGGCGAGCATGCGATCCCAGTTGAAGGCGTAGTCGCGAACTCGGTCGGTGGAGAGATCGGCGTACTTCACCGCTCCGATTCCGATCATCTCGGCCACCGCAACTCGCTCCGCATCTGAAAGCCTCGGATTCTTTTCCTCAACTGCAGCCGATGCACGATCAACAGCCTCCGAAAGCAGGTCGACAAGCTTGACCGACTCGCCACTTCGACTTCGCAACATTTTCTTGTCGTCTCCAAGCACATTCCCGAATGCGACGTGCGTAGCAGATACGCCCTCTGGCATCCAGCCCGCCATCTTGGCAACGGCGAACACCATTTCTAGGTGCTGCTGTTGTGGCGCTCCAATCACATACAACATGAGGTCGGCGCCGAGTCGTTCGACGCGGTCGATCACGCACGCAAGATCGCTCGTCGCATAGTTGAACCCGCCGGTTCGCGCTTGAACGATTAACGGCAACGGATCACCGTCTCGATTCGTGAACCCGGGAGGAAACACAACCTTGGCGCCGTCGCTTTCTGACATCAATCCTGATGCTTCAAGGCGCTCGAGGGTGGCCGGCATCAGAGACTGATACTTGCTTTCGCCCATAAGGTCGTCGTCGACGAGGAGAACGCCCAACTGCTCGTACACGGTGTTGAAATACGCCGTCGACATCGCAACAAGACGATCCCACAACACGTGTGTTTCGGGGTCGCCACTCTGCAGCAACACAACGCGCTGTCGAGAGCGTTCCTGAAACTCCTCTGATTCGCTGAACTTTGCATTCGCCGCCTTATAGAAACCGTCCAGGTCGCCTTGACCAAGACCAGAGGCCGCAACTTCTTCGCCAAGGTCAAGTAAGTGCTCAATGAGCATTCCGAACGGTCGTCCCCAGTCACCAATGTGGTTCTCTCGAATCACCTTGTGCCCTGCAGCGGAATACATCCGGACGAGAGCATCCCCAATGACGGTCGAGCGAAGGTGGCCGACATGCATCTCCTTTGCCACATTTGGAGCGGAGTAATCGATCACCACAGTTCGTGGTTCAGCACTCTGATGCAACCCGAGGTCTTCGTCGTTTGTGACTTCGGTCAGCAAGTAATCAATGGTGCTATTAGCGAAGGTGATGTTGATAAACCCAGGTCCTGCGACCTCAAGCGCCGCGCAGAGATCGTCAAGTTGGCCTGACTCGACGATTTCGGCTGCGAGATCTCGGGGGTTGCAATCAAGTTGCTTCGCAAGAGACAGTGCACCGTTAATCTGCGCGTCAGCGTGATCACTCGGTCGCACCACAGGGTCAACCGCGCCCCCACCAGCGCGATGGGAGAGCCATGGTTCCAAGCGCGACGAAACAAGGGCAATCGGGTCGGTTGCCGCTGTCTCTACAAGTGCTCGTTCATTTGCCATTGAAACACCATTGTGGCGGGAAGAGCGCTGAGAACGTCACCACGACAACAACGTGTCAGATCGTTGTGACGCAGAACGTGTCGCCAAACGCAAGGGATGACTCTGTCGTCACCTCACCAACGTTGTCTCCATGAAGTGCAGCGAGCATTCCACGGACCATTCCACGGTCGACTGCGCAGATCACCGGATTCTCTGTCGCAATGTCACCAAATGGGCAATGGTCAGTAATGATTCGCAACTGATTTGACCGATTATCGGCGTGGGCAGCGAACCCATGAGCCGTCAAGGCATCTGCGACTGAGCGCATCGCAGCCCGAAGTGATTTCCGGCCACGCTCGATCGTTTCACCGGTGAGGCCCTCGGCCATTGCGCGTCCGTATTCTGCACCGACCTCCTCTGCAAGTGCCTCAGCCTCAGCTCTCGGCAGTTTCGTCAACGCTCGACCAAGAAGAGACAGCACAAGATCATCACTTCGAACCGGGAACTCCGCCACCACATCATCGACGGCGACATACCGCTTTGACGGGCGGCCAGCAGAGCCAGAGCCTGCACGGCCGCTACGCACTTCGAGATATCCGCCTGCCGCAAGCTTTTCAAGATGGTGCCGAGCAACGTTTGCGTGCACGCCGACTTCTTCGGCGACTTGAGAAGTGGTCACACCATCACCATCGACAGCATCACGGGCGAAAAGGTAAACCTTACGACGCGTCGGGTCTCCAAACGCGTCAGTGATTGCGGATACCGTCGCACTGAATAATGCGGTTGAAGTCGACTTTGACGCCACGAACAGAATCCTAGAAGGAATTTCCACTACCGCCGTCGTGCAAACCACAGCACCGCTCGCCAGAATGGACGACATGACAACGTCGAACGAACAACTCGTCGAAGCTCTACGTCCCGTCCAGGACCCCGAGCTTCACCGATCAATCGTTGACCTCGGAATGCTTAAGCGTGCAGAACTTCGCGACGATGGCACCGCAGACATCCTTGTTGCCCTCACCATCGCTGGCTGCCCACTGCGCAACGAAATTCAACAACGTGTCAACGGCGCCGTTGCGACGTTGCCCGGCGTCACCGGAGTTGCTCTCGAGTTCACGGTCATGACCGATGAAGAGCGGGCCGCCCTCCGCGAAATTCTTCATGGAAGCCCGGCTGAAACCGCCGGGCAGCAACAAGCTCACGGCCATGCGGAAGGCCGCGCAATTCCATTTTCCGAGCCTGGCTCAACAACTCGACCACTGCTCATTTCGTCGGGCAAGGGCGGTGTCGGTAAGTCAAGCGTCACTACCAACCTTGCCGTCGCACTGTCTCGACTCGGCCACACCGTTGGCGTCGTCGACGCCGATATCTACGGATTCTCCATTCCACGAATGCTTGGAACCGACCGTCAACCAACTGTGGTCGACGAAATGATTCTCCCTCCCGAACGCTGGGGTGTTCGCTGCATCTCCATGGGCTACTTCGTTCCTGACGGCGAGGCGGTGATCTGGCGGGGACCAATGCTGCACAAAGCGCTTGAGCAATTTCTCACCGATGTCTACTGGGATGCACCCGATTTCCTTCTCATCGACATGCCACCAGGAACTGGTGACATTGCTCTCAGCCTCAGTCAGTATCTCCCTCGGGGCGAGGTGTACGTCGTCACCACACCACAGCCTGCAGCCCAAAAGGTGGCACGATTGTCAGCCGCAATGGCAGAGAAGGTCAACCTGCCGGTTCGAGGCGTTATCGAGAACATGTCGTGGTTCACCGGCGACGATGGAACGCGTTACGAACTGTTCGGTGCAGGTGGCGGTCAAGAACTTTCAGAAGAATTGGAAGTCCCACTTCTGGGCCAATTGCCACTCGTACCTGCACTCCGCGAGGGTGGAGATGACGGGCAGCCAATCACGGCAGTTGATGGAGACTCAGAGGCTGCTCAAGCATTCATGACAATCGCCGAGCGCATCGCAGTTGACCTTCGCCCGCGGAAGGTCTTCAGCCCAGAACTCCGAATTGTCGACTAGTTAGTTCGGTGGAGCCGATACCCCATTACCGATTCGGACGCATCGTTCAAGATGCAATCGATCTCATCCCGGACGAACTAAGCGCAGTCCTCGACAATGTGGCGATCGTGATCGAGGATTCCGCTCCCGATGAGCCCGACCTCCTCGGCGTATTCGATGGTGTTCCCATAACCGAGCGCAATGACTTTGAGTCGCCTTCGGTCATAACGATCTTCAGGCATCCACTCTGCGCGAGTGCTACTGATGAACGAGAGCTCATCGACGAGGTTGCAATCACGGTGATCCATGAACTCGCTCACGCGGCCGGGATTGATGACGACCGACTCGATGAACTCGGGTGGGGCTAGCCCGCCCTCGGCGATAGTTTGCGCTTATGGACGCAGCGAGCGAAGGGTCAACTCCTCTTCCCCCGCCCCCGCCATCCGGGCTCGTCAGCGGTGACTACGTAATAAAGCCTCTCGGCGGTCTCGTCACCGTCATCACTGTTCTCGTGCCGATCACTGCAGGCCTCGGATTGCTGTTCGCACTCCTCAATGAACTGTCATTGAACGACGCCCGATTGTTCCTTGCCGGGTCGATCTCCGAAACCGAATTCGTGAACTCCTACGGGCCGGGCCTCACCCTCCAACTCGCCCAAACCCTCACACAGCTCGGTGCAGGTATCAGCGTCATCGTCTGGATGAGACGGCTCGCATCACATCACGAGCAGATTGGACGGACGTCAACTTGGAAACCGGCCTGGGCGGTCGGCGGGTGGTTTGTTCCACCTCTGGTCTTCTATGTGATTCCGTTTCTCATGTTCCGAGAATTGTGGAAGGCCACCGATCTACGCAGTGAGTCGTGGACCACGTCACCATCGAACCCCCTCATAACCGGGTGGTTCATCACATTCGGAATCCTCCCCACCGGACTCGCCATCGGGCAGTGGCTTGATCGAGCCCCGCTCCTTGGCTCCGGCGCATCGGCAATGGCTGAAACTGCAATCAATCAGCGTCTCATCATTTGGGGGTCTGCCCTTGCAAGCGTTGCCTCCGCAGCACTGTTCGTCGTGTTTGCTCGTCAACTCACCCGCCGGCATGAGGCAGTGCTCCAGAGCCGGGGAGTTCACTGAGATGGCGATCTACTTTGTCCGGCACGCAAAAGCTGGCGAACGCCGTGTGTGGTCGGGAGACGACATCGACCGTCCGCTGTCAATGACGGGCTGGACACAATCACAAGCCCTCGCAACGCGCCTGAGCACACTCGAACCAAGCACATTGCTCTCCAGCCCATATGTTCGATGTATACAGACCCTTGAACCACTTGCTGAACTCACCGGTCTCGACATCACTATCGAACCCCGGATCTGCGAATACGAACCTTTCGAGCCCGTGCTCGATCTGTTAGCCGAAGTTCCTGATCGAGCTGTGCTATGCAGCCACGGTGACATCATTCCGGCAACCATTGCCGCTCTTGAACGCCGAGGTATGGAAATCACCTCGCAGGCCGATTGGCGAAAAGCCTCTGTCTGGGTGATCAAACGCTCGAAACGGGGGCGACTTTCAAAAGCAAAATCGTGGCCGCCACCCAAACGGGGGACGAAGAAGAACTAGCCACCCACGCCAAGTTCGTCAGCAAGATTCTGAACGAGATCTCTCACTTCCGCCGGCGGGTTCGCTGCAAGACACGCAGCGACAAACGGTTTCGCTGCGTCTGCATCTTCGACAAAGCGATACTGGATGATTCCCAAAAAGCACAGCGGGTCTGCATATGACGGATCAACCTGAACCGCTTCGACGAGTAGATCAACGCCTTCAGAAAATTGTGCGGCTCCCTCAACATCGTCTGGATTCTGTCGAGCAGCGAGGGCGAGGGTCCAACCTCGATACGTCAGCGCTTCCACATTTGCGGGATCTTCAACAAGCACCAGTGCGTACAGATCAGCGGCTCTTACCGGGTCGACAAAGTTGACCGATCGTGCCTCTGCCAACAGAACAGCCGCACTATCTCGAGAGTCGAGGCCGGTCATCGACTGGCCTGAAAGCCGCTCTCCCAGCGCGTTGGCAAGCACGAAGGCGAGTGCACCACCGACCACCAGCACAACAGCGATCACACCAGATGTCGCTTTCCAACCGAAACGGATTCGGTGCTGTGGTTCGGTGGCGTCAGCATCAAGCGACTTCAATACCTCAGCCGCTCTCGACACGTAACCACTGCGCAGTTCGGCGTGATCTTCCGCTGAAATATCTCCCGCTGCCAGTTCCCGATCGAGGTCGTCAAGAGATGCGAGCAGAAAATCTCGCTCGCTTGCTAAAGCGTCACGATCTTCAGTCATCTGATGTGCCTCGATGTTGCTCACGGGCCTGTTCGACGAGGTCGTAATCACCTTCGGTTGGCACTCCAAGTGCCGCTGCCTCTGCGCGCCATCGCTTAAACGCGAACCACAGTCCGACAAGTCCGATCATGAGGCCCGCTGCCGGCAGTGCCCAAATCAACGCATCGAATCCTGATGAACTCGGCACAAGCAACACTTTTCCACCGTACGAATTCGCAATCGCCGAAAGGATTTCGTCATCGGCTGCGACCCCGTCGTACACCGATGCACGAATCTCGGCTCGAATCGCTTCAGATGCCGGGTTACGAGACTCAAACACACTCTCTCCGTCACACACGGGGCATGCCACCCGTCGAGAGATCGCGTCGATTCGATCACCAGGATTGAGAGGGCCCGAATCGCGGGTAGACCCAATCGCAAGTAATGCAACCGCAACCACAAACATCGCTGCCCAAGAGGGCCACGCCTTGAGGCGACGAGGCACGCTCACAACCGCTCCCTGAGGTTTTGAATGCTCGTTGACAAAAATTCGGCGGATACTTCAGAAATCACTCGGCCTCGAACAATGCCATTCGGATCAATGATCCACGTCTCCGGCACTTGAGCGACACCAAACCCGTTCTGGAATGAGTAGTCATCATCAAACACGACCGGCCAATCGCCGCCAAACTCGTCAAAAAACGCTGCGACGTCAGCGGGGTCGTCGTTCTGAACAATGGTGTAGAACTCTGCCCCATTGATGCCCAGACTGCGCTGCTGGTCGACAAATTCGATGAGTTCCGGATGCTCGTTTCTGCAGGGAATGCACGTGGAAGTGAAAAAGTTGAGCACAACCCACGAGCCGCGCCGGCGAGACAGCTCAAACACTGTTCCGTCGTTCAATTCGCCTACGGCAGCCGGTGCTGCACGATCGAGCAGCACGGTCTCGGCGGTATCGGAGGACGGCTCAACGACCAGCAACACTCCGAAGAGCACCGCAAGCACCACTGCAACGGCGCCCGCAACAAAAGGGGCCACTCTGCGCGGAGGCGCCGTTGCTGACTCAGACATGCTGACCACTCGTTATCAGGGCCGACGTCGGGTCGGTCGGCCGGCGAGACCGCCGAGATGGCAACGCGGACAAAACCGTGCCAATCGCCATCACTGCGCCGCCGATCCATAGCCACAGCACCATTGGCTTCACAAAGACTCGAAGCACAACCTCGTCAGCATCGGTCGCTGGAGGGTCATTCCCGTCGATCGTCAAATAAACGTCGCTTGTCCACCCGGTACGGACACTCGGAGTTGGAACCGTCATCCCCTGCTGAAGATAGGTTGTCACCGCCGGTGCGTACACCCTCGTGTCATCGAGCAGAACGTCTGCCATCACCACATCGGCTCGTGCCGTGACCTCTGTTGATACTCCAACAAATTCAAACGAATGACCCGACCATTCCACCCGCTCGCCTCGACCGATGGTGAGCGTGGCCGAGTGGGTGTAAGAATTCGACGCGGCGAGCGCAACTGCGATGAGAATCACACCGATGTGCACCAGCATGCCGCCGTTGGCTCGACCGACGAGCCCTCGCAGGCCCTGACGGCGGGTAGCCAACATGAGTTGCCGACCCGCAGCTCCGCCGGCAAATCCACCCAAGAAAAACGCAAGCAGAGGAGCGAGCCCATCGGCACCAACCACGACCGCAACCGCGAGGGACGCAACCCCGCACCACGCTGGCCAAAACAGTCTGTCACGTAACGTTCCTGCCGATGCCGTTCGCCACGGCAACACTGGCGCTACCGCCATCAAAAATAAGAGGATCAACCCGATCGGCATCGATAAACGATCGAAATAGGGGGCACCAACAACGGTCTGACGATCTTGGAATACCTCAACGAGCAATGGGAAAATCGTTCCGAGCAAGACGATGAAGGCAAATAGTGCGAAGACGACGTTATTTGCGAGGAATGCGCCTTCACGTGATACCGGTGAGTCGATTCGACCCGGGGCTCGAAGTGCATCACCTCGCCAGCCGATTAAACCCAACGATACGAGAACCACCACACCAAAAAATCCAAGTAAGTAGCCATCGACCTCGCCTGCGGCAAACGCGTGCACGCTGTTGATGACTCCAGATCGCGTGAGAAATGTGCCAAGGATGGTCAGCGCAAAGGTCGCGACGAGAAGGCTGAGATTCCACACCCGCAACATTCCGCGGCGTTGCTGCACCAATACCGAGTGGATGTACGCCGTTCCCGTCAGCCAAGGAAGGAGGCTTGCGTTCTCAACCGGGTCCCAGGCCCACACACCACTCCATCCGAGAACCTCGTAACTCCACCAGCCGCCAAGCAGGATGCCGATGGTCAAGAGGCCCCACGAGAGCAGAGCCCACCGCCTCGTCTCCAGGAGCCATCCCTCCCCAACGCGACCGGTGATGAGCGCAGCAATTGCGAACGCAAACGGAACCGTGAAGCCGATGTATCCGAGGTAAAGCAACGGAGGATGGAAGAGCACAAGGATGTGGTTCTGCAGCAACGGGTTGGGGCCCGGGCCGTCAAAACCGACCGGCACCGTCGCACCGGGCGCAAATGGTGATGCAGGCCCAAAACTCACAAGGGCGAAGAACGTCATGACGACGTACATAACGACCAGAGCCCAAGCGACGAGCTCGTCATCTCGGCGCTTTGCGAATCGCAAGGCAACCCCTACGGTGAAGAGCGCAAGAACTATCACCCAAAGCAAAATCGAACCCTCTAACGCACTCCACATCGCTGCAACGTTGTAAAGCGCCGGCGTTGTTGACGATCCGACACGCTGAACGAAGTCGATCGAGTAATCACGCGAGAACAGAGCCCACTGCATCGCCACCACCGCCAGCGCAGAGCCAGCGACAATGATTGCGGCGTATATCGGCGCTTGGCGAAGCGCCCGACGATTCTCGCCGATGATTGCTACCGACGTGGCAAGCGCTCCGACCGAAGCCGCCACGAGTGCAATGAGGAGGCCGGCATTTCCGAGCGCTGCACTCATGCTGAACTATCGCACGCCGCCGAGTCGGCTTCTGCCTCTTCTAGGCGATCATCGTTTACTGCGACGTAGTCCTCGGAGTGTTTCACTTCAACGCGGTCGCCCAAGAACATTCCCGAAGACTCGTCAAACACTCCGTGAACGACCACTGGCAGACACTCTTTGAAAATGCCGCCGGGTTCCCCGGCATATTCCACCCTCATCGACGCTCCGTTGAATCGGATATCGAACAGTGTTGCGCCTGTCGCAACGACGACAGTCCCCTCAGCCACCGTTCCTTGAATTCGGAGGCGCCGACCGGTGTCGCACCCGGAGCGTTTCCCGACTTCATCGACGTTGCAGTAGTAGTCGACTGCGGTTGAAAGCGCCTGGGTGATCACCACACCTCCCGCCACAACGACGAGAGCGAGCACCACCATTGGCATGATCCGTCGGCGCTGACGCTTCGGCGATTGTTCGGGGCGAGGGGTGAGATCTGGTGTGCTCATAGCCACGGCTTTTCTTCGTCAGACATACCATCGGAAAGGCTTTTTCCCGATCTGATCGTGCGCCAAGCGAAGATCAGAATTGATCCAAAGGTGATGACGTATGAACCGAGAATGAATCCGGCGTCAGTCATGGGGTGACACCGCCCTCAGCCCGCCGCTGTGCGAGAGCAGCATCAAGACCGGTCTCGGCAGAGAGATCGATCATCATCAGTACTCGGGAGCGATGCAGCAGCAGCCAGAGAAAGAGCAAGGTAAACGCAACAACCCCAACGAAGAGCGAGAACAACATCAAGCCGTCGAGAGAGACATCGAGGTCAGTGCCGAGAACCGTCGCCTCCTGGTGCAGGCTTCTCCACAACTTCACGCTCCAGTGCACCAATGGTACCTCTAGCACAGCCAAGAGCCCGACGATTGCGCTACGACGGGCCCGCTGCGAGCGGGAGCCTTCGAGCCCTCGAACAGCGAGATAGCCGATGTAACTGATGAACAACAGTGCCGTTGTCGTTAGACGTGCATCCCACTGCCAATAGACACCCCAAGTGATTCGGCCCCACAGCATGCCCGTCACCAAAGTAACTGCCATGAAAACGACGCCAATCTCGGCTGAGGCACCCGCCACTCGATCAGCCTGCAGCGAGTGGCTCTTTCCAAACAGATGCACTGCGGAGGCAAGCGCTGTAACGATGAACGCGAGATATGCAAGCCACACCGACGGAACATGGACATACATAATGCGAACTGCATCGCCTTGGTCGCGATCGGCGGGCGACAACAAGAGGCCGAACACGCCAAGCCACCCAATCATCACGATGGTGAGAGCACCCAAGACGCGCGTCGCCGCAGTCGCAGTACCACGACGAGACGTCGTCGAAACGGTGGAGGGGGAGTCCAAAGTCATGCTGTGCTGTCTACCTCAGTCATCGATGAGTGGACCAAACGCTAACGAGCCTCCGAAACTGAATACAACGGCGAACACCGAAAGAAGGCCTAACCACGGCCAGCCTTCCGACACCACCGTTCCTCCAGCTCCGAACGCCGCTTCCGCCGCCCGTGTCGCCCCGATGAGGACAGGAGATGCAACTGGCAACACGAGAAGCGGGAGCAACGACTCCCGACCACGAACACCAGATGCAAGACCTGCGTAAATCGTACTCACTGCTGAGAGGCCACACGTTGCGGAGATCGACGACGTGACGAGCAACACAAGGCCGGAGATCTGAAGATCAATGCCGTACATCACGATCGCTCCGACGATGAGAACTGCCTCGAGAACGACGAGCTGCACAATGAGTGCGAACCATTTCCCCCAAAACACTCCTGACATATCGGCTCCGGCGACCCGAAGCGCATCGAGAGCGCCGTCAGCGATTTCGACTACAAAACTACGCTGGACGATGATCATCGAGGAGAACAGCATCGCCAGCCACACCAGACCCGGAGCAGTTCGTTCGAGAATCACGTCTCCATCAAGTGCGAAGGCAAAGAGCACGAGCATTACAAGAGCGAACGGCACGATCTGAGAAGTGAGCACTTTCGACCGTTGCTCAATTCGAAGATCTTTGGCGCAGACCGCGCGAACCGTTTGCAGGCGACTCACTGAACTCATTGAGGATCACCCACAACCACTCCACCGGCAAGACGAACTTCCTTCGTCGCAAGTTGCTGAGCGCGATCGAGCTCATGGCTTGAAAGCATCACGGTTGCCCCCGATGCAGATGCTCGGCGAAGCACCTCGTCGACTTCGTCTCGAGCGTCACTGTCAAGGCCTGCATGGGGCTCATCAAGAAGCCAGAGCCCGGCTCGCCTCACCACCAAAATCGCAAACGCAGTACGCCGGCGCTGACCTGCCGAGAGTCCGCGAACCCGCACCGATGCGAGTCGTCCATCAAGCCCCATAATCGACATCGCTTGGCGCAACTCGTCGTCCCCGGCTCCGATGAGCGAACCCCAGAATTCGAGATTTTCACGCACGGTGAGATCGTCGTAAAGACCATTGCTGTGCCCAACCATGCCGACCCGGCTTCGCACACTCGCACGCTGATGCCTCAGGTCTGCTCCCATCACCATGCCTTCACCGCGAGCAATCGGAACGAGACCGGCACAGACGCGAAGCAGGGAGGTCTTCCCCGCACCGTTTGGGCCCGTCAACATCACCACTTCGCCACGGTTGACTGAGAGGTCAAGGCTCGCAAGCGCGGGGAAATCGCCCAGCAACACCACGACATCACGCAGTGTTACCGCGACCGATTCGTCACATTGTGCGGACAACTCCACGCCCACACGCTAGGCGCACTCGGCGCAACTCACCTCCTCTGGCCACATCACAACCACAGATAACGTGGGTCCGTGCCACATCGCCACCCCTGCGCAGACTCCGAATCTGAATACAGCCTGCGCAATGTGCTCGTCAGAGCCCATCGACAAGGCCCCACTGCGCGGTGGGCAAGGTTCTATCGCCGCCATTGGCGACGGCTCCACACCCGAAGTGCTCAACGATGGGAGCGACCGGCAGAACCTCACGACTGGCGATGGACTGTCGGCTTAGTCGGCCGAGCGCTGGTCACCGCAGGCCTCCTAATGCTTGGCTTAGTCGGCTACCAACTTTGGGGAACAGGGCTGAGCACTGCCGCAGCGCAAGCTGATCTCAAAGCGCAGTTCGCCACATCGCTGCAAATGACAACATCTGAGACGCCGCTCGTCCCGACCGAGGTTCCTACCACTTCAGACACAACCACTTCAGTCCCCAACTCGGTCTCGCCGACAACAACATTGGTACCGGAGCCGGTCGGCTCAGCCTCTAGTGAGATTGAGCGCCCGGTGATTCCAGAGTTTTCGTCGGGTGATGTAGTTGGTCAGATCGTCATCCCGACGATTGATGTTGATTTCTTCGTCGTATCTGGAGTTGGGGTTGAAGAGTTGCGTCTCGGACCGGGCCATTTCACTGATACACCGCTACCTGGCCAGCTCGGAAACAGCGCAATCGCAGGTCATCGGACAACCTACGGCCAGCCATTCCATGATCTAGACCAGCTCTCAGCAGGTGATGAGATTTTCGTCACCACGGTCTTTGGCACCTATACCTACGCAGTTCGTGACCTCACAGTGGTCGAACCAACCGACTACGGGGTCGTCTCCACAACAGACCCAAACATCGCAACGCTGACGCTGACGACCTGTCACCCGAAATGGTCCGCTGCGCAACGACTTGTCGTCTCCGCCGAGCTCAACGAACTCCTGTCAGACCCTGTGCTGCGAACCGAAAACATTTCTGACGAACCCACCGAGGAGATCAGAACTGCTAGCTCGCCAAGCGAGAGCAACGCATCAATGTCGGCTGCGACCACATTGCCAGCAGGGACCTCCACGACGACGACCGCAGGCATGCTCGAAACGGAGCCCTCTCAGCCGGCGTCAACACCCACCGAACCAAGCACCGGTACTTTGCAGGGCGAACAAGCCTTCTCCGCCGGGTGGTTTCACGACTCGACCGCCCTCATCCAGGCACTTATCTGGACGATCGTTCTCATTGCGCTGCGAGGAGCAGTCACCCGAGTGAGCGCTCGACGGAAGAGCTGGTGGCCAATGCTTCCCATCTCACTTGCTCCGGCTGTGATCGGGCTGTATTTCCTCTACGTCAACATGAACAATCTCGTGCCACCAAACCTGTAATGGCCTCGGCTACTCGGCGAGAAAGCGCGCAGGTCGCTTCTCCGTAAAAGCAAGACGCCCCTCTTCGGCGTCACTCGATGCCCACGCACGGAGACGAAGATCCTCACTGTGCGAAGAGGCATCTGGAGCTCGCGCTGACTCATCCAGAGCTGCTTTATGAGCAACCACCGTAAGCGGCGCTTGCATTGCAACTACCCGTGCCCACTCGATGGCATCGCCCACATCACCAATGCGGTGAACTGACCCTGAGCGATGCAACCGATCAGCGTCAAATACTTCTGCGCCAACCAACATGGCTCTCGCAATACCCCAACCAAACTCTCGGGTCATGCGATCGATCGTCCACTGATCCACTGCGAGTCCAAGCTTTGCGGCAGGAATTCCAAACGTGCTTCGCTCGGTTGCGATCCGGAGGTCACAAGACATCACTAATTGAGTTCCGGCGCCGAGCGCTGGCCCATCGATCGCTGCAATGACCGGCACCTCACACTGGGCAAGCGCTTGAAGCGCAGCCCCTAAAGCATTATGAAAAACTTCTGACTCGACTCCTGAGAGATCTGCACCCGCACAAAATGCCGGGGGCTCACCTGTGAGGATGACAACACGTGTCTCCGGTAAGGAGACCTCCGCAAGAACATCAGCGAGTTGGTGCAACGTCTCGGTGTCCACTGCATTTCTGCGCTCGGGTCGATTGATAGTGAGGAGAAGGATCTCCGATTGTGGCCATTCCACTCGTACCATGGGAGCACCCTATGGCAGATGAACGAGGACACTTGAATCCCACCGATCAAGTTCGGCAGCGACGCGCTGTCGTTGCCCGCTGGACATTGCTGGCCAACCGGGTTGGCTATCTCGTTCTCGCTTTAGCAGTGGCAACCTTCATCATTGCATTCGCCATCGGTTTCTCATCCACTTTGGCAACAACTGTCGTCGTATGCCTCATCATCTCGTTCGTACTGCTCGCGCCGTCCATCGTTCTCGGATATGCCGTGAAAGCGGCCGAGCGAGAAGACCTCGAAAACGATCTGTAGACCTACGCTTTTCCTTTCCTTTCACTTCGATATGACTCAACTCCGACTAACGGCCCCGATGCGTCGTCAACACATCCTCGACTGTGCGCTTCCGATCTTTGGGGAGCGCGGGTTCCATGACACCTCGATGAACGACATTGCTCATTCTGCCGGCATCACAAAACCGGTTATTTATCAACACTTTGCTTCGAAAAGAGAGCTGTATTCGGCTCTCATCACTGAACTCGGCGAGGAAATGATCACCGCAGTCACTCAGGCGACCGGTAACGCGAGAGACGGAAAGACTCAGACCCAACAGGGCTTTCACGCCTACTTCACATGGGTTGATTGTCATCAAGATGGCTTCAGATTGCTCTTTGGTGGAGCCGCTCAGCGCGACAACGAATTCGCGTCACAACTGCGGCAAATTAGATCAGGTATTGCGAATGCAGTGGCGTCGATGATCGTTGCCGACGTTGACCCCGAAGAGCAATCGCTTATCGCTCACGCCATCACCGGTCTTGCCGAGGGAGCGAGCCGCAGACTCATCGAGAACAATCTCGAATTCGACCCCGATGCGGTCGCTACCGCAATGAGCGCGCTCGCGTGGGCAGGTCTACGAGCCCTTAACCCAACGTCGTAATGATCGAGTCGCGGTTTCGACGACTTCGTCTGAACACCGTTGCATAAACCAACATAAGATCCCCCTCCGAGATATGAATAGCTCACACATCTTTCTCGCGTTAGTAGCTTGTCCGATGTTGGCAGCGTGCGGTTCCACCTACATCGACGAATCGCTTCTTGAATCCTCGACAACGGCCGTTGAGATCGTTGAAGTTACCGAGCCACCTGAACGCACCTTTTCAGCTCATCTCGATGTTATAGATCAATCGCTCAACGACCTCAGTGACGCAATCGTCGACAACGACGGCTCAGCAGATGTCATCTTGGCGACGATTCTCGAGTCGTGGAACAGCATTGAGACCCAGGTCAAAGCTGACTTTGCTGAAAGCCACTTCGGCTTCTACGAGGTGATGGTTCTCGCCGAGCTTTCGGTTGAGCGCCGTCGGCCGGCCGATGCATCGAAGGCGTGGAAACTCTTCATCGACGTCGCCGCCGCAATTCAATAATCATTCGACACGCATCCCACGAGATGTTGCCTGATGCTACGTCACCTAGGCCATCGATGCGGGTAGCGGTCGCAAGTGCACAACACTCAACCGCTGAGTTGAGCGTGTTAGCGCAACGAAGAGAGACCGCAAGCCGCGATCATTCGATTCAACGATGTCAGCAGGCTCAACAACAATTACGCCGTCAAGTTCGAGACCTTTCACCACGCTCACCGGCACAACGGTGATGCCCCTTCCAAGGCCCGCTGCGGCTCGACCGTGTTGAACACCTGCGTGGTGAAGAGCAGCAGAGATCTCATCGCAACGATCATCGGTTGCAACCACCGCCACCGATCCGCTTGCCAACTCGGCGCTCAATCGACGAGCTTCTTCAGCAACAACCTGACTCAGGTCTGGCGTGAAAATGATGTGCGGATCCGTATCGCCCTCACGAACAGAATCCGGCGCGCGCAACCCGGGCGCAGCGGCTGCCATTACCCGATTCGCAAGGTTCATGATCTGCTGAGGGATGCGGTAGCCAACCGACAGACCGATCACCCTTGGCTCACGGTGGCTTGGAAGGTACTTGAGTACATCGGTCCAATCAGACGGTGCTGAGGGACCGGTTGCCTGGGCGATATCACCAACAACCGTCATCGAACCATTTAGAGACCTTCGAGAAACCATCTTTAATTCCATTGGTGAGAGGTCTTGAACCTCGTCGACAACGATGTGGCCGTATGACCGAATCTCGTCAGCATCGTCGATTTTGCCTGCACGGTTCGGTCGGGGCCCGAGCGCCTCGCGGGCATCGTCAAGCAACGCTACATCGGCCGCAGACCATTCAACCTCGTCAACTGATGCCACCCGCCGACGGTATAGCAAGCTCTGCTCCTCGGCACCCAACAGCTTTCCACTCGCTGAACGAATGAGCGGTAATGACCCAAAGAGATCATGAAGTAACTCGGCCGGGGTGAGCACCGGCCACATCCGCTCAAACATTTCACGGACGTCGACTCGCCCACGCAGTTCGGCGCGCACGGCGTCTGGCGTCACATCTCTCTCCCGCCAGTTTGCAGCCAACGCTGACCAGATCTCATTCTCGACATTTCGCCGGGCGGCATTGTGACGGCGCTGTCCCCGGCGTGCGCTTTTAATGATGGCTTCGCTTTCAGCAGCGCGAAGTCGCACGTATCCCGATCGGAACGGGAACGTCACGTCGTTGCGCAAAGGTCGTTCACGATCTCGAATTGCCCGGTCAATCACCCTTGACATCTCGGGTTTGCCCTTTACCCTGGCGGTCGCTTCGGTATCGGTTCCACGAACTTTCACGCCAGGGATCAAGTCAGCGAGCACAACCTGCTCGATACCTGCCTCTCCTAACGACGGCAATACCTGTTCGATATAACGAAGAAACACCCGGTTCGGGCCGATCACCAGCACGCCTTGATCTTCGAGTGGGAATCGATGGGTGTAAAGCAGATACGCAGCACGATGAAGTGCCACAACGGTCTTGCCAGTGCCAGGACCACCTTGCACCACCAGAACACCTGACTGAGGCGACCGAATGATTTCGTCCTGCTCGGCCTGAATCGTTGCAACGATGTCGCCGAGCGTGCCAGTGCGACCTCGCTCAAGCGAGGCAACCAGCGTGCTATAACCACGCAAATCGGTTCGGGTCGAGGTCAGGCCCTCATCACCGATGCCAATGTGGCCTTCACCAAAGAGTTCATCTTCCAGTCCGAGAACTGATCGTCCCTCGACCACAAAATGTCGCCGTCGAACAAGACCCATCGGGTCTCGGCCTGTCGCTCGATAGAACGGCTCTGCCACCGGGGCACGCCAATCGACCACAACGGGTTCTCTATCTTCGTCACTTACGGCGAGGCGACCGATATGGAAGGCCTCGATCTCAGAAGACTCCGGGTCGTCACGATCGATACGACCAAAGACAAGCGCTGCGTCGCCAAGGTCAAGCTCGACAAGGCGTTTGACCAACGCCTCATCAACAGCGTTGCGTTCAAAACGCGCCTGAAATGTCCCTCCCAAATCGGCCTCATGCATGTCGCGCATTCTCCACGCGGCGCTGCGACTGCTCTCTAAGCATTCGTATGCGTGGTCGACGAACAGTTGTTCGTCGGCGATCTCTGGGTGTAACTGGGTCATCGTCGTCGGTCTCCAGCGCCTTTTTAGAGGGCGTACTCGGCTTTGGAGTCCGACAAGTGTACCCGTTCAGATATCTTCAACGGTGCTGATGGCTCCCTCTTTTATGACCGAATCACCCTTTCTAAATGCCGCCGCCGGGCGTCCCGCACAACACACACCTGTCTGGTTCATGCGTCAAGCTGGACGAAGCCTTCCCGAATACCGAGAAATTCGCGGCAAGGGATCGATTCTTGATGCCATCGCCCAGCCCGAACTCTCTGCCGAAATCACGCTGCAACCCGTTCGACGGCACAACGTCGATGCAGCCGTGCTCTTTAGTGACATTGTGGTTCCCGTGCATGCCACCGGTTTTGGTATCGACGTCACACCCGGCACCGGGCCGGTTGCGGACCGACCATTTCGAACAAGCGATGATCTTCAACGCCTACCGCCGCTCACGCCCGAAAACATTCAACATGTCACCGAAACGGTTGACATTCTTGTCAATGAACTGCCGGCATCGGTTCCGCTTCTTGCGTTTGCAGGAGCCCCCTTCACCGTTGCGAGCTATCTCATCGAGGGTGCCCCAAGTCGCACGTATCAACACACAAAAGCGATGATGCATTCTGAACCTCAGCTTTGGCATGGCCTTATGGAATGCCTCTCCGATTACGCCATCGAGTTCATTTCAGCTCAACTCGCCCACGGTGCCGGCGCGTTTCAGCTCTTTGACTCGTGGGCAGGGTCGCTTTCAGCCCGGGACTACGACACCTTTGTTGCACCGCACTCGACACGGGTGTTTCACACATTGAACGAACGCCATGCCAATACCCCAGGAATTCACTTCGGCATCGGATGCGACCATCTTCTTGAATCGATGCATGCAGCAGGGCCGCAGATTCTTGGTCTCGACTGGCGAACAAGAATTTCGTCGGCGCGTGAACGTATGGGATCCGACCTTGTCGTCCAAGGAAATCTCGATCCTGCGCTCGTACTCGCGGGGGTGAATGTTGCGCTCGATGGTGCAATTGAGGTGCTTCGCGACAATGGTGGTCATCCCGGCCACATCTTTAACCTCGGTCACGGTGTCCAGCCGGATACCGATCCCGGAATCCTCACCGAAGTTGTTGCTCTCGTTCACGAACAAACCGCCATGGAGAACTCTCCCTCATGACCTCCCAAAAGTCTCAACCTCATACCGCCGTCATGTTGATGGCGTATGGAACCCCTCGCCATCGTGATGAAATAGAGCCCTATTACACCGATATCAGGCGAGGACGACCGCCAACTCCCGAGGCTCTCGCTGACCTTGTTTCCCGCTATGAGGCGATCGGTGGGCTTTCACCGCTGGCGGAACTCACCGAACGTCAGCAACAACGTCTACAGCAGGAACTCGACTCGATCGACCCTGGTGGCTATCGCGTCGAACTCGGTCTCAAACACGCTGATCCGAAAATTGAAGCATCTGTCGAGCAACTCGCTTCAGAGGGAGTCAGAAAAATCACCGGACTCGTTCTTGCCCCTCACTATTCGACGTATTCGATTGGACAATACCTCGACCGCACGCGTGCTGCAGCCGAGCCGCACGGCATCGCTGTTACCGGTGTCGACAGCTGGGCTACAGAGTCTGCATTTGTTGAGTTCATTGCCAACGATCTTGCGGCTCGTCTCGAACAGATGCCAGTAGACAGCCATGTCGTCTTCACTGCTCATTCTCTGCCTCAACGAATTATTGATTCGGGTGACCCCTACCCAAATGAACTTCGTTCCACTGCACAAGCTGTTGCAGCTTATATCGGCCTCGAAGAGGGCAACGGTTGGTCTATCGGCTGGCAAAGTGCTGGACGTACTCCTGAGCCGTGGATCGGTCCTGACATTCTCGATGTCATCGACGACCTCGGAGCGAACGGCACACATCGTGGCGTGGTCGTCAGTGCGGTCGGATTTGTCGCTGACCATCTTGAAGTGCTCTATGACCTTGATATCGAAGCTCGGGCCCGTGCCGAGCAGGCTGGGTTGGCATTCGACCGCACCACGTGCGTCAACGATGACCCAGCGGTCTTACACGCTCTTGCCCAACGGGTCGTTGACGCGGGTTAACTACGGTGCCAAAGGCCGGGCGAATCGTTGTTATCGGGGGGGGCATCACCGGCGTTGCCGCCGCGCATCGCTTGGTGACGCTCACGGGCGGCACCAATATTGAAGTCGTCCTGCTCGAAGCAGAGGAACGCCTCGGGGGAAAAATTCGTACCTCGCGTTTTGGTGCATCACTTGTCGACGAGTCGGCTGACGCATTTCTTCTTCGCACGCCGCACGCCGTTCAACTCGCAGCAACAGTGGGACTTGGCGAGCAACTCCTGTCACCCACATCTGCATCGGCTGGAATCTGGGCGGGAAAGCTATACCCCATTCCTTCCGATCTAGCAATGGGTGTGCCGACATCGCTGACAGCGATCGCTCGTTCAGGGCTGCTGCCGACCACCGCGCTTGCTCGGGCGGCGCTAGATCTCGTTCGGCCTCGGAGCTCGACCGATCATGACTCCATTGGCGAGTGGGCTCGGAGCAGATTCGGTTATCACGTTCACGACCGGCTTGTTGATGCTCTTGTCGGTTCGATCTACGGTGCCGATACCGATCGTTTCAGCCTGCAAGCAGTCCCACGATTGCACTCGCTGTCGCAGTCGGGTCGAAGTGCGCTCATCTCGGCTCGCAAACTGCGAAAAAGCGCTCCATCTCAGAAAGGCCCGATCTTCGGCGCACCTCCTCTCGGAATGGAGCAACTCATTCACTCAACCGTTGCCGCAATGCAACAACATGGTGAAGAGCGAGCACGCGTCATCAGTGGGTCACCGTGCCAGTCTCTTCAGCAGACGAACACCGGATGGATGGTCAATGACATAGACGCTGATGGCGTCATCATTGCAACCCCTGCACACCATGCAAGCCGCCTCTTCGATGGAGCTCTCGGAACGGCATTGGGTTCGTTTGATACATCGGATGTCGCAATCGTCACAGTTCGGGTCGTCGCAAGCGAATGGCCTGAGCATCTTCAGAATCGCTCTGGCTACCTCATTCCTAAATCTCAACAACGACTGGTGACGGCGGTATCGTTCGCATCTCAAAAATGGAACCATCTCAGACAAGATGACGGTTCACAAGTTCTTCGCATTTCTCTCGGCCGCGACGCTCTCCCGATCAATCATCTCGATGATGCTGGTCTTGTAAATCACGCCATTGAGGAAACATCCCAGCAGCTCGGAATTCACATCGGCCACGAAGAAGCAAGAGTGACGCGCTGGGCCCGTGCATTCACCCAATACCGACCCCATCACGCCGAACGAGTTGCTGCAATCGATGGCCTCCTGCCACGTCACCTCCAGCTTGCCGGTTCGTCGTATCGAGGGATCGGAATTCCTGCGTGTATCGCTGATGGCACTCGCGCAGCAGAAGAATTGCTTGCATCGATGGCAAACTGATCGCAATGTTGCGTCGCTCCACGTTCGCTTTTGGTGCGGTCACCCTCATCGTCACAGTGGTCGCCGTCGTATTTTTTAACGACGACGAAGACGTAGTGACGGCAACGTCAACAACCTCGACTGTCGCCGCGACGACCACGACGACGACCACGACAACGACGACAACAACGACGTCCACCACCACCACGACATCGACGACAACGACCACCACTCTGCCGACACCGACCCCTCCCCCCTCAGACCCCAAAGCAGCAGAGCCAGTCATCGAGCTCGGCACACTTTCAATTCCCGCCATCGGCGTCGAAATGACGCTGCACGAAGGAATTCGACAAACGACCCTCAATCTGGGCCCTGGCCACTGGCCCGGCACTGCGATGCCCGGAGCACAAGGCAATGTGGTCGTTGCGGGTCATCGGGTGAGTAAGCACCAAGTGTTCTTGCACATCAACGAACTTGTCATTGGAGATGAGATCATTTTCGAGACCGACGCTGGACGATTCGTCTACGCCCTTACCGATATGCAGGTGGTTGATCCGACCGACCTCTGGATCATCGAGCAAACGCCGGCATACACGACCACGCTGTTTGCGTGCCACCCGCCCGGTTCGACTGCGCAGCGATACGCCGTCTTCGCAACGCTCGTACAATGACGAGACGGCAAGCGCGCTTCGCCTCACTTCTTTCAGGGGCACTAGTTGCATCATCGATGCCCCCTTGGGGATTCTGGCCAGGAGCATTGGCAGGGGCGGCGATTTTTTTCTCGCTTCGAGCAGACCGCTGGCAAGAGCGATGGGTACTGGGATTGCTGTTCGGAATTACTTGGTTTGGACCGACCACTGCGTGGATGTATTTCCTCACCGCACCCGGTTACGTCGCTGCAGTTCTGTTTTTTGCGGTGCTGCATGCGTTCGCCGCCGCTGTTGCGACACCCTCACGGTTTGGGAAAGTTGGTGCACACTCACTCGTCGAAATGACGCGGCTCGTCATGCCATTCGGCGGAATCCCACTCGCAACGCTCGGCATCGGTCAGGCAGGTGGGCCACTCCTTCCGATCGCCCGACTTGGGGGCGTGCCGTTGCTAACCATCACGGTGTTTGCAATCGGAGCGATGATCTCCGAACTCGTTGTAACCCGTCGACACTCGACCGGCCTACTTCGCACATCAATGTGGATGTTTGCGACATTGGCCATGCTCTTCGCCACTGCTCTCGTCGCACCGTCTGGTACCGACCTTGCCCCTGTCTCGGTTGCTGCAGTGCAAGGGGGTGGTCAACAAGGAAAACGCGCCCTTGACGTGCCTTCGATCGATGTAACGAATGCGCATCTTGCTGCAAGCCAACTCGTCCAGGTCGGCGACGTCGACATGGTGCTGTGGCCTGAAAATGCGATAGACGTCAATCGACAGCCGTTTGCTGAAAGCTTTGTTGCAGACCTCGTTCGCGCCGAAGCCTCGCGTCTTAATGTGCCGTTTGTCGTCGGCGTTACCGAAGATGCTGAGTTTGTCTACGACGGTGAGACCGGCAACTTTGTCAACGCTCAATACGTCATCATGCCCGACGGTGACGTCGTCGATCGGTACGTCAAGGTCATCAAAGTGCCATTTGGGGAGTACATCCCATTTCGATCGCTGCTCGAATCTCTGGGAGCCCCGACGGGGCTCATCCCGAAAGACGCAATCTCTGGAAAAGGTCCTGCCGTCGTCGACGTCAAGGGGGTTGCCACATTTGGAGTCGTGATTTCCTGGGAGGTGTTTTTCGGAAGCCGCGGTCGTGAGGCGGTCACCTCGGGAGGAGAGATTATTATCAATCCGACTAACGGGGCGAGTTACACGTGGACAATCGTCCAAAGCCAGCAGGTTGCTTCGAGCAAGCTTCGAGCAGTCGAGACCGGTCGATGGGTGATCCAAGTTGCACCCACCGGCTTCTCGGCCACCGTAGATCCCTCTGGCAATGTGCTTGAACAAAGCGATATCAGCGAACAAACCGTGTTGTATTCCAAACCAATGCGTCGTACAGGAACGACGCTCTACACCCGTATTGGCGGTGCACCATTTGCGGTTGCTGCGTTACTGCTCGTCATCATCCCGATGATGCCGACTCGACGGTCACCGTCACCGGACCATCGTTCACAATCGACACCTTCATCTCCGTCCTAAAACGGCCGGTTTCAACGCGAAAACCACGATCACGGAATTGAGCCACGAGATAGCCAATCAAGGGTTCAGCCACCTCTGGACGAGCAGCGGCAATCCAGCTCGGCCGCCGACCCTTCGCCATATTTCCGTACAGCGTGAACTGCGACACGATAAGCAATTCAGCACCAACCTCGGTAGCTGAGAGATTCATTACGCCATCATCGTCATCGAACACTCGAAGATGAGAAATCTTTTCTGCGATTCGTTCGGCATCGGCAATCGTGTCACCGTGAGTCACCCCAACAAGCACGCAAAGGCCTCTTCCGATACTGCCCACGCGGTTCCTTGAGTCTCCGTCAACGACGTCTACCGCTGCCTCTTCGACTCGTTGAATGAGGGCTTTCACCCGCCCAGCCTGCCACGACCTAAAAAGTTTCGGCATTCTCGAGGTAATTTCGACAAGAATATTGAAAACTTTCTGAAAGATTCTGTGTTCTTCATGCTCTGGACAGGTGACTATGAAGAACCACGCCGAGAGACCAACGTATGGACGAACCCATGATCACGAGCGACGGTGCAGTCGACGCCGAGCTGGTGTCGTCGTACCTTGCCGGCGACAGATCAGCACTTGGTTCGATCTACGACCGCTACGGACAGTCACTCTTCGACACCGCAACGGCAATGACAAACAACCGCGACGACGCATCCGACATGGTGCAAGACGTCTTCGTACTCGCAGCCGAGCGACTTGGTCAATTGCGCGACCCATCACGACTAAAACCATGGCTTTTCGCAATTCTTCGCAACGAGGTCTACCGACGGTCGCGGCGACGGTCGCGTCAAGCAATCACCGACTTTTCAGCTCCCGAGCATGACGCAATGCTTCCCTCCACCCCCTCCTCTTCCGATGCTGTCGATGATGCACTCGAAGGTGCTGAGCTCGCCGAGTTTGTTCGGGCCGCAGCCTCAGGTCTCGATGCTCGCGATCAACTCGTCCTTGAACTCAGCGTCCGCCAGGGTCTGAGCGGAGACGACCTTGCAGACGCGCTCGGTGTGTCGGCGCAGCAAAGCTACGGACTTGTTCACCGGATGCGCGAACGAACTGAGCGCAGCCTTGGCGCATATTGTGTTGCGCGTCGAGGCCGAAAGGAATGCGACGAACTCGACGCCATCCTTAAAGGGTGGTCGGGTGACTTCACCGTATTGCTTCGCAAACGAGTGTCGCGGCATATCGATGCGTGCAATATCTGCGAGCGTTCACGCCGTCGATTTGCTCCACTCGCCCTCGTTGGTGCGGCACCAGCATTTGCAGCACCGATCGGTCTCAGATCCTCGATCCTCGATCGTGTTGCCCTGCTCCATCCCGATGTATCGACCGGGGTAGGTGGAGATGGCTCAACATCATCACAGGCAACGACCGCCTCGCCGCCAACGTCAACTAGTTCAGCTTTTAGAAACGGGCCGGGCGCACAAGCAAAGTTTGGTGCCGCAGATCCATCGACCGGATTCCCTCTACTGCAGGCAGCTGGTCGCATCGGTCGTCGAGCAGCGCTTTCGATGATGGGTATTGCGGCTGGTGGGGTCATTTTGGTCGGCAGCTTTGTGTTGATCGCAGACCAATCATCTGTTGAGCCGATCACTGCGGACGGAGTGTTGCGAAGTGAGGCATCGAGCGACAGTGGACTGCCTCCGTCGACTGCAGAGGGTGGCGATGAACCAGTTGAACCGTCCGATTCGGCACCGTTGCCAGCAACTTCAACAACGGTCGAATCAACAACGACCACGGTGGCACCAACTACGACTACAAC